>JAWQJJ010000001.1:304723-609447 GCA_033485155.1 Methanomassiliicoccus sp.
CCGTCGCCAGCGCCTGCGCCGGAGGTCACGGCCCCCGTGGCGGTGAACGCGACCTCCGCGCTCCCATCCTTCGGGGAGGGCAGGGACGCGGTGGGAATTATCTACGGGGACGTGGGCACGGCGGCCTATAACGTCAGCGTCATCGCCAACCTGGAGAAGATGGAATATGTGATGGCCCAGCACGAGCAGGCCGGATGGGTGCTGGGGCAGGTCATGGACATGCAGCGCAAGACCGACCTTTCCCTCGATCGGGCCAAGATGATATCCTTGGGCGAGGAGATCATGATCCACGAGAGGGTGGCGGCACAGATCACGGTCATAGGCTATCGCGACGAGCGGGGGTTGCTGCAGGTGCCCCGCACTCCGTTCAAGGCCGGCCAGCCGGTGTTCAAGGCGACCGACGATCTCATCAGGAAGGTCATCGGGCTCAAGGAGAACACCCCCACCGGCGCGTACATCGGATTGCTGTTCGGGCACGACATCAGAGTGGAGATGGACATCAACTCCATGGTCCAGAAGCATGTGAGCATCCTGGCCAAGACCGGTGGAGGCAAATCGTTCCTGTGCGGCGATCTCATAGAGGAGCTGATGAAGCACGATGTCACGGTCATGGTGCTAGATCCCCACGGCGAGTACGGGGCCATGCGGGAGGTCGGGCATGTGGGCAAGGGCCACCGGGACTTCAAGGTGACTGAGCGGGGGTTCGAGGAGCATATCATCGAGTTCGCCAGCGACACCGACGTCAACAAGAAGGCGAAGCCGTTGCGGTTCACCCTGGCCAACATAGAGGCCCATGACCTGCTCTCCCTGACGAGCATCAAGAACGGAAAGGCCTACCTCACCGCTCTGAGGAAGGCGATCGACGCTATCAAGAGCGTTAAGAAGGAGTATACCCTCCGAGATATAATCAAGGTCCTGGAGAGCGATGAGGAGGGTAACAACGCTGCCCTCATCAACGAGCTTCAGTTCCTTGAGGACTGCAAGATCTTCGCACCTTCGGGGACGCGCATCGACGAGCTTGTCGTGAAAGGGAAAATGACCATAATCAATCTCAAGGGCACCGAGCCGGAGATCGCTGAGCTCATCGTCAATCGCATCTGCACCGCCCTGTTCGAGCTGCGTAAGCTCGGCAAGGTGCCGCCGATGATGCTGGTGGTCGAGGAGGCGCACAACTATTGCCCGCAGCAAGGCCTGGCGGCCTCGTCCAAGATCTTCCGCACCATCGCCGCCGAGGGCCGAAAGTTCGGTCTCGGTCTGACCATTATCAGCCAGAGGGCGGCCAAGATCGATAAGAACGTCCTCAGCCAATGCAATACCCAGATGATACTCAAGGTCACCAATCCTAACGACCTCAAGGCCATCACCGCTTCCGTGGAAGGCCTCACCGCAGGCATGGCCGACGAGATACAGCGCCTGCCCATAGGTGTAGCGCTATGTGTCGGTGGCAACATCCAGATGCCGCTGTTCGTCGAGGTGCGCCCGAGGGAGAGCCGCCACGGTGGGGAGAGCGTGGAAATAATTCCGACCAAGGATGATTGAGCATGCAAGACACAATATCCAGTGAAAAACTGGACAAGTACCTAGATACCACCAAACGGGCGCTGGATAAGCTCAAGATCGCCGCCCCACCCCGCTCCTTCGGTAGGCGGTTGGCTGAGGACTTCTTGACGATGGCGACGTCTTACTACAACGATGCGCTGCACTTCCGATCGATCGGCGACTTCATCAACGCTTTCGCCAGCGTGAACTACGCCCATGGTTGGCTGGACTGCGGCGCCCGTATCGGCCTCTTCGACGTGGGGGAGGACGACAAGCTGTTTACCCTCTACGAGTGATCAAACCTGGTGGACGAGGACCCGGGGACCGATATAGTCGATGGATAGCCGGAAGGTGGGACCGAAGAATGCCCATCGCTCCTGGATCGCGTCCAGATCCCCGCAGGCGAACACCGAGTTGCCGAGCATTATCATCGATGCCTGGCCCAGGCCCTTCACGGCATCCAGGGCCTCCCGGACTCCGGCTCCGGCCAGTCCGCAACGGTCGGTGAACTCCCGGCTCAGGCGGAAGAACGATTGCGCCGTGGGGTCCATGCTCAGCTCACGGCTGCACGCCCTCCCCGCCTCGACGATCTCACCTCTTCTCGCCGCTTCGTTGAGCACGTCGGCGGTGCGCATGTTATCCCCGACCACCGCCGCCACGATCTCCCCGGTAAAATCAAGACGGTCCACCTGGCCATAGGGCGGAAGGCCCTCCCGCCGCCGGAAAGTCATCCCCCCGCGGGTCAGGGCGGCGACGTCGCCCAGACCGGTGCGGTGTTTCAGCTCCGCCAGATGGGCGGCGGCGAAGGCATCCTCAGGCGGCCGCTCTAGGATCTCAGCCAGGGCGAAGGTGGTGGACAGCGCCCCCGCCGCGCTCATTCCGAAGCCAGCACCCCCCGGAAGGTCAAGGAAGGAATCGACAGTGATGTCCAGCAGCTCGTCCCCCAGGAGCAGGGCCGCTGCGCTGCGGGTGACCTCGGCGTCCTGGCGTCTGCCGTCGATCGAGATCTCTATCCTCCCCGTCCCCGGCCTTGAGGTCACCGAGGTGGTGACCCCGCGGTTGACGCATAGGCCCGCCCCTCGGGACCCGGTGAGAAGGGGCTCCTCATGCTCGCACGGCTGGAAGAAGCCGGTGATGTGCCCCGGGCAAAACGCCGTCGCCTTCATCGAAGGACCTTGGCCACGACGTCCAGGATGCGATCGGCCAGCTGTGCCTTGGAACCTTCGAACGGGATCTCCTCGCTGCGTGTTACGAGCACCGCCTTGGTCCTTCCCGACCTCACGTCCCGCAGGTCGTTGGCCACGATGAGGTCCAGTCCATGATCCTCCAGCCGTGCCCTCGCTCGGCGCATCAGCTCATCGGGGGTCACGTCGATCTCGGCCTTGAAGCCCACCAAGACCTTGGTCCGGGGACGCAGCGTCGGGAGGACCTTGGGGAGCGGGCGCATGGTGATCTTTAATTCCTTCTTGCCCGAGGAGATCTTACCCTCCTTGGCGGGGGGAGCGTAGTCGGACAGAGAGGCGGGAACGATGACCGCGTCGTGGTCGACCTCATCGACCATGTCCAGGATTTCCTGTACCGTGCGGAAGGTGCGCCGCGCCACGGTCGCCGGTACCGGGACGCTCATCCGCCCGGCCCACAACTCCACGGAGGCGCCTCGCCGGGACGCGGCCAGGGCGATCTGCACGGCGCTCTCCCCGGTGCCGGTGTTGGAGATAATCCTCACCTGGTCGATGGGCTCCTCGGTCGAGCCGCCGATCACCAGCACCCTCTTGCCCCTTAGATCATTGGGACCGAGGTCGGCGAGCACCCGTTCCACAATCTCGTCGATGGTCGCCACCCTTGCCTTCTTGTCCCTGACCACTGGGCCCACGAACCCCACGCCCATGTCCTCCAGCCGCTTGACGTTCTCCTTGACCGCGGGGTGCTCGTACATCGCCAGGTGCATGGCCGGAGCCACCAGGACCGGGGCCCTAGAACCGATGGCCACCGTGGCCATGGTCGTTACCGGAGTATCGTCGATCCCCAGGGCCATCTTGGAGATGGTGTTGGCGGTGCACGGCGCGACCAGTAGCATGTCTGCCTTGCCTGGGTAGTCGCCGAACAGGCTCACGTGTTCGACCTTGCCGGTCAGCTCGGTGATCACCGGCCGACCGCTGGCGAACTCCATGGCCCACGGCGTGACCAGCTTGGCCCCCTCGGGGGACATGACCACGGTGACCTCAGCCCCATGCCGCATGAGCTCCCGGACCAGCTCGAACGACTCCACCGCAGCGATGCTCCCGGTAATCCCCAGGACGATGCGCCGGCCCTCGAGCTCCCGTCCCTTGGTGCACCGGATGGCCTCTGAAGGATGCATGATGGCGCAACCAGTGGTGAATGATAAATAATTAGTGCCCGCACCGGGGATAGGGGCGCCTCATGCCGGATCGCCCATTAGCCGAGCACCCCTCGATCATCGAGGCTGGAGGGCCCAAACGGTGTCCACGACCTCTTCCAGGCCCTTGGAGGCGTCGATGATTATGTACGAGAGGTCCTCCACCGCCAGCCGGTCATACATGGACGACACCTTGCGAAGGAAATCGATCTTCTCGAACTTCTCCGTCTCCCCCCGCGTGGACACCCGCTGCATGGCGCTCTCCGGGTCGATGCGCAATAGGAAGGTAGCGTCGGGATGGAGGACAAAGGGGGCGTTGACCGTCCTCAGCCACTCCAGGGCCTTGGGTCCCAGATGGGGGCGGAGGGTCACCGACTGGTAGGCTAGGGTGCTGCCCTCGTAGCGGTCGCACACCACGTCCCGGCCGTCCTCTAGCCAAGCCCGGATCTGGGCGCTGTGCTCGGCGCGGTCGGCGATGTACAACAAAGTCTCGGCGAAATCGCTATGGGCCTCCTTGTTCGCCCTCCTCACCTGCTGGCCGATCCAACCGGAGGTCGGCTCGGCGGTCCACTCCACTGCCCTTCCCGTCCTTGCCAGGCGCTCGGCGAACAGCTTGGACACTGTGCTCTTGCCGGAGCCGTCGATGCCTTCGAAGACGTAGAGCCGGCCGGTCTGTCCAGTCACCGTCATGCTGCAGCTCAGTGCCATAGTTCGCGATATCATCGGGGTCCTCGTCTCGTCCATGTCCACCCTCACTTGTTCTCCAAAATCAGCGAGCAGGACTCGCATTTGCGTCCCGCGGAATTCGCCCTCAGCCCGTCCAGGCTTCCGCTGAGCTTCCGTTTAAGGCCGAGGTAGCTGAGCACCAGCTCCTTGGCCGCGTAGACCTCGTCGATACGGCGGGCCGAGGTATTGTGCGGGGCCTCCCTCACGACCTGGGGGTCCTCCTTGGCTATGCTCAGCATGGCCTCGGCGAACCGGTCCAGGGTCTCCTTCGTCTCCGTCTCCGTGGGCTCGATCATAAGCGCCTCCTCGACCAGCGACGGGAAGTACACCGTGGGGGACATCATCCCGTGGTCCAGCAGGCGCTTGGCGACGTCCAGCGCGCGGACGCCGCGCTCCTCCTTGAGCTTCTTGGCCGAAAGAACGAACTCGTGCTTGCGCAGCGGCTTGAACGGCATGTGATAGGTCGGGGTGAGCTTGGTGTGCAGGTAGTTGGAGTTCAGAACCGCCCGGTCCGACGCTTCCCGGAGCCCGTTCCCGCCCATCCTGAGGATGTAGGCGTAGGCGCGGACCAGGACCGCGAAGTTGCCGTAGAACGACCTCACCTTGCCGATGCTCAGCGGCCGATCCCAGTCCAACAGGTATCTGTCCTCCTCGCGGACGATCCGGGGCACCGGCAGGTACGGCTCCAGCTCTTTCCTGACGCCCACCGGCCCGGCCCCCGGGCCGCCGCCCCCATGTGGGGTGGCAAAGGTCTTGTGGAGGTTGAGGTGCACGATGTCGAAGTCCATGGCCCCCGGGCTCGTGTGACCCATCACCGCATTGAGGTTCGCACCGTCGTAGTACATCAGCGCGCCGGCCCCGTGGACGATGCGCACGATGCGCACGATGTCCTCCTCGAAGATGCCCAAGGTGTTGGGGTTGGTGATCATGAAGGCTGCGGTGCGGTCGGACACCACGCTCTTGAGCGCCTCCACGTCCACGCATCCGCTGGGCGAGGTGGGCACTACCACGACGTCGAAGCCCGCCATCGCCGCCGAGGCCGGATTGGTCCCGTGGGCGCTGTCCGGGACGACGACCTCTCCGCGGTCCTCGCCGTTGGCGTCGTGGAGAGCGCGGGTGATCAGCATTCCGGTGAACTCACCCTGGGCTCCCGCTGCCGGCTGCAGGCTCATGGCATCCATCCCTGAAACGGCGCACAGCGCCCGCTCCAGCTCGTAGAGCAGGCGCAGCGATCCCTGCACCCCTTCCTCGTCCTCGAGGGGGTGGACCTCCCCCACCGAGGGTAGCGCGGCCAGGAGGTCGGCGTACTTGGGGTTGTACTTCATGGTACAGCTGCCCAGGGGATAGAGACCGTTGTCCACCCCGAAGTTCATCTGGGACAGATCGGTGTAGTGGCGGACGACCTCGTTCTCCGGCAGGTCAGGGATGTCCAGTTCGGTCCTCAGCAGGTTGGGGGGAACCTCGATCTCCCGCTTGGGCGGCGGCAGGTCGAGACCACCGACGCCGCTCATCTCCTGGATGAGGCGCACGTCGAAGGTTGCTTGGCGATAAGTCATAGCACTCCCTCCAGGGCCGAGACCAATGTTACGATATCCTCGTCAGTGGTCATCTCGGTGGCGGCGAAGAGCATGCAATCGCCCAAGCTTGGTACGTGCCGAGCCAGCGGTAGGCCGCCGATAATGCCCTTGCGCATGAGCACCCGGGCCAGTTTCTCCGGCTTGATCGGCGGGCGGACCACGAACTCGTTGAAGTGGTAGGACTTTAGTGCCGGGCACTCGAACCCCTTGAGCTGGCAGAGAGCGTCCATGGTCGCCCGGGCCCTCTCCATGTTGATCATGGCCAGCGCTCTCAGTCCAGACCGCCCGACGACGCCCAGGTACACCGCGGCGGCGACTGCCATCAGCGCCTCGTTGGTGCAGATGTTGGACGTGGCCCTCTCCCGCCGGATGTGCTGCTCCCGGGTCTGCAGGGTCATGGCGAACGCCCGGCGACCGGCGAGGTCGCGGGTCATTCCGATCACTCGGCCTGGCATCTTGCGTATGTGCTCCTGCCGGCACCCGAACAGGCCGAGCAGGGGACCGCCGAAGTTCATCGGGGAGCCCAGCGACTGCCCCTCGCCGATAACGATGTCCGCGCCGTAGTCCCCCGGCGCCTTCAGTATGCCCAGAGATATGGGGTCCGCCCCCACCACCAGCAGGACATTGGGAAAATCCTTTTTCACCTCGGTAGCCTGACGGTCGATGACTCCCAGGAAGTTCGGGACCTCGACATAGATGCCAGATACCTCGCCGTCGACCTTGGAGCGCAGGTCCTCGAGGTCCATCTCCCCGGTGAGAGGGTCGAACCCGTACTCCACTATCTGCATGCCAGACCCTTTCATGTAGTTCTGAAGGACCCCCCGCTTCCCCGCGCTGAGCGCCTCGGGGACCAGGAACTTGCTCCGTTCGTTGATACGTCCGCACATGACTGCCGCCTCGCCCAGGGCGGTGGAGGCATCGTAGTTCGAGGAGTTCACCGCTTCCATGCCGGTCAGCTCGGCGATGTAGCTCTGGTACTCGAACAAGGCCTGCAGCATGCCCTGGCTGATCTCCGCTTGATACGGAGTGTAAGCGGTCTGGAACTCCGAGCGGGAGACCATGGCGGTGACCGCGGCGGGGATGAAGCGGCGGTAGATGCCACCTCCCAGGAAGCAGGGATGGTCCACGGCGGTGACGTTGCGTTCCAACATCGACCTTACCGTCCTCACGACCTCCATCTCGGACATGCCATCGGGGAGGGGAACCCCCCCGGTGCGGACCGAGGGCGGGATGTCCGAGAAGAGTTCGTCCACGCTCTGAACGCCCAGCGCCTTAAGCATCCTCTCGTCGACGGCCATGGTGCTCAGGTGATGAGATTGTTTGCTGGCTATATATGATTGAGGTCGTCCTTTGCGGACAGATCACAGGCGGGCCCTCCGCCAACCATTTCACACGTCAATGTCCAGCCTGCCGCTGGCATCCACCGGCGTGAACGGGTTGAAGGCGACCTCCCACAAGTGGCCATCAGCATCCTGGAAGTACGATGAGTAGCCGCCCCAGAAGACCTTCTGTGGTCGCTTAACGATCCGACCGCCCAGCTCGTCGACCCGGTCGATGAATTGATCGACCTCATCCTCGCTACACAGGTTGATGGCCATCGTCACCCCGCGGAAGCCCGACCCCTCCGGCGGAATGGCGGCATCGTCGGCCAGGGCCTTCCAGGGATAGAGTGCGAGGACCGTGCCCCCGGTGATGAACCATACAATATCGCTGTCACTCTTCGCCGATCTCTTGAACCCCAGCCCCTCATAGAAACCCGACGACCTCTTGAGGTCGGATACCCCCAGGGTCAACACGCTTACGATCCTTGGCCCCATGGGAGCAGTCAAGGCCGTACCGGAAGATGTACCTTCACCTCGGCTGGGCAGCGGGTCGGCGCCACGATCTGGCCGCCCATCTTCCTGCCGTTGGTCGTTATTCTCGATAATCGGACGTCGAGACATAATGCTAAAGATATGCGACCGTTTCGCGCCGCCGGAGAGTGGAGATGTTGAGAGGTAGCGGTGCCTATACACTTATGCCGGTCGGGAGGCGGCGCGCATGAGGGGGGCGTTGATAGGGGGGACTGTCGCCGCGGTGGCCATTGTCCTGGCGGTGTTCCTGGTGTTCCCGTCGCTCCTGCCCTCCGGCCTCATGGGCAGCAACACAGAGGGCGATAGTAAAACTTCAGACATACCTAAACTGAATGCCATCTCTCCCTCATCCAGCGTGGTTCTGTACACAAAGAACATCACCCTGGAATGGACCCCGGACGCCAACGCCGACAGCTACGTCGTTCTCATCACCGTCCCCGGTGGCTCGATAGGCGGGGTGAACCTGACCTCCACCACCAACAACTACGACCTCGGCGGCTTGCTGGAGAGTGGCAGCTACCTATGGACGGTGCAGGCGGTGGAGGACGGAAGGTACGGTCCGCTCAGTGAAGCCTCGATGTTCACGATAAGGACGACGCTCGTCCAGCCCACCTTACTGTCGCCGTCGGATGGCAGCGTGCTTGTCAACAGCCTTCCCACGCTGCGTTGGAGCGGCGTGACCGAGGCCCTGGGCTATCGCGTGGAGATCGCCAAGGACACTGAGTTCTCCGATCTCGTGGTGGACGTCCGCCTGACCGGCACCTCGTACTCCCCGACCTTCACTATGGAAGATGAGGCGGTGTACAGCTGGCGGGTGGCCGCCTACCACGACGAGGCCTTTAGTCACTGGAGCGCTGTTCGGCAGTTCAGTCACAACGACTTCCTAGCTGCTCCCCTGCCCCTCACGCCTGTCTCCGGGGCCACCGTTGACGGGAGCCAGGTCAATCTCACCTGGTCCGCGGTGGAGAGCGCCAGCGGCTACCGGGTCCAGGTGAGCACCTCGGCCTCGTTCGCTAGCACGGTGTTCGACGTCTCGGTCAGCGGGAAATGGTATCTTGTTCCCATGGTGCTGCAGAACGGTACGACCTACTACTGGCGGGTGCAGGCGGTTAATGGGGCGATCGTCAGTAGCTGGAGCGCCTCCGTGAGTTTCCTCGTTCCGGCGGACAGCATCTCGTTCTCCTATTCCTGGAGCTATGGCGGAAAGACCTGGACCCTCAACGGTTCGGCCTCCGGGCATGATTACTACTACCTGAGGAGCCTGACCCGCACCTATGATTATGCATCGTACGTCATGGATGCCGACCCCACAGTCATCGCCGTGGCCAATCAGCTGAAGAGCATGGCCGTGACCAAGGGGTATGGCGGAGACCTCGCCCAGTTCTTCCTGGCGTTCGTGCAGGGGGTCCCATACACCGAAGACCAAGCGACCACCGGGCGGGTGGAGTACCCCCGGTATCCGGTGGAAACGCTGGTGGACCACGGAGGGGACTGCGAGGACAAGTCCGCGCTGTACGCGTCTCTGATGCAGTGCACGGTCATCGGCGTCGACGCGGTCATGCTAGAGTACACCCGGCCCGGAGTCTCCGGCCACATGGCTGTGGGCATCGTCGGCAGCTTCTCCGGAACCTACTATGAGTACGGAGGAACGGACTACTTCTACTGCGAGACCACCGGTGTCGGCTGGAAGGTGGGGCAGTTCCCCTCTGATCTTGACGGATTCACCGCCGAGATCCTCCCCTGCTAGCGCCGTCACCGGGGTGCGCCGGAGGTTTGCACCAGGTACGCCATGAAGGAGGGCAGGGACTCGATGTCCTTGATCTCCTTCTTGCACAGTAGGGACAGGCGGGCCCTTATGGAATCATCATAGCGCACCCCATTAGCCTTGAGGGCGTTGCGCAACAGCTCCGCCAGCTGCCCTCCCTTGCGGTCCCAGTCGGTGAGGACGATCGCCTCCCGCCCGTTCCAGGCTAGCTCCTCGGCCACCCCGAAGATGCCCCTGGCGTCCTGCACCTGGACGATCTCGCCCCCGATCCCCAGGCAGGCCAGGGCCTGCCGGTCCTTCCTTCCCTCGACCAGGATGACGGCCCCCTCGGGTCGCTCCTTGAGCTGGAGGAGGAGAGCTTCCAGCTCCTCTAACATCTCCTTGGGATCCCTCATGCTCCCTCCAGCCGGGACCTGACCTCGTCGACGGGCAGAGGGATCAGAACGGTCTTGTGGCGGTCGGTGTGTCCTCTGATGATCTCCACCCTCGTGCCAAAGAGGGCCGACAGCAGGTCCACCACCGCCTCGTTGGCCCGGCCCTCGGTGGGCAGCGCCGTCACTTTTACCACCAGCCGCTTCCTCCAGATGTCGACCTCTCCTACCTGGGCCTTCTTGGCGTTGGGGGTTACCATGATGTCCAGCTCTACCCCTCCCTTCACCGACCGAAGGACCTTAGAGACATCCACGTGACGGGATGGCCGGTGGACGGTGAAAAGGTTTCGCCCGCGGTCCGCTCCGAGGACTGTAGCGCTCCATGGAATGAGAAATTGGACCGAACCGCATACGCTCAAATACGGTCGACTGAATGAACCTAGCTGATGTCCCCTCCCGCCGAAGTGTTTACATTCGAGGACCTTACCGAGGTCTACCGACGGGAGCAGCGCAACAAGACCATCTCCGAGGTGCGCAGGGACTTCTATCCTGCGATGCGGGAGTGCCTGGACAACCTCAAGCGGGAGAGCGAACGGGAGTTCGCTGTCGACCAGTTCTCCACCAAGGCCAAGCTGGCGAGCAACCAGCTGATGAAGTTCCAGGAGAAGTCGGCCCAGATCTTCGAGTTCCGCTTCGGGAAGCTCATGGACATGGCTCTGAGGGCGGCTCAGGGGGCCAAGCTGGAGACGACCAGGCTGACCATCGAGGAGCAGGAAGTGTACGATAAAGTGTACTCTCTGCTCAAAGACTGCCGTTCGGTCGTGCTTGATGGCAACCGACCGAGGATCGAGGAGGCCGATGAGCCCACCCTCGAGCCCATGGCCGCGCCGGAAATGGTCGTGGAGGCCCTGCGCGAGGAGGAGATGGCCGCCACCACGGTGATCATGCCTTCACCCCTCCCTGAGGTGGAGATCGCACCTCCCGTCGCCGCCCCCGTCCCGGAGGTACCGGTGTCTAGTGAGGTCGCGGCGCCGGCGGTGGAGTTGCCGGCCCCCATGCCCGACCAGATGGTGCTGCGCATCGTCGAAGACATCCCCGCGTTCGCCGGGCCTGGCCGCACCTACCGCCTGCAGAAGGAGGATCTCGTCTCCCTGCCTCAGGCCATCGCCAAGGCGCTCATCATCCGCAAGAAGGCCGTTGGGATCCAGGTGCTGGGCCGCTGATCACACCGACAGCGAGCGGTGGTCATCAGGAGTCAGGAGGCAATCGATCCTATCCTCCTCGCATCCCAGAGTCCGGGCTACCGTCCTCCGAGCGAGCAACGGAGTGTTGTTGTTCTTGCTGATGTGCGCCAGGAAGACCTTGCGTTCCTCGTTGTGGGTCGCCCACAGCGCCCGGGCGCAGTCGACGTTGGAGAGGTGGCCGCGGTCTGAACGGATCTCATTCTTCAGCTTGGGCGGGTAGGGACCGTTGATCAACATCTGCACGTCGTGGTTGGCCTCGATGATGGCCAGGTCCGCATCCTTGAGCGCCGCGAACACCTCCGGAGTAATCTTACCCAGATCGGTCGCAAGCAGCATCTCTCGATCCTCGAAGCGAAGGTGGAAGGCATTGGGCTCGGCAGCGTTGTGCAGGATCGGCAACGGATGCACCGACAGGCATCCCAGGTCGAACCACTCCATCGTCTTGATGGGCATGGTGGAGTGCACCGCCCCCAGGTTGGAGCAGACGAGGGTGTTGCTGTTGCAGCATATGGGCACGTCGAACCGGCGGGAGAGCACTCCCGCCCCGTGGGTGTGGTCCGAGTGCTCGTGCGTGAGCAGGATAGCGTCCAGCGAACGAGGGTCGAGGCCTACCGCCTCCATGAGCTTGGCTATCCGCCTTCCCGATATGCCGGCATCCAGCAGTATGAGGGTATCCTCGGCCGCCACCACCGTGCAGTTACCGTCACTGCCGCTGGCCAGAACATGGACCTCTATCGTGCCCAGTACGCATCCCGGAAATGTCAATCATCGGGAGGTAAAAATAACTAGCGTCCGGTGGGCGGGCAGGATGGCGAACGACGTCCCGAGACGTCCCGGCAAAGCGCCACTAGTATGTCCTGCCGGGCGATGATCCCGATGAGCTTCCCGTCCTCGTGCACCGGGAGGCGGTTAAATCCCATTCTTACCATGATCTCCATGGCCTTCTCGATGTCCTCGTCTCCGGCGATGGTCACGACCTCGGTGTTCATGACGTCGCCGACCTTGGCCTCCCCCACGCTCTTGTATCGACTGCACAGGATTTCGTCCCGCACCAAGCGGTCGTAGGGCAGGGAGGCAACTGACAGCTGCTCCACGTCCAACCCCACCCCCTCCTTGCTGGCGGCGAATTCCAGGACGTCCGATTCACTGAGCATGCCAACGAGCCGATCGTCCTTGTCCACCACCGGGGCTCCGGAAACCTTCCTCAGGGACATCAGGACGGTGGCGTCACAGAGCGTGGTGTCCCTGTCTAGCTTGACCACTGCAGGGGTCATGATCTCCTTCACTTGAGTCATGTCGGCGCCCCCTCAAAGGCTTCTAAGGCGGCAGAAAAATGGGCCGACGATGCTCCATCCGGAGAATAGGGGCCCATACCTTCAGAAAAGCTTATGTACGACGACCATATTTCACGCCACACACGGGGGGCCCGTAGCTCAGCTAGGTAGAGCAATCGGCTCTTAACCGATGGGCCGAGGGTTCGAATCCCTCCGGGCCCGCCTCCCCTTTTCCTATCCACTTTTGTCATGTCTATCTCCTTCATGGGTCCGGGTGCCATCTGGCCATGTGCTCGGCGTGCGTGCTCAGGTACGCGCCCGGCCGGAACTTGAGATCATAGAACTCGAGGTCGAGATGATGGGCCTGCAGGTACATCTGGGTCCACATCGTGGGCACTGTTCCCGGGAACTTGCCGAAGCAGTCCAGTACGTACTGGGCCATCGTCGCCACGCACTCCTGGAACTCGGGGGAGTGCGCCTCGGCCGCACCTCTAACCTCCGGGGTGTCCAGCCACGGTCCTGGAGTGTCAGGATGGAACGGCCCTCCGCCCCCAAACTTTCTGTCCACCACCGCCCTCACCGCCCCCCTCATGTCCCGGTGGTAGGGAGGGCAGAAGCCCTCGAAGTGCCCAAGCAGCCCGGTGGGATTGGGGACCGCCCATCGGGGATCGGCGTCGTATCTGAATCCCAGGCCGCGGACCGCGGGGTCCCCGCTCGCCCCCAGGACGCTGAAAGGGTCGATCCCGTCGAACATCCAGCCCCCCAGCCCCATGGCCTGAAGTTGCAGCATTCCGGCGTAGCATGCCGTCCCCATCTCCACCGAGGCTTCGGTCACCGTCTGCACCTCGAGGAAGGACAGGGGGTAGAGGTTCTCCAGGTCGACGAGGTCGGCGAAACCCTCCAGCCCGGGAACGGGCGAGTGGTGGATGTCGTCGTACACTCCAACGCCGTTCTGGACCAGGAAACAAAGGGCTAACAGTAGGTGTTGTGCTAGATCTGCGACCGGGATCACGAGCACGCTCCCGGGCCTATTGACGCACCAGTGGTTATGGGCCTCGATGTGTGGTTCCCGGGGAGGCAGATCGAGGCGCCCATCGCTCAGCTTGACCGCCATCCCGAGAGGCCACTCCGGATCTTCGGGATCACGTTCCCCCGGCCCGTCCCGGGATGGAAGATGGTAGGTGCCCCCGTCATCGGTGAAGAACACCTCGCTGGTGTGGAAACCGGCGGACGAGGGAAAGGTCCTCCCCCATGCCGACCCTGAATAGTTGGGCAGGTGAGGGGATATCTTCGGATTGAAGGGGATCATGTAATTGTGGCCGGTGACGCCGGAGACCGCCTGGAGTACCACGGCCTCCTCCACCCGGTCCAAGGGAACGGGCGGGGACGAGGACCGATGCCTCAAGGGACCGTCCGATATCTCCACGCCCGGGGCGAACCTCCGGGCCCGGCGGCCGCGGAGAGCGTCCTGCAGGGGGAACCGCCTGGCATCATCCCATCCGGGAGGGTACCTCATGGTCACGTCTTCGGAGCACGTGCGAGTTAGTGTTTGCGGTCGCCCTGTGAACCCCTCGGAGGAGGCGGGGGAGATGAAAAAGCCAAGAATGGATAGAGGCAACGATCGCAGGACGAAGAAGATCCGAGCGTCTGAACCGTCATCTCAAGGAATAGTCAGATCATATGATTGTCCGTATTCTTGTCGAGGGGCGAACCTGCGTACCCTCGGGGCCGCCCGGCTTGTCTTCTCAGGTCATGGTCTCCCCGGTCCGGGACGCGATTGCGCGGAACCTTTATGCCCACCATGCCCTCTCCATCGTTCAGACAGGGACGCCCATGCATTACGTCTACTTCATCGGCACCGCCGGCAGCGGCAAGAGCTCGCTGGTACAGGCCTTCCAGGATTGGCTGGATAGCAACGGCATCGACAGCATCGTGGTCAACCTCGACCCCGGTGCGGACTTCATCCCCTATCAGGCGGACGTCGACATCCGGGACTGGGTACACCTGGATGAGATCATGCGGGACTACTCTCTCGGCCCCAATGGGGCGCAGATCGTGGCCTCCGACCTCATGGCCATCAACGCCAAGGAGTGGGTGCCGGTGGTCAAGAAGATGGAGACCGATTACTGTCTCATCGACATTCCAGGACAGATGGAGCTCTTCACCTTCCGGCAGTCCTCCGGCGCTCTCATCGACGAGCTGGGCCGAGAGGATAGCTTCCTCGTCTTCCTCTCCGACCCAACCCTCGCCAAGACGTCCAACGGCTTCGTGTCCGACCTCATGCTTGCAGGGATCACCCAGTTCCGTTTCTCCCTTCCTCTCCTCAACGTCCTCTCCAAGTCCGACCTGCTCAAGGAAGAGGAGCTGGAGGAAGTGCTCGGATGGTCGCGCGACGCCTACTCCCTGTACAACGCCCTGACCGGCCCGGACATGAGCTCTCAGGCGGTGATAAGCATAGAGTACCTGAAGGCTATGGAGAGCGTGGGCATGTACAAGGAGCTGACCCCGGTCTCGGCCATGGAAGGCACCGGCCTGGAGGATATATACAATGCCGTCCAGCAGTACTTCGAGGGGGGCGAGGACATCGGATCGAGGCCCTCTTCAGAGTAGGGTCCCGGTGTCGACGGTGTAGTCCTTCTGCCCGCAGCTCTCCAACTTGAAGGTGATCTTGAGCTTGCCGCGCTCCGTGAACAGGAATGCGTCGTGGAGCATGGACTGGAAGAGGGGCATCTCCCGTCCATCGATGGCGTAGGTGACGGCCACCCGCTTGACGAGCCCCTTCCTCTCTAGGACCTTGAGGCGGGAGAACAGCTTAGCTACGGGGATACCGGTGATACGCCAGATCTCCAGGGCCGTCCGGGGACGGTAAAGGGCGGCCATCATGATCTTGGTCGAACGCTCGTCCACAAAGATCCTCTGGGCCGTTCGGTAGTTCATTTGATCTTTAGACCCTCGGATGATTATATAACAGGTTAGTCATGAGTCTCAAGGATTGATTATTGCATTATAGAATTGAAAATAAAAATAGGATGGGAAGATAGTTCGAAGGGGTTTCAGGCGAACATGACGCCGGACTCAACGATCTTCGTGGTCTCGTTGTCCAGCACCTTGATGATCGCCCTCTCGAAGTCGGACATGCTGACATGATCCCGGTTATCGCGGATGGCGAACATGCCTGCTTCGGTGCAGATGGCCTTTATATCCGCCCCGGTGGCCCCCTCGGCCTTCAGAGCGAGTTCGGTGAGGGTGATGCCCTCGTCGATGGCCATGCGCTTGGTGTGGATCTTGAAGATCTCCAGCCTGCCCTCGTAGCCGGGCACCGGCACCTCGATGATACGGTCGAAGCGTCCCGGCCGCAGCAGCGCCTCGTCCAGGATGTCCGGACGGTTGGTGGCTCCGATGATCTTGACCTCGCCGATGGGATTGAATCCATCCAGCTCCGAGAGGAGCTGCATGAGGGTCCTCTGGACCTCCCGGTCCCCCGAGGTGGCGACCTCTAGACGCTTGGCGCCTATGGAGTCCAGCTCATCGATGAACACAATGCTGGGGGCCTTTTCCTTGGCCAGCTCGAACAGCTCGCGGACCAGCCGGGCGCCCTCCCCGATATACTTCTGGACTAGTTCCGATCCGACGAAGCGTATGAATGTGGCATTGGTCTGGTGGGCGACAGCCTTGGCCAGCAGGGTCTTGCCCGTACCTGGCGGACCGACCAGCAGCACGCCCTTGGGCGGTTCGATGCCCACCTTCTTGTAGAGCTCTGGCCTCAGCAGGGGATCCTCCACCGCCTCGCGGACCTCCAGGATCTGCTCCTCCAGGCCCCCGATCTGGTCGTAGGCGATCTCCGGCTTGTCGATTATCTCCGCCCCCACCACAATGGGGTCCAGGGATGGCGGCAGAACGCCCATCACAGCCAGGGTCTGCTTGTTCAGAGCCACCCTCGCCCCCACCAGGAGATCTTCCATCGGAACGTACTCGGAGGTGGACACGATGAAATCAGGGCCTGTGGAGCTCTTTACGATGACTCGGCCGTCGGCAAGGACGTCCTTGATGGATCCGATGATCAGGGGCGGGGACTTCAACCGCTCCATCTCCGCCCGCATCCTCTTTAGTTCCTTTTGAAGGCGGAAGAGCTCGCTCTCAACGTACCGCTTTTCCCCTTCGACCCTGCGTATCTCTTCCAAGAGCTCGCCGTTGCGTCTCTCAAGGACCTCGATCTTGTCCCGCATCTCGGCAACTAGCTCTTCCAGCTGGGGTTCCTTCATCTTTCCACCTCGGCTATCGCTTACATTAAGTGCTGAGCTATATGACTGTTTCGCCTGCCATACGCAACGGCCAGACAAGCTGGTCAAACCGCCCAACCCAAGCAGGGATTCGTACCTCTGCCGCTCGAAGAATATATAGTGCGGCCTCTAATTAATATTGTTATTCCTTGCATTCCAAGAAAAAGAAGGCGTGAGCTTAAAGGGCGTTAACATTACCTCTGCTGATAATGCTGGTGATGGCCCGGAGAGTAGGCCGTCGCTACCTCCTATTTCCCGCCCCTGTTCGGTCACCTCATCAAAAGTGGTAAATCGGTGGTCACTGATAGTGAGGCGAACTGCCATGTTGTGCGAGATGTGTGGTAAGGAATCTGAGTTCACCAAGACGATATCGGTGGAGGGCACCACTCTGAAGGTGTGCAAGGAGTGCTCTCGGTTCGGGGAGAGCAGCGAGGGTAAGGGAGGCGGAGCCAGGAAGCGTACCGCCGCCGCCCCGTCGCGCACTGTGGTGGCCGAAAGGCTGCAGGCCCGCGAGCGCCGGATGAAGACCCGCTCGATCTACGCCGACGAGGAGACCACCGACCTCATTCCTGAGTACCCCCAGCTCATACGTGAGGCGAGGATGGCCAGGGACTGGAAGCAGGAGGACCTCGCCGCTAAGCTTAACGAGCGGTCCAGCGTCATCGCCAAGCTGGAGAACGGTTCGATGAGGCCGAACGACGCGCTGCTCAAGAAGCTCGAGCACGAACTGGGTATCAAGCTGACGGAGAAGGTGGCGATGGTCAAGTCCGAGGGCGGCCGGTCCCAGGGTAAGGTGCTGACCCTGGGGGACATGATCAAGAAGAAGTGAGCATCAGCGGGCAAGGATCTCCTGGCGGACCGGCTCGAGGAACGGCTCCACGTCGGCCCCCAGGTCCTTGGCCACCAACACTGCGGCGACCTCCACGTCGACTCCCAGACGCTCCTGGGTCCGGTTGACGCGGGCCACCGCATCCCTCTTTTTTAATTTCCCCCGGTCGGAGATGACCTGGATGAGCTGGGCGAAAAGGGAAACCTCCTCCTTGTCCCCACTGAGGACGTCCTTGCTGGGCCGGAAGGATAGCGAGGCCTCGACGTCCTTGATGTCGAAGTTCGGCCGCAGGTACTCCTCGGTGCGGACCAGAAGCCCCCTCTTTACAGATATATCAAGAAGGGTCTGGGCCTCCTTGGGAGTGAACCACCGGTAGTCGAAGGAGACGGTCAGCATGAACTCCGTCTCGGTCATCACGTTCTTGCCCTTCCGTTTGAAGAGCACTCCCAAGCAGGTCTCCAGCTCGCCCATCCTAATACCGTAATATGTCCGGGGTCCAAGAACCTCTCGGTCTATTTCCACTTTTTCCCCGGAAGCTATTGAAGCTCCCTCCACCGCTCCCGGTGGTTGAAGGCCGGTTTCTCGATCTCCAGGGGCACGGGGGGCTGGGAGTTCCTCGCCCTGATCTCATCATAGGCCACCGTGTCGCAGGTCCGACGGTAGGACTGGGTCATAAGGTGGAACATCCATAGCAGGTAGGCCACCGCCAGCACCATGACCGACGGCCAGTACAAGGCGAACAGCAGGGCGACGTGCACCACCATCAGCAGCGCGAGGACGACCACCGCAGCCACATACTGGCTTATCGCCCTCTCCTTGCCTGGCATAGTTCCCAGGTTGTGATAGTCCACCTTTTCCACAACCCCACGGAGATCCCTGCCCAGCAGGACCCAAACCACGGCGCACGAGGCGATCGCCACGAGATAGGCGAAGATCAGAGGAGGCCCCCGCACCGAGATGATCATCAACACTGAACAGAGGAACACGATGAACGAGGCCAGCAGGGGGCGGGAGAGGACGAACAGCTTGCTGCCGGGCATGACGACCTTATTGAGAGTACGGGACAGGACCGCTCCTCCGTAGACGAGGGAACGGGGGGCCCTCTTGGCGACCCCGTCCGCGAGGTCAAAGCTCTTGCGGATGAACAGCGGGCACAGGACGCTCATGAGGAAGGTGACCGCTCCGGCGATGGGATACAGCTCCGCCCCTTTGGTCGCTCCTGCGGCGTGGCTCCCCACGCTGGCGTACATGATCGACTCGCCCCCTCTAGCGCTGAACGACGCCCCCACCGAAGTCGCCGCTCGGCGGCCGAACCCAACGATGTAGGCGACCGCGGACATGATGAGGATCTCGTCGATGATGATGATGACGACCGAGATCACGATAATGGTGATAACCGAGCCGAACAGCGAAGGGTCGATGAGCATGCCGAAGGACACGAAGAACATGGCCACGAAAGCATCCCTCAGTGGGGTGATGATCTTCTCCGACCGCTTCATTACCTTGGTCTCGGCGAAGGACATGCCTATGAAGAAGGCCCCGATCAGCGCGGGCACCCCGCACAGCTCGGCAAAGGCGGCCGACAGGCAGATCGCCCCCAGCATGAACAGCACGAAAAGCTCATCGCTTTTCATCATCTGGAGGCGGGCGATGGTCCGGGGGATGACGACAGCGATCATGACGGCGGAGAAGGTGAAGAACACCACCAGGCCGAAGACCATCCGTTCCAGGCTGAAGTTGGAGTCGGTATGTATAACCAGCCCTCCGACGATGGTCAGGAAGAGCATGGAGATGAACTCCTCCATGATGATCATGCCCAGCATGAACTCTGTCTCCGGCCGCTCCAGACGGCCCAGCTCCATTAGGGTCTTCATGGCCACCGCCGAACAGCTCATGGCCAGCACCGAGGCCAGGAAGATTGAGTCGATGAGCGGCCATCCCATGGCGGTCGCTAACAGGATGCCGGTGAACAGGTTGACCCCCACGTCGATGAGGGACAGGACCACCGCCGGCCCCTTGACCCGGCGGATCTTCTCAGCGGAGAACTCCATGCCCACGAAGAAGATCAGTAGATACAACCCCAGCTGGGCCATGGTTTCGATGAGACCGATGTCCTGGACCAGGCCGGAGTAAGTGAAGCCACCGATCTGGAAGGTCAGGTAGGGGCCGATGACGATGCCTGCGGCGATGTAGCCCAGGATGGCGCTCTGCTTGGCCTTGGAGGCTAGCAGGGCGCCTATGAAGGCTATGATCAGCATCGCCCCGATCTCGAACATCAACGTGCTCTCTTCCATCGTCCATCGCCCGACGCGACCGAACGGGTCGGGAGCCAGCGCTCGACGCCACGCTCCGACCAGCGACACGCGGGGCTAGGTGCTCACTCCCAGTCCCGGTCCAGTGCATCCCGGACCTCTATAACATTGGTCAATTAAAAATAAGTTTCCGGGGCAGCCTCACCGCCTGGTAGCAGGGCCCGACGGGGACGGGGGAGGGCAAGATGTCTTCGAGGCGAAGCCCCCCCGGCATTATCCAGATGCCCTGTGATTTCGCCCTGTGGAATGCCGTTAGGATGCCCAGGACACGGTATTTTTATATAGAAGAACAAACATTCAACGCAGGCTTAGCTAGAACATAGCTTCGTGAGTGAAAGATTATTGGAGGTAAAATCATGGGAATGGGAAACACGCCTATACTCATCCTCAAAGAGGGTACCAAGAGAGACCGGGGCAAGGACGCTCAGTACAACAACATCATGGCCGCTCGGGCCATCGCCGATGCCGTCCGGAGCACCCTTGGTCCCCGTGGGATGGACAAGATGCTCGTGGACAGCATGGGGGATGTCGTCATCACCAACGATGGTGTGACCATCCTTAAGGAGATCGATGTAGACCACCCCGCGGCCAAGATGCTCGTGGAGGTTGCCAAGACCCAGGACGATGAGGCCGGGGACGGGACCACCAGCGCCGTTATCTTGTCCGGCGAGTTGCTCAAGAAGGCCGTCGACCTGATCGACTCCAACATTCACCCGACCATCATCGCTGGCGGCTACAGGCTTGCCGCCACCAAGGCCCAGGAAATTCTTGACGAGCTGGCCATGGACGTCGATGTCAAGGACAAGAAGACCCTGAAGCTCATCGCCGAAACCTCGATGATCTCCAAGTCGGTCAACGCTTCCCGCGAGTCCCTGGCCGACTTCTCGGTCAAGGCCGTCACCGCGGTCGCCGAGCAGACCGGCAAGAAGTGGTTCGTGGACATGGACAATATCCAGCTGGTAAAGAAGACCGGCGGGTCCATTGACGACACCCAGTTCATCCAGGGCATCATCGTCGACAAGGAGCCTGTGCACCCTGCCATGCCCAAGAAGATCGAGAAGGCCAAGATCGCCCTGCTCGATGCGGCGGTAGAGGTCCAGAAGACCGAGATCGACGCCAAGATCGAGATCACCGACCCCACCCAGATGCAGGCCTTCCTCGACGAGGAAGAGAACATGCTGCGCAAGATGGTCGCCACCGTCAAGGCCTCCGGGGCCAACGTCGTGTTCTGTCAGAAGGGTATCGATGACCTCGCCCAGCACTTCCTGGCCAAGGAGAAGATCTTCGCTGTTAGGCGGGTCAAGAAGTCTGACATGGAGAAGCTGGCCAAGGCCACCGGCGCCACCGTGGTCACCAAGATCGAAGAGCTGTCCGCCGAGGAACTGGGCTCCGCCGCCCTTATCGAGGTCCGCCAGCTCGGAGAGGACGAGATGACCTTCGTCACCGGCTGCAAGAACCCCAAGGCCGTGTCCCTGCTGCTGAGAGGCGGCACCGAGCACGTCATTGACGAGGTCGAGCGCTCCCTGGACGACGCCATGAGCGTGGTCGCGGTCGCTATCGAGGACGGAAAGATCGTCACCGGCGGAGGAAGCACCGCCGTAGAGCTGGCCATGAGGCTGCGGGAGTATGCCGCGTCCGTGGGCGGCCGTGAGCAGATCGCCATCGACGCCTACGCCAGCGCCCTTGAGGTCGTCCCCACCGCGCTCGCCGAGAACGCCGGTCTGGACCCCATCGACATCCTCATCAACATGAGGAAGGCCCACAAGGACGGCAAGACCCACGCCGGTCTGAACGTCTACACTGGCAAGATCGTCGACATGATGGACCAGAAGGTCATCGAACCCATCCGGGTCGACCGCCAGGCCATCAACTCCGCCACCGACGCCGCGGTCCTCATCCTGAGGATCGACGATGTCATCGCCGCCAGGGGCATGGGCCCCGGAATGGGCGGTCCCGGCGGAGCCCCCGACATGGGCGGGGACGAGGACTGAAACCTCCCGGGGCCTTAGGCCCCGTTCTAAACCCCTTAATATTTCTAATCACCACACACTCACGATCCGTAAGACGGTGCAGAAATGGAGAAGGCAGAAGGGTCTGAGCAGAACGGCAGCGGGGCGGCAGGTCCCGAGGAGGAGCTCGCGTCCCTGCGCGAGCAGCTCCAGGCCGAGAGCAAGGAAAAGGACCGGCAGGCGGCCCTCGCCGCCGAGTATCTGGGCATCGCCAAGCGAGCCCAGGCCGACTTTGAGAACTATAAGCGCAGGACCCAGAGGGAGCGCGAGGAACTCGTGAAGATTGCCAACCATCGACTGTTGGGCGAGCTCCTGCTGGTGTTCGACGACTTCGAGCGCGCCCTGGCCGCGAAGTGCTCCGAGGAGGAGTTGCGGGCAGGAATCACCAAGATACGCGACAATATGGCCGCCCTCCTCAGGGACTATGGGCTGAGGGAGATCCCCTCCGATGGCAGGTTCAATCCCACCGTCCACGAGGCGCTCGCCGTGGGCGAGGGAGAGGACGGCACGATCCTGGAAGTCTTCCAGAAAGGTTACTACCTCGGCGACAAGGTGCTGAGGTGCTCCAAGGTCAAGGTAGCTAAGAACACAGGTGAAAACAATGGCTAAGATCATCGGTATAGACCTAGGTACCAGCAACTCTGCGGCAGCGGTCATGGAGGGCGGCAGGCCCACCATCATTCCCAGTGCGGAAGGGACCAGCATCGGAGGGAAGGCCTTTCCTTCGTATGTTGCGTTCACGAAGGAAGGGGAGCTGCTGGTCGGTGAACCTGCCCGCCGGCAGGCGGTCACCAATCCCGAGGGGACCATCGCCGCGGCCAAGCGCAAGATGGGAACCGACTTCAAGTTCCACGTTCACGGGAAGGATTATACTCCCCAGCAGATCTCCGCGTTCATTCTCCAGAAGATAAAGCGGGACGCCGAGGCATTCCTCGGGGAAACGGTTAGCAAGGCCGTTATCACCGTTCCCGCCTACTTCAACGACAACCAGAGACAGGCGACCAAGGACGCCGGCGCGATCGCCGGGCTGGAGGTCGTGAGGATCATCAACGAGCCCACCGCGGCCGCGCTGGCCTATGGCTTGGACAACAGCAAGAGCGCCCAGAAGATCATGGTCTTCGACCTCGGAGGCGGGACGCTGGATGTCACCATCATGGAATTCTCCGAGGGCGTGTTCGAGGTCATCTCCACCTCCGGGGACACCCAGCTGGGAGGCACGGACATGGACCAGGCCCTCATCAACTATGTCGCTGCGCAGTTCAAGAACGAGAGCGGCATCGACCTGACCAAGGACAAGATGGCCATGTGGAGAGTCCGCGAGGCCAGCGAGAAGGCCAAGATCGAACTGTCCTCCACCATGTCCACCGAGATCAACCTGCCCTTCATTACCGCCGACCAGAGCGGGCCCAAGCATCTCACCATGAACATAACCAGGGCGAAGCTGGAGGAATTGGTCAACCCCATCGTGGAGCGGTGCCGGGTACCGGTCAGCAACGCCCTCCGCGACGCCAAGCTCACCCCCGAGCAGGTTGACAACATCATCCTGGTCGGAGGTCCGACCCGCATGCCCATCGTCCAGAGGTTCGTTGAGGCGATGGTCGGCCGGAAGATCCAGCGCGGTATCGATCCCATGGAATGTGTCTCCATGGGCGCGGCCATCCAGGGCGCGGTCCTCGCCGGAGAGGTCAAGGATATCCTCCTGCTCGACGTCACCCCACTGTCCCTCAGCGTGGAGACGCTGGGAGGCATCGCTACCAAGCTTATCGAGAGGAACACGACGATCCCGACGCGTAAGTCGCAGGTGTTCTCCACCGCCGCCGACTACCAGTCCAGCGTGGAGATCCATATCGTGCAGGGGGAGCGGGAGATGGCCGCTGACAACGTCTCGCTGGGCAAGTTCCAGTTGTCCGGCATCCCCCCCGCACCGCGGGGCATCCCGCAGATCGAGGTCACCTACGACATCGATGCCAACGGCATTATCAGCGTATCCGCGAAGGATCTCGGCACCGGGAAGGAGCAGAAGATCACCATCACCGCCTCCAACAAGCTGTCCAAGGATGAGATCACCAAAATGGTCCATCAGGCCGAGGAGTTCTCCGAGGAGGACAAGAAGCGTAAGGAGAAGGTGGAGACCCTCAACCAGGCCGACACCCTGCTGTACACCACGGACAAATCCCTGGTGGAGCTGGGGGACAAGATCACCGCCGAGGAGCGGGAGAAGGTCAAGAAGGCCTCCGACGAGCTGCGGGAGGCGATGAAGGCCGACGACCCCGAGAATCTCAAGGCCAAGATGGACATCCTGATGAAGGAGATGTCCGCCGTCTCCACTCGCATCTACCAGGAGGCCGCCGCGGCCCAGCAGGCGGCCGGCGCACAGGGTGCGGAGCAACCCCAGCAGGCCCCTCCCTCCGACGACAAGAAGGACAAGGGCGAAAAGGGCGACTTCACCGACGCCGACTATCACATCGTGGACTAGGATCGCTAACCCATGTCCGAGCGCGATTACTACGAGGTGCTGGGGGTCCCCAAGGGAGCCTCGGTGGAGGAGATCAAGAAGGCCTACCGAAAGCTGGCCATGCAATATCACCCGGACGTCACCAAGGAGGACCGCAAGGTCGCCGAGGAGAAGTTCAAGGAGGTCTCGGAGGCCTACGAGGTCCTCGCCGACGAGAAGAAGCGCAAGCTGTACGACCAGTATGGCCATGCTGGCGTCAACTCGCAGTTCCAGGACGGCTCCTTCAACTGGAACGACTTCTCACATGTGGGTGACCTGCGGGACATTTTCGGGGACTCGGGCGGCTTCGGCAACATATTCGACATCCTGTTCGGGAGGCAGCAGCGGTCGGGCGGCCGAGATGCGGCCATGGACCTCGAGATCACCCTGGACGAGGCCTTTCGGGGAGCAAAGAAGCGTATTACCGTCCCCAAGTTCGACTCCTGTCCGCGGTGCTCCGGGACCGGGTCCAAGGACGGCAAGGTCGTCCCCTGCCCGGAGTGCCACGGCACCGGACAGGTGCGCGTGGTCCAGAGGGGTGGCTTCGGTCAGTTCGTTCAGGTCGGCCCCTGCCGGCACTGCCGAGGAACCGGACGGTCCTCGGCCGATGCCTGCCCCGACTGCAACGGAAGGGGCAAGGTCCAGCGGGCCTCGCATATCGATCTGGACATACCCAGGGGGGTTGAAACAGGGTCCCGTCTCCGCATCTCCGGGGCCGGGGAGATCGGCGGTCCGGGGGAGCCCAACGGCGACCTGTACGTCATAATCCACGTCAAGGAGCACCCCCAGTATCACCGGGAGGGACCGGACCTCATCGTGGAGTTCCCGGTCACCTTCGCCCAGGCGGCCCTGGGATCGGAGCTCGAGATCCCTACCCTGGACAAGAAGGCCAAGGTGACCCTTCCGGCGGGGACCCAATCGGAAACGGTGTTCCGGCTGCGGGGCTCGGGGATGCCCATCCTGCGCACCAATTCCTTCGGCGACCTCTATGTCCGGGTGAAGGTCAAGGTGCCGGAGAAGCTCAACCAGGAGCAGAAGGACATCCTCAAGCGCTTCGCCGAGATTGAGAGCGAGAACCGAGGCATGTTTGCCAAGTTCAAAAAGAAGAAATGAACGTTCGGATAAGGATGAAGTAGCTCCTTGCCGCTCCCCAGGCGAGGATGATGAGGAGCCCTAGCTCTCTGAGGGGACTGGACCGGCGGATCTGGATCCTTGCCGTCGGCCGCATCATCTCAGCGACCGGGTACTCAATAGTGATGCCTTTCCTGGCCATCCACCTCAACAGCGATCTGGGCATCCCCATGGGACAGGTCGGAGCGATCTACCTGTTCATGGCTGTCGCCGGGGCTTCCGGCCAGATCATCGGCGGCGAGGTGGCCGACCGTCTTGGGCGTCGATCGGTGATGTGGGCCTCCATGGTCCTCCGGGGCGTGGTCTTCATCTTCCTGTTCGCCGTCATGGCCATATCTAAGGACATCTGGCTCATTTCCGGACTGTTGTTGGTCTCGTCCCTATTGGGTGCCATGTTCGATCCCGCCAGCAACGCCATGGTCGCCGACCTGGTGGTGCCGGGCCAGAGGATGGAGGCCTATAACCTGCTCCGGATAGGGCAGAACATCGGCTGGACCCTGGGGCCGCTCATCTCAGGGACCATGATAGTGCTCCTGCCGTTCTCCTACCTATTCGCGGTGGCGGCGGTCACCTGCCTCGGCGTGGGCGTGGTCATCTTCCTCAAGGTCGCTGACCCAGCGCGATCCGAGGGACCGCATGTGCGGTTCCACCCCCGGGACCTGGCGGCCATCATGCGCCACCGCCTGTTCTTCGTGTTCTGCATCGCCACGCTGCCGCTGGGCATCGTGATGGGGCAGATGTCGTCGACCTTCTCGGTATTCGCGGTGGAGGACGCCGGCATCACCGAGGTCCAGATCGGGTACCTGTATGCCCTCAGCGGGATAATGGTCGTCGCTCTACAGTTCCCCATGGCCCGCCTGGTCTCGCGGTACAAGATGCCCAACGTCCTCGCCCTTGGCGCTCTTCTGTACGCCGCCGGATACGCGATCATCGGCCTCCCCGGCGGGATCTGGCTGCTGGTGGCCTCAATGATCATCACCACCCTGGGGGAAAACGTCATCTCGCCGTCGAGCAATGCCCTGGTGGCCACGCTGAGCCCGGAGAATGAGAGGGGGCGGTACATGGGTGCCTTTGGAATATTCTCGTCGTTCGGTTGGTCGGTAGGTCCGGCAGTGGGCGGGGTGCTGTACGACGCCCTGCACACCGCCCCCTTGGCGCTGTGGGGCGCAGTATCGCTGATCGCATTGCTCAGTGTGCTCGGCTATCTATACCTGGGAAGGCTCTCCACGTCCTCACATCGAGCATCCAGAGCAACAGGAGCAAAGGGTTAAGCCGTCCCCTCTCAATCTGTCCATCAGATGAAGGTCATTGGTGTCATGACCAAGAACTTCCGGTTCTTTTATGAGCTGGTCCAGCTCATGAGAGAGCACCGGGAGGCGTTCGTCGCCCTGGACTTCGATGACGATATCCCCGACACTGTCGGTGTGGTCATCACCACCCATGAGGAGCGGCCTCTGGTGCGCTTTAAAAAAGTCATAGCCAGCGATCGCCCTGACCTAGCCCTGGACATGGCGAGGTCACAGCTCAAGGGAAGGGAGAGCTTCCGCACCCTGGTGGCCGGGATCGACCCGGGCAGCCGGCCCGGGCTCGCTATCATCGGTGACGGCCGGGTGCTGGTGGCGCAGACGGTGGGTTCGCCGGAGCGGGTCGCCGACGAGATCGACCGCTACCGCCGATGCTTCAGGCACGAGCGTCTCATCGCCCGCGTGGGCCATGGCGACCGCACCAACCGCAACCGTATCATCCGCTCGATATGGAACTCCGTGGACGACGTGGAGGTGGTGGACGAGACCAGCACCACCCGGCGCACCGAGGAACCGGACGCCGATGCCGCCGTCTCCATTGCCCTGGGGAGCGGGTACCGTATGCCGTTCCCGCCCGAGGTCAAGCCGACCCCGGGCGAGGTGAGGGACATCCAGCGCCTGAGCCGCATCGAGAGCGGGGGGCGGGTTACGATATCTTCGGACCTGGCCGAATCGGTAGCTAAGGGCGAGCTCAGTCTGCCTGAGGCGTTGAGGGCCCAGGGCAGAAAGTCCTCTCTATGACTGTCGTGCGTGAGATGTACGGCAGCTTCTGCAGGATCATACCCTCGATGGTCACCGGGTTGAACTTGCGGGACAGTTCGATGGCCTGGTCCAGCTTAGCTCGGCTGTCGGCGTAGATGGTCAGCACGGCCTCGCCTTCGTCCACCCGGTTGCCGCGCTTCTTGTGCAACAGCACCCCCGCCCCCTTATCCTTGGGCGCTCCCGCCGCTCGGGCCAGGGCAACAAGCTCCTTGTTCCTTATCCCATTGACATAGCCGCACATCTTGGCGGTGATGTCGTAGGTATGCTCCCCGACCTTGATGTCGGTCGACTTGAGGTTGGGGTCCCCTCCCTGGGCAGCCACGATCTCCCGGAACTTCTCGAGCGCCTTTCCGGACATCAGGATCTCCCGTGCCCTGGCCTCGCCCCTCTTGATCCCGCCCATCTCCAGCAGCATCCCGGCCATTCCGCAGGCTTTCTCGATGACGCTGCTGGGGTGCAGTTCGCCCTCCAGGATGCGGATCGCCTCCCGGGCCTCCAGCGCCGGTCCGATGGCCCGGCCCACCGGCTGCTCGCCGTAGGTGATAGCGCACTCGACGTGGATGCCCAGCCGCTCGCCGAGGTCCACGAAGTCCTTGGCGTAGGCTTGCCCCATCTCCATGGTCGGCACCTTGGTGCCCGCGCCAACGGGGATATCGATGACCAGAAATTCCGCGCCCACTGCCTTCTTCTTGCTCATGACCGACGCGAGGAGCTGAGCGTGGGGATCGATGCCCAAGGGGTACTCGACGCGGATGATGAGGTCATCGGCCGGGGCCAGGTTGACCGACCCGCCCCAGGCCAGCGCTCCGCCGGTGGTCTCGGCGATGCTGCGCAGCTTGTTGGCGTTGAAGTCCACTCCGGCGAACACCTCCACGATGTCCGAGGTTCCCGCCGCGGAGCTGATGGCCCGCGACGAGGTCTTGGGGATGAGCAGCCCAGCCGCGGCTACGATGGGCACGACGAGCAAGGTGATCTTGTTCCCGGGACAGCCGCCGATGGAGTGGAAGTCGAACACCGGGGAGCGGTCGAACCTGATCGTCTCCCCGGTCTCCACCATCGCCTGGGTGAGATCCGCCGTCTCCCTCAGGTTCATCCCATTGATGTTCAGCGATGTGACGTAGGCGGTCAGCTCGATGTTGCTCAGGTTGTGGGCGGCAATGTCGTTGATGATCGTCCGGATCTCCTCGGTGGTGAGCTCCTTCCCGCTCATCTTCCTCTTGATGAACTCGACCGATTCCGGCTTGGAGGTCGCCACCACCTCGATCAGCTCGTCCGGTTCTGGGCCCAGGTCGGTGTATCCCCTGCCCAGGATGCCGACCTCTCCCTTTTTCACAACGGTCACGGTGGTCTGCACCACGGCCACGATGGACATGCGTTCGTGCTTGACCCGCACCCTGTCCATCTCCCTAACGCCGATCTCCAGTGCGTCCTCGCGGTTCAGCACGGCGGTGTACTCCGCCGACTCCATGTCGATGTACTTGGCCTTCAGCTGCATGTCTATCCCCACTTGGTCATCGCTTCCCGAAGCTCGGAGTGCGTCTTGGCGTACTCCACGAAGGGAACGCCCTCGTAGGCAGCGTCCACGGCCTGGACCATGGCCCGGGCGCCCCCCCGCACTCCGCCGGGGTGGCCGGCGACCCCACCGCCAGCCTGGATCTGTACATTGGTCCCTGTGATCTTGACCAGCGGCTCAATGAGCGCCGGGTGCATGCCGCCGGAGGCCACGGGCATCACCGGTTTGTACGGAAGCTCGTCGCCAACGCACGCCCGCTGATTCTTGAGGTCTTCCTCCGGGCTCCCCTTCATTTTGCCCACTCCGAAGGTGCCGACATGGAGCGCATCGCCGCCGCACATGCGAACCAGCTTGGAGAACACCTGCATCGACACCCCAAGGTCCTTGTTCCTGGTGATCGCGCCGTGCATGGTGCGGTGGACATGAATGGGCAGCTTGATCGACGGGTCCTCCGCCAGGGCCTGCACCGCGGCGAACCCGCAGGTGATGACGTCGACCATGAGCTCCGAGGCCCCCAGCTCCTGGGCTCGCTCCCCGACCTCGACGATCCTTTCGCCGTTGGTCGAGATGTTGATGGCGTGCATCATGATGTGCCCCGTCTCCTGCTTCACCCGATCAATGGCCTCGGCGATGGCCACGACCCGGTCCTCGAGGGGGCAGAACCTCTGGTTGGAGAGGGTCTCATCGTCCTTCCCGTTGGTCAGGCCGCCCATCCCCGCCTCGTAGATGTAGTCGGCCATGCCCTTGGGCGGGAGGCCGATCTTGGGCTTGACGATGGTGCCGACCAAGGGCTTGTCGGGCCTCCTGAGGCGCTCCCGCATCCCGGGGATGCCGTACTTGGGCCCCTTGAACTCGCGCAGCATGCTCTTGGGGAACTGCACGTCCTCCAGGCGGACGCCCTTCAGCGCCTCCAGGCCGAACAGGTTCCCGGCGATGACGCTCAGGATCTGTGGCACCCCGCCGATGTCGAGGCTGAAATCGTCCTCGGGATAGGCGATGGTGGCTACGTTTCCGGTGATGTCCGTCACCCGTCCATGATATCGCTCGAAGATCTCATCGTTGAGGGTCGAGACTCCCGTCCACGTGCCGGTAGACTGCTCGGTGGCGATCGCCGCGGCCGCCAGCTTGATGTCCAGGTCGGTGACGATCTTGTATTTGCAGATGACATAGGCGTCGGGGTCGACGGACTCCCCGAGATGCAGGTACTTCTCAGAATACTCCATGCTCATTCCTCGTTGGCCTCGAAGATCGATTCCTGTCCCAGCTCCTTAACTATTACCTCGTAAGCGGCATACGGTGAGATCAAGCCCACCTCGGTGACGATGGAGTCTATGTACTCTGCGGGGGTGGCGTCGAACACCGGATTGCGGACCCTGACCCCGGAAGGTATCAGGCGGGGGTCGACGACCTCGCTGGCGTCCCTCTCCTCGATCTCCACCAGCTCGCCGTGGACGGTCTTGGGGGAGAACTTGTAGGTCTCGGCGCACACGATGAACGGTACCCTCGCCTCGCTGGCCGCCAGGGCCACCTGGGAGGTGCCGATCTTGTTGATCAGCGCGCCGTTAGAGCAGATGGTATCTGCCCCGACGAGCACGACGTCTACCTCCTTCATGATCCAGCGGACCGCACTGTCGATGATAAGGGTGGTAGGCACCCCGGCCTCGGAGAGGTCCTTGACCGTCAGCAGCCCCTGCCGCCACGGCCGGGACTCAGTTGCATAGGCTTGGATATCCTTTCCCTCGGCGTGCGCGGCCTTGATAACTCCCAGCGCGGCCTTGCTGTTGCAGTGGGTAAGCACAGTCATTCCGCTCCTCAGCCGCTTGGAGCCGATCCTGCCGATCACGTCCACTGCCTTGCTGGATCTTGCCACGAAGGCGTCGGCGTTGGCCACCACGAGGGACCGCAGCTCCGGCGCGCTCGTTGCCCTGGCGGTACCTCGTAGGGTCGCCTGCACCGCGTTCCACAGGGATATGGCGGTGGGTCGGGAGGCGACGAGGGCCCCTCGTCCCTCGTCCAGCCGTCGGCGCAGCTCTTCCAGGTCGTCCCCTTGGTAGTCCAGGGCTTGCTGCCTCAGCGCTTCCGCGGCGCTCCTGGCGATCAGCCCGGCGCCCCTGATCTCCATGCTCTTTATGGAATCGGCGACCTCGATGAGATCCATGCGATCACTTGGACCAGCTAAACAGGTCGCATGAGATATATTTTAGGTGCTCCGTCCGTCGAAGATGGCTCTCACCTTCTCCAGGGGCAGGGCGTTGAGTACCATCTCCTTTCCCAGCCAGCCCCGGCGGGCGGTGTGCACGGCATAGCGCATGCTATCGAGCTGGCCCAGTGAGTGGGAGTCGGTGTTCAGCGCGACCATCGCCCCCAGCTCCCTGGCCTTGCGGCAGTTGAGGTCGTTGAGGTCCAGGCGCTCGATGGACCCGTTGACCTCCAGCATGACTCCCCTGCGGGCCGCTTCCTCTATAACCTGGTCCATGTCCACCTGGTACCCGTCCCGTTTCCCGATGAGCCTGCCGGAGGGGTGTCCGAGGATGTTCAGCTCACGGCAGGATAGCGCGGTCAGGATGCGCTCGGTCATTCGTTCCCGGGTCATCTTGAATCCGGAGTGCACCGAGCCGATCACGTAGTCCAGCTGGGCCAGCACGTCCTCTGGGTAGTCGTAGGTCCCGTCGTCCAGGATGTCCACCTCCGCCCCCCGCAGGACCTCTATGCCCAGCTCCTCGGTTAGCTGGTGGGCCTCGTCCACTGAGGCCAGGAGGTCATCGATGGGCACTCCATGAGCGATGTACAGCGACCGCGAGTGGTCGGTGACCCCAATGTACTCATAGCCCTTCTCCCGGGCCGCCATGGCGACCTCCCGCATGGTCGCCCTCCCGTCGCTCATGACAGTGTGAACGTGAAAGTCGCCCAAGATATCCTCTTCCCGAACCAGCGGCGGCAGGCGGTGGGCGGCCGCCTCCTCGATCTCCCCCCGGTCCTCGCGGAGCTCTGGCGGCACCCACTCCAGGTCCAGCGCGCCATAGATTGAAGCTTCGTCCCGGCCGGCCACCATCTCCTCGCCTTCCCGGCTGAACAGCCCGTACTCGTTGAGTCGGAGGCCACGCTGGATGGCCAGGCGCCGCATCACCACGTTGTGCTCCTTGGACCCTGTAAAGTATTGCAGTGCCGCCCCGTAACTCGATCGGGGCACCACCCGAAGGTCGACCTGGGTGCCGTCGGCCAGCCGGACGGTGGAACGCGTCGGCCCCTTGGACACGACCGCGGCTACCGAGGGGTAAGCGGTGAAGGCGTCCATGGCCCGCAGGGGCTCGTCGCTTCCCACCAGCAGGTCGATGTCGCCGATCGTCTCCCTCCACCGGCGCAGGGACCCGGCCACGCTCACCTCCTCGAACCCTTTCGCCTGGAGGTGTCGGGCGAAGGATTCGGCGATGGGTAGGGCCCTTCCCAGTAGCATCCTCCCTCCCTGCCCCTGCACCAGCGCAAGGCCCTTGAGGATATTCTCTTCCGTTCTCTCCCCGAACCCCTTCAGCGAGCGAATGCGGTGCCGCTCGGCCGCCTCCCGGAGGCCGTCCAGGTCCCTGATTCCCAACTCCCGGTACAGTGTGACCGCGGTCCGCGGGCCGATATCGGGCACCTTCATCAGCTCCACGACGCCCGGAGGGTACTCCGCCCGGAGTTCGTCCAACTTTCTCAGGCCGCCGGTCTCCACCATCTCCCTTATCTTCTGGGCGATAGCCTTCCCCACTCCGGGAATGCTCTCCAGCTCCTCTCGGGCGAGATATCTGCTCACATCCTCATCAAGGGCCTCGACGCTCTGGGCCGCCCGGCGGTAGGCGTTGCGCTTGAACACGTCCCCCTTCAGGTCCATGAGCTCGGCTAGCTGGTAGAGCATGGCGGCGATCTCGGCGTTATTCACCATGTAAATCACTTGTGCTCGGGTCGAAATATATATGAACGGATGTTAATCGAAGTTATCTATACTCGACCGTAGCGCAGATCGCCGGAGGCATCGGACATGGAAACCAGGAATCCGTACGAGGTGGCAGTGAGCCAGGTGAGGAATGTGGGCGAGAGCTTGGGGCTCAACAGAGGAATCATCGATTTCCTGACCAAGCCCAAGCGGGAGCTGTCGGTGAACTTCCCGGTGAGGATGGACGACGGCTCGTTCCGTATGTTCACCGGCTACCGAGTCCAGCACTCCAACGCCCGGGGGCCATGCAAGGGAGGCATCCGATACCATCCCAACGTGTCGATGGACGAGGTGCGCGCTCTGTCCATGTGGATGACCTGGAAGTGCGCGACAGTGGGCATTCCCTTCGGCGGGGCCAAGGGAGGTGTAGTATGCAACCCCAAGGAGATGAGCAAGGGTGAGCTGGAGAGGCTGACGCGGCGGTTCGCCACCGAGATTGAACCAATCATCGGCCCATACGTGGACATCCCCGCCCCCGACGTGTACACCGACGCCCAGACCATGGCCTGGATCATGGACACCTACTCCGCAAAAGTCGGCCGGGTATCACCGGCCAGCGTCACCGGCAAGCCCATCCCCTTGGGCGGTTCGCAAGGGCGGGACGAGGCCACCTCCCGGGGACTCATGTACTGTGTCCGGGAAGCCATGCACGCCCGCAAGCTGGAACCGTCCCAGACTACGGTGGTGGTGCAAGGCTTCGGCAACGTGGGAAGCAATGCCGCCCGGCTGCTGCGGGATGAGCTCGGATTAAAGGTCACGGCGGTCTCCGACTCCTCCGGAGGCATCCACGACCCTGCCGGGCTGGACATACGCAAGGTGGAGGCGCACAAGAAGGCCACCGGATCGGTCAAGGGGTTCCCCGGGGCCGCCGACATCTCCAACCGTGAACTCCTGGAGCTGGACTGTACGGTGCTGGTGCCGGCCGCCTTGGAGGGCGCGATCGACAAGGACAACGCCGACCGCATCAAGGCCTCCATAGTGGCCGAGGGGGCCAACGGCCCGACCCTGCCCGCCGCCGACCAGATCCTGTTCGAGAGGGGCACCATGCTCATCCCTGACGTCCTGGCCAACGCCGGCGGGGTGACGGCGTCCTACTTCGAGTGGGTGCAGGACCTCCAGTTCCTATTCTGGTCGGTGACGGAGGTCAACGAGCGGCTCAACCGCATCATGACCTCGGCGTTCAATCGGGTGCACTCCCACTCTGCGGAGAGAAAGGTGGACATGCGGACCGGGGCCTACCTATTGGCGGTTCGCGAGGTGGTGAACGCTATCGAGATGCGGGGGATTTATCCTTAGAACGCATAATGGTCCGCGATAGCAATGATGGAAGCGGTCGTGTCACTGGCAATGCCAGACAACTGGATCACCGACGTGGTCGAGATGTACCCCTCGGTTATTCGGGTCATCGATACGAAGGACATGAAGGAAGGGGTCAGGGACCTTGTCCAGATCGATGTGGAGAACGAGGAGGACCTTCCCAAGGTCATCGAACAGGTCAGGAACAACCCCAACATCTTCAATGTGGATATCAGCGCTATCGATAAAGGCCGGGCGCTGGCTGCCTTCTCCACCAATCAATGCGTGGCCTGCCGGCTGTTGGCGGGCTCGGAATGCTTCCTCACCGGTTCGACCACGACCAAGGAGGGCCGCCTGAAGTGGACGATGCTGGTGACTCAGAAGAAGGTGCTGCAGGAACTGATCGACAACCTCACCAAGATCCATGCCCAGCCCAAGTTGGTCAAGATCACCGAGCTCACTGACTCCGACGAGCTGACCAAGAGGCAGGAGCAGGTCACCCGCATGGCCTTCGAGCGCGGTTACTTCGACTTCCCCCGACGCATCGGGCTGAAGGAGCTCGCCACTATGTTCGACGTCTCGACCTCCACACTATCGGAGATCCTGCGCAAGGGGCAGAGGCGCATAATGATGCGCTACTTCAGCGAGCACCGTCAGTACTGATCCCGTTGCACCAAGGTCGATGGCATGCCCGAGGACAACATAATCTACATCGGCAAAAAGGGAGCGATGGACTACGTAACGGCCGTGGTGACCCAGTTCCGCAGCGGATCCGACGAGGTTATCATTAAGGCTCGGGGCAAGGCCATCAGCCGGGCGGTGGATGTCGCGGAGATCGTACGTCACCGCTTCGTCCGGGAGGCGGCGGTTAAGGAGGTCAGGATCGGCACGGAACGGGTGGAGAGCGAGGACGGCGCTACCAACGTGTCGTCCATCGAGATTATTCTGACCCTCTGACCAGTATCACAGTGTCCCGCTGGCCAGGCACTTCAGGTTGTTAATGACCTTCTCGTCCAGGGCCGGCGGGTAGACCGATAAGAGAAGCACACCCCTCAGGGTGATAGCCAGATCGGACATCAGGGAGATGAACTTGAGCACGCTGACCTCTCGGTCGGCGCTCTGCATGATGAGGTACTCGACGCCTTCGACCAGGACCACCCTGCCCTCCTCCGCCCTCATGAAGTTCCGGGTCTCGGAGATCAGGCGAGGCATATCGGTGGGAGATATGACGGTGTACGGGCCGTACTGGGAGCTCTCGTGTTTCGTCAGCCAGTAGGCGGTCACGGTATCGTTGAGGCCTCCCTGGTAATTGCCCGGGAAGCTCCTCAGGATGCACAGCGCCTGGGTCCCATCGGCGGTCAGCTCGTTGACCACGGTCAGGGCCTTGGTGGCGTACATGCTCTCGATGAGGTAAGTGTTGCCCCTCTCCACCTCGACCCGAGGGCCCCTCGCGGGGGCCTTCGACAGCAGGTCGATCCCCGTCTCCGCCCGGATCTCGGTCTTGACGTCCCGGACCGACTCATTGATGGACTGGCGCTTGCTCTTGGCCATGACCTGGATCTCGCGGGGGCTGAAGCCTTTGGTGGTCAAGCCTATAAGCTCGTCCCAGGCTTTATTGAGGCCTTCCTCGAAGCCCTTGACGTAACCTCGGTAAAATTCCTCCCGCGTCGACAATGCATCCCGTCCGACGATAGCGGCTTCGCGGATAAATATCTTATTCCGACGATATCCTTCGGTGAAGAGGTCGCCGGCCAGGGAGCGAGCCATCTTGAGGACCGGAACGCGCACGCGGCGACGTCCCCAAGCCTTAAGAACGCCGGCGGCGTAGGGGAGGACCATGGGACGCCGCGCTAGGTTCCGGGGGGCCAAGGCCACCCCGAAGACGCTGGAGAAAGACCTCCTGGAGAAGTCCCGGCTGCTCGCCGGGAAGCCCCAGCTGCTCATGCCCCAATGCACCAAGGAGTGCCGGCGGTGCGATCTCCGGAAAGCGGTGGCCAAGATGGAGAAGGTGTCCCAGAATCGGTCCGATCCCCGGAAGCTGGACCACGCCATGAACTGGGGCGACCAGCTGGTACGGGCATACGCCGCGACCATCTCATTGCACGAGGCCGGCAAGGTGCCCTACCTCGCTGCCACCAAGACCCCCCTGGGCGAGGTGTCGTACGCCGTGCGGGGAAAGGTGGAGCGGGACAAGCTCATCGGAGTGCAGCACTACGACCACCCAGAACTGCGCCTCCTGGCGCTGTGGGACACCGCCCGCAAGCGAGGGCTGCACATTTACTCGACGGAGAGGTGTGCCATCTGCTCCCCCGACGGACCGAGTCCCCCGGAGGAGTATGTGGACGAGGCCATCTCCCTCCTGCCCTACGACCTGGACGACAACGGCGACTGCCCGCACGTGAAGGAGGGGCGGGGGATCAGGGTCCGGTGGAAGGGCGCCGGGACGGAGATCCACGTGTGCCCCTCCTGCTCCGGCGATGCCAACACCGTGCACCTTCTCGCCGGCCGCATCGCCGCGGAGGATCCCACCGACGACTTCGAGGTGGAGATCATCAGCGACCTCCGCTGCGACAGCGAGTGCCCGGGATGCCGGGTGAAGGAGGCATACCGTCTCCCCAAGGACCTGGTGGGCCGATACCTGAAGGCTGAGCTGAACGATGCTGGACTCCTCGACGAGCACTTCCGTTCCCGGGCCGCCGCGGTACGGGAGCGGCAGGACGAGGTGTACATGATCGGCGGGACGTGCTACGGGCGGGACAAGGAGCGGTTCCTCGCAGCCCTGAGGGGATCGGAGGTGGAGAAGAAAGCGATATCCACGCTCCTCTCCTCGGGGAAGATGTGCGTGCTGTCGCGGACCGACCAGGCCGCCAATCTAATCTCCGATCTGTGGCCGGAGCACCGCGACGCCCTGCTCGCCGCGGTAGCCTCGCCGGACATCGTGAAGCGGGTGGTGGCGGAGCGCTCGGAACTGACCCCGTCCCAGATGGTGATCGAGGCGGGACGCATGGAGGCCTATCGAGGGATCGAGAGCGCCCTGCCCGCCTTCAGGAAGCTGGGGCCGGTGGGCAGCTATGCCGACGGCATCGCGAGGACGGCCAAGACCGAAGGGAAGGAGGCGGCGATGAGGCAGATTGAGAAGGGCAAGGGCGGCGACCACCGGCTGCGTTCGGTATCGTTTGCCTTCATCACCGCCCTGGGAGAGGGCCAGGCCAAGGCATGGCAGTTCACCCGGGAGGAGATGGACTTCGGCACCTACCTCGCCCCCTTCGCCCAGCGCCTGCTGGAGAGCCAGGGGGACGGCTACGCCGAAGGCCTGAAACTCCTGCTGGAGGCGTCGGGTTCCATCGAGAATATCGAGATCTAGTCGAGCACCCTCACGTCGAGGACCATGTGAGAGACCCCCGGGGAGTAGGATTTCACCTCGCGGGTCAGGATGACCTCGAACCCCCGGTCCCCGGCCGCCGCGCCCAGGTTGTCCAGCGCCCTTGACGGGAAGATCTCCAGGGGAAAGGTATCCTGGTAATGGATGATACCGCCCTTCCTGACCAGACGGAAGGCGGTCCCGAGGTGCTCGGCGGTGGTGCGCACATAACCCATCACCACCCGTTCCGCGATTCCCTCGCCGGGAAGTTCGCGGTTGTCGCCCAGCACCGGCTCGACCCGGCCTTCCAGTCCGTTCAGCGTGATGTTCTGCCGCAAGTAGCCGAAGGCCAGGGGATTGATCTCGCAAGCGATGACCTTGGTAGCCTGTGCGTGCAGGGCCAGCGGCAGCGTGAAATAGCCGATCCCGGCGAACATATCCACCACTGTTTCCCCGCGGCAGTCCAGCGAGGCCATGCGCATCTTCTCATCGATGTTGCCGGAGGAGAACATCAGGCGGGAGGCGTCGAGCTTGTACTGAATACCGTTCTCCAGGTGTACGGTCTCGGGGTCATCGCCCAAAAGAAGCTGCATGTCCGGGGTGCGGAAGACGCCGTCGATATGGCTTCGCTCCCTCAGCACGGTCCTCGCCCCCAAGATCGCGGCGTAGGCCCTGGCCACCTCCCCGTAGTGGGCGGCGATGTCGTCCGGCAAACGGAGGATCAGAACATCGCCGAGCATCTCCCAGCGGTGGGGAAGCGATCTCTTGACGGCCTCGGGGACCTCCGCCTCCTCCAGCACCAGGTCGAACGGGGGGCGGTAGCATGACTTCACCATGGTCTCGCCCTCCGTCAGCTCGATCCCCAACTCCTCCGCCAGGCTCGGCGGGGGTGAAGCCCGCAGGGGTATGAGGATATGATCATCGAGCCTGAGGATGCGTCGGTCCTTGGCCCCCAGCTTCCGCTTGAATAGCTGCTTGCGGACCTGCTCGGCTCGTTCCCGGGGGACCTTGGCGAGGAGCACGATCCTCGGAGCCGGCCCCCGCTATTTCACCTTTGCTCCCGCCGAATCAAGGAACCGATGAGCTGCGGGGAGAACTTGACCAGCGAGGGGACGGCCTTCAGGAGCGGAGAGGCGATCTTGGATGGGTAGTCGATGTCCCCGCCCGCCAGCACTTCCTTCGCGTCCGGGCGGTCCAGCATCCGGCACACGTCGTCCATCTTGCGGTCGGTGAGGTTGACGAACACCTTGCGGATGAGCAACCCGCGATCCACCTCCTTACCAATGTCCGCCCGCCACTTGGTGTCATACTCCGAGAGGCGCTTCGCCCCCAGGTCTCCGTCCCGCAGGGCGTCCACCGCGGTCATGGCCCCCCACTTAGCCGACCTCAAGCCGGTGTATATGCCTCCGCCCGACAGTGGCTTGGTCTGAGCCGCGGCGTCGCCCACGATAAGGATATTGTCGGCACAGGTCTTTTTCGGCGGGCCGATGGGGATGACCCCGGACATGGTGCGGAGGCGCTTCTTCTCCTCTAGTCCCAGCTTCTTGAGCAGGGAGGTGAGATAGGCGCTGGGAGTATCGTTGCCCTCCGAGACTCCCAAGCCGATGCGGGTAAAGTCCCCGCAAGGCAGGACCCAAGCGAAGAAGCCAGGGGCGACCTTCTGACCGATGTGCACATCGACCATCGTCTGGTCCTCCAGGTGCATCTCCAGGTCGACCTGTATGCCCCTTACGTGTTCCTTGGCCGGGCCGATCCCGGCCAGCTTGCTGACCCGGGACTTGTAGCCGTCGGCCCCCACCAGTAGGTCGGCGTTGATGGTCTGCGGGCCTCCGGGGCCCTGCACCTTCACCGCCAACTTCTTGCCCTCCCGCTCGAAGCCGACGAACTCTTGGCCAGTGAGGATGTCCGCACCCTCCAACACCGCCTTTTCGCTGCATCGACGATCGAACAGGCCACGATCGATGACCACCGCCTTGGTCTCCCTGGTCCGAACCTCAAGGGTCTTGCCCCCCGGAGGCACCAGGCGGAAACCGGTGATCTCGTTGATGATCGTGTCCTGGGCTTCCGCCATCTCCACGACCCGGGGGTGCACCAGTCCGGTGCACTGCACCGGCGAGCCTATCTCGGCGTGTTCTTCCACCACCACCGTGGTGAAGGTGGCGGTCTGTGCGGCGAAGGAGCTACCCACAGGGCCCCCTCCGATGATCACGACCTCGGCGTCCACGTCACTCCCAACGCTGGTAACTTATAAAAATCCTCTTTGAGAGAAACAAAAAAGGGGGTTTGGTTCCTACTTCTTGGGAACCTTTGCCCAGTCATCCTGGAATCTCTTGATTCCGATGTCAGTGAGAGGGTGGTTGAACATCTTCTTCAGGACATCGTAGGGGATGGTGGCGACATGCGCTCCCAGTCGAGCCGCCTCCACCACATGTATGGGGTCGCGGATCGAGGCGACGATGACCTCGGTGTCGAAGTCGTAGTTGTCGAGGATATTCATGATCTCGGCGATGAGCTTCATGCCGTCCTGCCCCACGTCGTCCAGGCGGCCGACGAACGGCGAGACGTATCGCGCTCCGGCCTTGGCCGCCAGGAGGGCCTGGGCTGCGGAGAAGACAAGGGTCATGTTGACCTTTATGTCCTCGGAGGCCAGGGCCTTGGTGGCCTTCAGCCCCTCTTCGGTCATAGGTACCTTGATGATGACGTTGGGATGGATCTTGGCCAGTTTACGGGCCTCCTCGACCATGTCTCCCGCCTTCACGCCCATGACCTCGGCACTTATGGGCCCGTCCACAATCTGGCATATCTCATGGACCAGGGCCTCAAAGTTGGTGTTCTCTTTGGCTACCAGGCTGGGGTTGGTGGTTACTCCGTCCAGTATCCCCCAGCTGTTGACCTCTCGTATCTTTTCCAGGTTCGCGGTATCGATGAAGATCTTCATTTTCTCTTCCTCTTGATTACCTCTTCGGCCGAGGCGATGATATGTTCAGCGGTGAGCCCGTAGCGGCTCATCAATACGTTGCTCTCCCCCGACTCACCGAAGCAGTCAGGGGTCCCCACCCTTTTCAGGGGCACGGGGTAGTTCTCCGAGAGCGCGGACGCGACCGCGGATCCCAGCCCAGACTTGATGGAGTGCTCCTCGGCGGTGACGACGCATCCTGTCTTGCGCACCGAGCGCAGCAGGGTCGCCTCGTCCAGAGGCTTGACCGTGGACATGTTGACCACCTCGGCCGCGATGCCCCTCTTCTTCAGCTCCTCCGCCGCGTCCATGCAAACCGCGACCATCTGCCCGCAGCCCACCAGGGAGACGTCGGTGCCCTCCAATAGGACGGTGGCCTTACCGATGGTGAAGGGGGAGTCCATGGTCGTGACCATGGGCACATCCGCCCGGCCCAGCCGTACATAGCAGGGGCCAGCATGCTCTGCCGCGGCCTTGACCGCCTTGTATGCTTCGATTCCGTCGGCCGGCACCAGGACGCACATGTTGGGCAGGATGCTCATCAGGCCGATGTCTTCCAAGGCCTGGTGCGACGCCCCGTCCCCACCGACGGTGATGCCGGCATGGGTGGCGACGATCTTGACGTTGATGTTGGGGTAGGCGATCGATTGCCGGATCTGATCCCAGCACCTCCCGGTGGCGAACACCGCGAAGGTGGAGGCGAAGACCGTTTTTCCGGACACGGCGAGACCGGCCGCGGTGCCCATCAGGTTCTGCTCTGCGATCCCCACGTTGAAGAACCGCTCGGGGAACTTCTTGGCGAACTCCACGGTGCGGGTGGAGGAGGACAGGTCGGCGTCCAGGACGACCACGTCGGTGCGGGCCATCCCGATCTCCACCAAGGCGTTGGCGTACTCCTTGCGCTGGCTGGTGTATACCCACTTCATATGCTCTCCCCCAGCTCCTTGAGAGCGATGCGATACTCGTCGGCGTTGGGGGCCTTGCCGTGGAAGGCAATGGCACCCTCCATGAACGATACTCCCTTGCCCTTGATGGTGTGAGCGATGATCATCGTCGGCTTGCCGGTGACATGGGCGGCCGCCTCGCAGGCGTCAAGGATCTGCCTCATGTCGTGCCCGTTGATCTCGACGACGTTCCAACCAAAGGCTCTCCACTTGTCTCCCAGCGGCTCCAGGGACATGATCTGCTCGGTGGGGCCGTCGATCTGCATCTTGTTGCGGTCCACGAAAGCGGTGATGTTGTCGAGCTTATAGTGGGACGCAAGCATGGCCGCCTCCCAATTCTGTCCCTCCTGCAGCTCCCCGTCACCCATGAGGCAGAAGATGCGCGTCAGGCGACGGTCGAGCTTGGCGGCTAAGGCCATCCCGTTGGCCACGCTCAACCCCTGCCCCAGAGATCCCGTGGAGATCTCTACTCCGGGGGTCTTTTTCCGGCAGGGGTGTCCCTGCAGGTGCGAGCCCAGCTTGCGCAAGGTGAGCAAGTCGTCCACCGGGAAGTACCCGGACTCGGCCAGCGCCGCGTAGTATACCGGGGCGGCGTGTCCCTTGGACAGAACGAACTTGTCGCGGTCCTCCCAGTTGGGATCGGAGGGCCGGTGACGCATCACCTTGAAGAACAGGGCGGAAACGATATCGGCATAGGAAAGCGAGCCGCCAGGATGACCGGACTGTGCGGCAAAGGTCATCTTGATGATATGTCGCCGGAGCAAGTTGGCCTTGGATTCCAGCATCTGTATGGTTTGGTCATCGTACAAAGTCAATTTAGGCACCTCGGGGGAGGAGATGGTCAATAATGGGGCCATGCTAAATAAGTTTTTATTATTTTTGAGGCTGATGCCAGACTTATCATCGACCTTGATTCCAAGGTTAATTAGAATAGGAGAAAAGGAATATTCATAAGGGGTTTACGAGGGCGTTCAGTCGCTCTCGATCCTCGGAGCTAGGAGGTAATCGACGCTGCCCTGCTTGTCTGCGATCTCGAACTCCAGCTTGACTGGGAAGTCGCTCCCCAAGTTGATGGTGACGACGGAACCGGCTGGTATGGAGCGGACCATGTTGGAGAAATAGTCCAGTGGGAACAGGCTCTTGACCTTCTCTGAAACGTCCAGAGAGATCAGGAGATCCTTGGGCAGCTTGAGGCTCACCGAATCGGTGTCGCCCTCGGAGTACATCTCAAAGCCATCGGGCGAAGCGTTAAGCGCGATGTGGTCGGAGACCGATTCAGCGGCCCGGATGCCCTTCTGCAACTCGTCGGAGGTGACCGTGATCTTGGCCGGGAGATTGAGGTTCGGTACCTTGGGATCGTTCATGCCCGCGGTATCAACGAGGTTCATTCGTCTGGTGATGTTGCCGACGTTGAGCACTAATCGGTTCTTGCTCTCGTCCTGCTCCATCTCGATGATGTCACCTGCCCGGGACAGGCGAAGGACCTCCTTTATCTTGTCCAGGTCGATGCCTAGCTCGGTCTCGTCAGCCGAGAACTCCTCGAACGCCGATTTCTGGACCTTCAGGTCGACCATGGCCACGTGGGCCGGGTCGACCGCTTTCAGTTCCATCCCGTCGGCATCTATGTTGAACTTAGCCTCATCCACGAGGGTCGAGACCACGTCAACGACGCCCTTGAGGGTCTCGGACTTGATCTTGGCGTGAAACATGAATTTCCTCCAAATGAGCTCCTAATAGTTTTGAAGGTAAACATGTGGACCATGATAAACCTTGCTTAGGAGCGAGCTGGGTCAATACTTGCGCCACTTGTGACCGCACTTGCAACAGGTGAGGAAGGTGGTCTCCGGTTCGTCCGACTTCCTGGTCTGCCTCAGGTACCAATAGGCCTCATTGTGCCCGCACTTGGGGCAAGGCACCGCGGTCCTGGGCATGACGCCTTCGATAGAATCGACGACCGGGCAGTCCTCGACCTCGCTCTTGTTCCTCTCGATCTTGACCCGGGTGGCCGCTCCTTCCTTGGAGAGGTCCTTGGCTTTCTGTTCGAACCCGCACTTTGGGCTGGGGCAAACGAACTCGGTCCTGCTACCTTCCTTGGCTCTTAGCAGGCCGCCACACTTAGGACAGAACATAATGACTCGCCTTCATGTCGAAAAATTATGCTCGTATAAAAGGGTTCTGGGCCGGATCCGGGGACGATCGAAAGGTTCTCAGATGAACTCCCAGTCCTTCTTCTCTGCGGTGGGGCGACGCATAGGCCGCTCCTCCTCGACCGCTATCCTGGCGATCTTCCGCTCCACTCCCCTCTGCTCCTTGGCCATGCTTTGCGCCCTTTCCCGCAGGGCCTTGCGCTCCTTGGGAGGAAGGGTCAATGGGTCCTCCTCTTCGAGGATGGCCTTCCGAGCCGAGCGCATGGTCCTGGGCGCGTCGTCGATGTTGCCGTGCTCGGCGTCGAGCACCTCTAGGTCCTCGAAGCTTCGCCCCTTCCGGCGGGCGAAAGGATCGTTCTGCGCGGCAGTGAAGGTGTTGCCCTCGAGGACCACCGTGGTCTGGTTCCCCCTGCTCATCTTGGCCAGCAGCATCATCTCACGGTGGGTCTGCTGGGAGAGCACCCCGCCGATGTAGGCGAATGCCACTGTGGTCACATAGCTGTCGAGCCCCAGGCTGGCGGTCGAGTGCAGGGAGGTGAAGAATGAGGTCAGGTACATGTTGACGAACGCCACATAGGGCTCGATGACCGGGACATGGGCGGTGATCACCGCGACCACCGCCTCGGGGGTGAGGTCGACCCCGAAGATGACCGTGGGGATGATGCCCATGCGCACCAGGGTGGTGACGGTGAAGATGAACACGACCGGCACCAGGGCCGCCATCATGCCTTTCAGCGGCGCTCCCGCCCGGCGACCGCCGACATACCCGGCGATCATCTGCCCGAAGATAGGCAGCCACCATAGAATGAGGGAGAGGGTGAAGGTATACTTGACCGCGCTCCAGAAGCTATATGCGATGGGGCCCTCGAACTGCTTGGCCTCCTCGTCGTCATAGGTGTCGGCAAGATGATAGACGCCACTATGAACGAGCGAGCTGGTAGTCTCGTCCCTGATCTTGGACCCTTTTCTTAAGAGCACTCCCATCCCTGAAGTCGGACGGTTGTCCGACGAAGGTGGTCATCTCCGTGAGACTATAAATCACTACCGCGATATATTAGAAAAAATTGAAATCTCCCTCACCGAGGGATGAAATATGGCATGCCGCAGGCATCGAGCGCCCGCTTGGTGTTGTCAAAGGTCACCGCTCCGTGCTGGGTGCGGTGGCGCATGATGTCCTCCAAGGGGTATTCGAGGAACTCGGCGAACGCCTTCAGGCGCTCGAGGGGGAACGGTTGCTTTCCTATCAGGATCTGGCGGATGCTCCACCCGGGGTGGACCCGGGAACGATAGCCCAGCTCTCTTCCCAGCTGGTTGATGCTTCCGGCCTTCTCTATGCCCTCCTTGATGAGCTTGACCCGGAAGGCCGAGGACAGCCATACTCTGTCGTCCTCATGCAACTTATGGGCGATCGGGTTCATGTCGATTGTCTCAGGCACGAAAAAACTCACAATTCTCGGTTATTAAAATACCTTTCCTTGTTTCGTTGCATATCACCCGAACTCCCCTACCTGACAGAGATGGCCAGCGTGGTGTCTGGGTCCGTTCCGGGGACCCCCGGGGCAGGGATTATTCACAAGCATCAAATTAATATACTCTCCCATGGCTAGCCCTGATAAAGAGAGAGCCATGGGTAGCTTTAGGAAGGTCCTCGGTGTGAGGACCTCAGCGGAAGGTGACATCATCGACCTCACCGAGGACCTCAGGTCCGCGGTGCGGGCATGCGGGTTCATGGACGGTCTGGCCTGTGTGTTCATCAGCCACTCCACCGCCGCCCTGTTCACCATAGAGAACGAGGACGGCCTTCGGGCCGACATGAGAGACGGGCTACAGCGCCTGTTCCCCAAGGAGATCGACTATGAGCATCACCGACGATGGGGCGATGGCAACGGTCACTCTCACATCCGTTCCGCCTTCCTGGGCACTTCACTGACCGTCCCTTTCCACGACGGCGCTCCCGAGCTGGGGACCTGGCAGCAGGTCGTGCTCATGGAGCTGGACAATCGGGGCAGGGAGAGAAGAGTCATCATACAGATCATCGGAGAATGACAAGGAGGTAAGAAAATGAAGATAAAGTTCCTGGGAGGGGCAGACGTCGTTGGCCGCATGGGTATGCTCGTGCAGAATAAGGGCGCCACCCTCCTCTTCGAGTACGGCATGACCGCATCCAAGCCACCAACCTACCCGTTGGCCGCGCCCCCCGTGGACATGGCGTTCCTGACCCACAGCCACCTGGACCATTGCGGGATGATGCCCTGGCTGTGCGGCAAGTACGACACCGAGGTCGTGGCCACACCCACCACCGTGGACGTTGCCGAGCTTCTGGTGCGCGACTCCCTGAAGATCGCCGGCATTGAAGGGTACCCCAAACCATATGACGAGTCGGACATAAAGGCAATGATGCGCAACTTCACCCCGATGACCTATGGAGAGGTCATGGACGTCGGCGGGTTCGAGGTCTCGCTGCACCCCGCTGGCCATCTGCCGGGGGCCGCCATGTATGAGCTGAAGGGGGAGCAGACCACCGTATTCACCGGGGACATGCACACCCTGAACATGCGTCTGGTGTGGGGGGCCCATCCGGTGAAGTGCGACAACCTCATCATCGAGGGCACATACTCCGGTCGACTGCACCCCGATCGGCTGAAGACCGAGCACGATCTAATAGAGAAGGTCAAGGAGGTCGTGGAGCGGGGCGGGAAGGCCATCCTTCCGTGCTTCGCCGTCGGCCGGACGCAGGAGGTCATGCTCATACTCAAGGACCTGAAATACAACATGTGGGTCGACGGTATGGGAAAGACCATCAGCAGGCTGTACCTTGACCGTCCGGAGTACATCCGCAACGAGAAGGCGCTCAAGGCCGCCAAGCGCAAGTTCAACGAGGTCCGGACGCCCCTTGACCGCCAGAAGGCGCGGAGGGAGGCGCAGGTTATCGTCACCACCGGCGGCATGCTTGACGGTGGGCCGGTCCTCAACTACTTGGACGACGTAAAGAACGACCCCAAGAGCGCAGTGCTGCTCAGCGGCTTCCAGGTGGAGGGTTCGAACGGCCGTCTGCTGATGGACTCGGGCGTGATCAATGTCCAGGCCACCAAAGAGGAGATCCCCCACCCCGTCAAGATCAAGTGCGAGGTCAAGAAGTACGACCTCAGCGCCCACGCTGACCAGTCGGAGCTGCTTAACTTCATCCGCGCGTGCAAGCCGGAGAAGGTAATCATCATGCACTCCGACGACCGCGAGCCCCTGGCTGAAGAGGTCAGGCGCGACGGCATCAAGGTCCTCCTGCCCAAGGCAGACGAAGAGGTCGAGCTCTGAGCGTAAAGGTTCATTAGGCCGGGCCGGGATTCCGGGGCCATGAGCGGCATCGAGGACTTCCTCCGCGAGGACATCGGCCAGGGCGACATAACCTCTCAGGCGCTGATCGGCGACCGTAGGGGCTCGGCCAGGATCGTCACCCGGCAGGAATGCGTGATCGCCGGGCTGGAGGAGGCGGGGGAAGCATTCACCCTACTGGGGCTGCTCGTCACCCCCCTGGTGCGGGACGGCGAGCGGGTGTCGGCAGGTACCGCGGTTCTGGCGGTGGAAGGTGGACTGTGCTCGATCCTCGCCGGTGAGCGGGTAGCTCTCAACCTGCTGATGAGGATGTCGGGCATCGCCACCACCACCAATGACGTCCTCACCGCCTGCCGGGCTAGGAATCCCGGAATAATCATCGCCGCGACAAGGAAGACGACCCCCGGCTTCCGTCGGTACGAGAAGAGGGCGGTCGTGCTGGGGGGCGGGGACCCCCACCGATTCGGCCTGGACGACGCAGTCCTCATCAAGGACAACCACCTGGTGGTGGTCGGCGGCATCACCGCCGCGGTCACCGCCGGCAGGAAGGTCTCCTTCACCCGCAAGGTGGAGGTCGAGGTTACCTCACTGGACGGGGCAGAGGAGGCCGCCCGGGCCGGTGCGGACATAATTCTTCTGGACAACATGTCGCCGGGGGACGCCCTGATCTGCAGCCAGGCGATCAAGAGGATCGATCGGCGCATTGTGGTGGAAGCATCTGGAGGGATCACCCCGCAGACCGCTCCCGACTACGCCGCGGCGGTGGACGTCATATCGCTTGGTTGGCTGACCCATTCCGTCCGCGCGGCGGACCTGTCGCTGGACGTCACCGCCGTCAGAGACTGAGCTTGTTGCGGTGGTGCTGCAGGCCGATCCGCTCGGGAGCGGCCCCCATGGCCAGGGCCATGAGCTCGGCCAGGTAGAGCACCGGAAGCCCGCCCTTCTGCTTGATGTCGAACTGCACGAAGCAGAACGGGCATGGGGTCAGGATCGCCCTCCCCCCCGATGTCAGGTGCGACCGCGCTGGTCCGTCCAGCAGCTTGGCGGATAGCTCCTCATGGATGCCTGACAACCCGCCTCCGCAGCAGCTCGGCCACTCCTCCGCCCTCACCGTAGTGGCCCCTGCCCACGAGGCTATGCGATCCACGACCTCCGGGCGGAACGAGGCATCGAGGCCCAAGACTCCGCTGGGGCGGAGCATGTGGCAACCGGGGTGGGAAACCAGGGGCAGGGCGATGGGCCTTACCACCGCCGCCCGGACCGCCTCCTCCCGCTCGCTGAGCAGCCCGGGCAGATGGTGCACCGCGGTCTTGCCGCGGTACTCCCTTCCGATGGCGCCGAGGATCGCGTTCACCCGTCTCCTCACGATCCGGTCCTCTAATGAGTGGGCCGCCTCCCGCAGCGACATGTAGCAGCCGTTGCACAGAGTGATGATGTCTCGGTCCCCCTCCTCAGCGATCGCCAGCATACGTGCAGCGGAGACCAGCCAGGTATCTCTGGCCATTGTCCGCAGGCCGATGGGTTCGACGCAGCAGGCGGCGTCGGGAAGGTCCTCGTATGCTACGCCCAGCCGATCTAGGACGAAGCGAGAGGATGCCTCCAGGAATGGGAGGCGGGTGGGAATGAGGCAACCGGAGAAAAGGTAGAACGCGTCACTCACGGACGAACCTCCCCAGGCCGGTTCGGCGCACGATCTCCGAGCATTCGGTCAGCGCTTTCTCGCTGATCTCTCCCACGGGCAGACCAAGCTCCTTCCTCAGCTTTCTGGTCATGCCCGTTCGGGGAAAGGACAGCCCAGTCTTGAAGAACCGCTGAGCCTCCTCCCGCAGGTAGGCGGGCAGCTGTCCTCTACCAGCTGCTCTCTCGCGGAGGAGGGCGATGACCTCGCCAGGATCGGCCCCTGACGGGCATCGCTCCGAGCAACTCATGCACCGAGCGCACAACCATAAGCTGTCTTCGTTCGGCCATCCTGCTCCGGCGGCCACCCTGGCCATCAGCTCTGCGGGGCGGATGCCTCCATGCCGCTGGCTCGGGCACACTGCGGCGCACTCGCCGCACTGCTGGCATTGCAGCGCCAGGGGCGCGGTGCGCTCCAGCCAGTCCCCTATCTCCGGATCGGCAGCGGTCCTCCTCACGCCGGATGCTATCGCTCCCACGGATATACTGTTTTCTTTCTCCCGTTAGCGGACCCCCGAACTTCGCTGGTCTTAATACCCGGCAGCGCGGTCCGCCATTCATGGACATCGAGAAGGAGAAATGTCAGATCTGCGGCCGTCCAGCCAAGAACTACCAGTTCGCCACCTTCATATGCGACCGGGAGGAGTGTGTGGAGCAGGCCATGCAGGAAAGGGGAGGCCCGGCCGGGCACATCAAGGCCAAGCGCGAGGCTGAGGCCCGCAAGCAGAGCAAGTGATCATAGGTTCTTGATCGGTGTGCCCTCGCGCTGCAGGAGCTGGATGATGACGGACCCCTCGCACGCTTGCTCTCCCGGCAGGAAGCACAGGATGGCGGTCGGCCTCTCTTCCGCCAGCTGGCGAAGCCGGTCCATCTCGTACGATCGCCGGCTCAGGTAGTCATTGAAGGCCGCGGTCAGCTCCTCCCTGCCCCGATCGGCGGCGATACCCCTAAATTCCGGAGGCTCGCCCACGCCTTCGACATGCTGGAAATCGATTCCCGCCGCCCTCAGCTCCTCGGACAACCTTCCCTCGAGCGAACTACCTTCAAGGTCCCGGGCGACCGTCCCGATATGGACGACCCTCTCGATCCCGTTGTCCCGCAGCTTCCCAACGATCTCCCCGGCCGACCGCCCGTCGTAGCTGACGGTCCACAGCTTCAGCGTCATCGATGACCGTTTGGAGCGCCTGGTTTATAATCAACGTACCAGAGCGTTGGCCGCCCGTACGTGCAGATCCTCGATCCTTACCCGGCGGGGCAGCTCCGCCCCGTGGTGTCGGTCGGCGCACGACAGGTGGACCAGACACTTTGGGCAGGCGGTCAGCAACATGTCGGCCCCGGTAGACCCTGCCTCCTCCAGTCGCTCCACCTGCACCCTCTTGGCAGTGTGGTCGCAGTTCAACCACCCGGCCGTGCCACAGCACGCGCTCATCGCTCCCGACCGCGGCATGTCCACCAGCCCACCGACTGCCCTGATAATCTCCCGGGGCTCCTCCACGAGCCCGGCCCCTTTGCTCATGCGGCAGGGGTCCTGGTAGGTCAGGACCTCGCCCCCCGGGCGTAGCCTTATCTCACCGTTCCGTACCGCCTCGGCGACCAGCTCGATGACGCTGCGAGCCTCGATCCCTGTTTCTCCCAGTGCCCGGGGGTACAGGTATCTCCATGCCGAGAGGCACTCCGGGCAGAACGCCACGATCCTCCTGATGCCCATGGCTTTCATCTCCTCCAGATTGGCCCTGGCCAACTTCTCGAACAGCTCGTCGTCTCCGGCCCAGTAGGCATCGTGGCCGCAGCACCGTTCCGAGGTCAACACCCGCGGCCGGATGCCCATGGCGTTGAGCAGGCGGACCGCTGACCGGGGGATCTCCAGGAGGTCATCGCGGATGTATCTCAGGGTCGCGTCGATGTAAGGGGTGCAACCGACGAAGAGCAGAACGTCGGAGCGGGGATCGATCTCCAGGTCCGGGGTCACCCACCCCGCCGACCGGGGTCGAAGGCCGGACGCGGTGAGCCTGGCCGCCCGGTTGAGGATGCCGTGGTGGGCTGCGGTAGGCACGGATGCAATCCTCGACCGCTTCCGGAGGTCCCGGACCAGCGAGGGGAATTCCACCCCGGCGTTGCAGACCATCGTGCACCCCCCGCAGGCGGTGCAGGCCCACAGCCCTCCGGCCCCTGCCGTTTCCTTTCCGGCCAGCGCATCCTCCACCACCCGGCGGGGGGAGAAGGTCTCGTGCCGCTGGGCGGCCACGCAGGCGTAGGTGCACCGGCCGCACCCCACGCACTCCTCGGCGTGATGCTGTCGCAGGAGGTCGTTCATCGCCTTCCCTCCAGCGGCCCCAGGTCCCTGAGGAGGGCGCAGAAATCGTCGATGGTGCGGCCGAACAGTTCTCCCTCGGCCGCCGAGATCCACCGGAGGATAAGGCGCTCCCGCCCGATACCCAACAGGTCGAGCAGTTCCCAGGCGTCCTGGACCCTCAGCTCCTCTCGGACGTTACCGGAGATATAATGACAGTCCCCCGGGTGGCATCCCAGCACCATCACGCCGTCGGCTCCCCGGTCGAAACACTCCAGGATGAGGCCCGCGTCCACCCGGCTGGAGCACATCACCCGAACGATGCGGACATCGGGAGAGTATTGCCTCCTGGTGACGCCGGCCAGGTCTGCCCCGGCGTAGGCACACCAGTTGCAACAGAACGCCACCACCTTCGGCCGCCAGTCGGTTCCGGTTCGCACGGTCCTCCGAACGGCTCTAGGGCTTAAAATCCTCTCCTGGGAAGAGAGAAGTGCTACGGGGGTTTTCAAGGTGTCCGGGGTAAAGGTTAAGATGCTCCAGGGCGTCAGTGCGATGCGATGAGGATCATCGGTTTCATCAAGACCTCCCTTCTCGACTGGGACGGCCATGTGGTGGCCGTCGTCTACCTGCCGGGCTGCAACTTCCGCTGTCCGTTCTGCCATAACCAGGAAGTCGTCCTCTCCCCCGACTCCATGGAGGAGGTGCCGTTCAGCGAGGTAGAGGAGTACGTGCGCGCCAACTCCGAGTTCCTGGACGGGATCGTGGTCACCGGGGGAGAACCGACCATCCATGCCGACCTGCCGAACCTCCTGGCGAGGCTGAGATCGCTGGGCACCAAGATCAAGCTGGACACCAACGGCACGAACCCCGACATGCTGGAGGATATCCTTCATGCCGGTCTGGTGGACTACGTGGCTATGGACCTCAAGGCCCCACTGGACGAGAAGTACAAGGACCTCGCCGGAGTATCAATTCCAGTGGATCGGATCAAGCGCTCGATCGAAGTAATCCGCACCTCGGGGGTCGATCATGAGTTCCGTACCACCGTGGTGCCCATCCTGCTCTCACCCGAAGACGTGGAGAGGATCGCGGCGTACATCGGAGGAGCTAACAAGTATGCTATCCAGCAGTTCCGTCCGGGGAACACCTTGGACCCCAACCTGACGGCGGTCAAACCCTACCCCCGGGGCGCCATGCTGAGCATGGCGGAGTGCGCCAGGCAGTACGTGCGCAAGGTGGTCCTCCGGGGAGATGTCTAAAGAGGACCCCGATCAGGACCGTTATCAAGAACAGTACCGGGCCGAGAAGCTTTATCCACCCGGCTTTTATGTTTTTAGCCTGATAGTACCACTGTTCGGAGGATAGCATCTTGGACCAAACCCCGCGACTGAGAACCTACGTGGATGGCTTCGACCGAGCACTGGAGGGAGGGATCCCCCAGGGACACATTATTCTGATGGCCGGCACCCCGGGCACCATGAAGTCCTCGTTGACCTACTATACTCTTTTCAATCAAGCGAAGGAGAACAACACCACCTGCGTGTACGTCACTCTGGAGCAGTCCCGCACCTCCCTGCTGAAGCAGATGGAGAAGATGGGGATGCGCACTGAAGACGTGAAACAGAACATGCACATTCTGGACCTGGGGATCATACGCAAGAACCTCAAGAACACCACCGGTGCGGAGTCCTGGATGCAGGTGTTCAAGGGCTATCTGACATCGCTCAAGACTGATTTGAACTTCAGCGTGCTAGCGATAGATTCACTGGGAGTATTGGAGACCATATCTTCTATGACCAACCGGCGCACCGACCTCTTCTACCTGTTCGAGTGGCTGCGCGATCTCAACGCCACGACCATTCTCATTTCCGAGGCTTCCCCCGACCGGCTGTTCGACGGCTCCTATGATGAGGGATACCTCGCCGACGGGATAATCACGCTCAAGATGCAGGTCATTCGAGAGGTCGAGACCCAGAGGAGGATCCGCTGCGTCAAGATGAGGGAGACCAACCACGACCCGTCGTACTTCTCCCTGATCTTCTCCGGCGGGAAGTTCCAGGTGACCAAGGCCATCAGCGAATGAGGAGATGGTAATGCCACGGATATTGGAATGTGCGAGGTGCGGCGCGGGCATCGGTCATAACGACACCCAGTGCTGGCGCTGCGGCGAGCCCGTGAAGGGGGAGAGCAGCGGAGGCGCCAGGCTTAACGCCCTCTCCATGGGCAAGACGCCGGGCCCCGGTATACGGGACCTTCGCACGTCCAAGAATAAGGAGATCCCCAAGGTCGGGCCGGCGGTCCGCCCCATCCTCGAGACCTACAATGGACGGGAGAAGGAGCTGAAGGACAGGGAGAAGGAGGTCAAGGAGACCATGGCGGCCCTGGAGGCAGAATCCAGGGAGCTGGAATCTACCGCCCGGGAGATGGAGAAGGAGCGGATGGCCCTCAAGGAGGCCAGGGAGCGGATCGCCCAGAGGGAGCAGGAGCTCGACGCCAAGGCTATCCTCCTGGAGGACATACTGACCGTCACCCAGGACATCAAGAACGACTCTCCCGCGATCATATCTTCCGACGACAAGGAGGTGCTGCAGACAGCCCAGACTGAGCTCTGCACGGTGCTGGGGGAGGAGCGGGAGCGCATCCGCCGGGAGGTCGAGCGGGAGATGGCCGACCAGCTCACCCGCATCCAGCAGCTGGAGGCCGAGCTCAAGGTGGCAAGATCGCATCTCAACCGGGAAATGGATCCCGTGGTCCCCGTCGATATATCCCAGGTGCTATCTGATATCCGGTCAGAGATGAGCTCCCAGATAGGGGCGGGGATGCCAGAGGGGATCGAGGACACCCTGGTCCGCACCTACGTGGAGAAGCTCGACCAGATCCTGGCAGGCGGTGTGCCCCAGGGCAGCGTGGTGCTGATCAACGGGCCCCCCGGCAGCATGAAGACTTCGCTGGCCTTCAATATCCTGCACAACGCCGCGACCAATGGGCCGATGAAGGGCATGTTCCTCTCCCTAGAGCAGGACAGTGCCTCCCTCCTAAGGCAGATGGCCCGCCTGGACATGAAGCGGGAGGAGTCGCTGGAAAACCTGATGGTGGTGGACCTCGTCGACCTCCGGCGCAGCATGGAGGGGCAGATCGGCGACTGGCGCAATCTCATCGACCAGTACATTGAGGACGCGGTGACCGCCCATGGGATAAGGTTGCTGGTCCTCGATTCCCTAGAGTCGTTCGCCGCCCTATCGGAGAACGAGCTGGCCCGGTCGGACATCCAGGACCTCTTCGACCACTTCCGCGCGCTCGGATTGACCACCTTCGTTATCTCGGAGACTCCCATGAGCAAGCTGGAGCGTGATGGCCGCATGGAGCTTTATGTCGCCGACGGCGCTCTGGAACTGTCCCTCAAGGAGACCCCCGACAGCCATGTTCAGAGGTGGTTGCGGTGCGTGAAGATGAGAGGCACCAACATGGATCCCCGGTACTACAACATGATGCACGCTGGAGGGGCGTTCATCCTCAGTGTTCCGATGAACAGGTACTGCTCAGAGTGAGGGCAACGAGCATTTACCAACGAGACATTAAATATATTAACCATAATTTAGCCAGCGGAGGCTAAAACCTTGCAGATCGAGCGCTTGAGGACTTATATCCAGAATTTCGACGAGAATCTTCAGGGAGGGATCCCCAAGAATCAGGTGGTCCTCCTCACTGGCACCCCGGGTACCATGAAGTCCTCGGTCGCCTACAGCATCCTCTACTACAACGCTCTGGAGAAGGGCATCAAGTCGGTGTACATGACCCTGGAGCAATCCCGGGAGAACCTGTTGCAGCAGATGATATCCCTGGGCATGGATGACCCGCGCGCCGATGAGTACATCCAGATCCTCGATCTCGGCCTCATACGTAAGAACCTCACCCAGCTCAGCGCCAAGGGCACCTGGCTGCAGGTGTTCAAGATGTATGCGGACAACCTCAAGCAGAGCTTCAATTACGACATCCTTGTCGTCGACTCCCTGGATGTCCTGGAGATGGCCGCCCAGATGGAGGATAGCCGCCGGTCCGAGCTGTTCTACCTGTTCGAGTGGCTGAGGAACCTCAACGTGACATCCTTCCTCATATCCGAGACCACCCCGGACAACATGTTCGAGAACCGGTTCGATGAGGGGTACCTCGCCGACGGCGTAATATCCCTGAAGCTGCAGGAGATCGGCGAGACCGACATCCAGAGGCGTATCCGATGCATCAAGCTGAGGAGCACCAACCATAAAACCGGCTACTTCTCGCTCCTCTTTGCTGAGGGCAAGTTCCGGGCCACCCAGGTCATCACTGAGTGATGGACGCCGCTCTGACTGACAGTGAGCGGTACCGCGCACGGTGGCGGCACAGTGAGAAAAAAGAACGAGGCCGGCGCCGCTAGGCGCACATTCCTCACTCTATGTCCAGCCTTCTCTTGACCTCTGCCACCTTCTCCCTCTTGGGCATGGTGATGGTCAGGAGGCCGTTCTCCAACTTGGCGACGGCCTTGGAGCCGTCCCCATCCTCGGGAATGGGCAGTTCACGGTAGAAGGTCATGCGTTCCCTCTCTTTGCACACATAGCCTTCCTTCTTCTCCTCCAGCACGGCCTCCCGCTTGGCCTCGATGGCTATGCTGTCCTCTCCGACATCGACGCGCACTTCCTCCTTCTTCACCCCGGGGAGCTCGGCCTCGATGACGTACCGGTCGCCCTCGTCGAGGATATCCACCGTCGCGACGCGATCACTGGACCCCCCGTTCGGCATGATCTCGCTGAACCCTGCCCGGAGGTCGTCGGCCATCCGTTCCATCTCCCTCATCATGCTGTTGGCGCCCCAATATCCCATGGGGACCAGGTACCCAACTCTCTTCCGTATCGACATCTTGAGCCTCCCTATCATCTATACAACCAGAGGTTTACAATTAGCAAATGTGTTCTTGTCTCTATATAATAATTGTGGGAAGGGGTTTGAGGTCGGCAGACCTAGAAGTAGTACCAGATGCTGGCATAGTTCATGGGGTCCTCCGATCTCTCCCGCAGCCGCTCCAGGTACCTTAGGATGGGCACGTCCCGGTACACATAGGTAGGTGCGGCCACGATGTTCTTCTCCCAGGGGTGGAACTCATACACCCGTTCCCCTCGGGGCGAGATCATGATGAGATCGTGGTTCTGCCAGTTGGTCAGGTTGTTCTTCCCCAAGGCGGGAATGTTGAACACCGGTACATCGGTCCTAGCAAGCCCGGGGATCATCCTGGACTCCTCCTTCCGCTCCTGCAGGATACGGGCGATGGGCACCCGGTACCACTCCGTCTCCTCCTTGCCCTTGGTGTTGAAAGTGTAGTAGGGATCTACGCCGATCTGCTTGAGGAGGAGGCGCAGCGCCACCGTCTCGAACCGTCGGCTGTTCTCCATGGTGAAAACCTGCTGGTTGTAGACCGAGAGTCCATCCCGACGTACCCGGCGTATGCACTCCATCGTCTCCGGGGTGACCTCGTATGGATGCTCGAAGTGGGTTACCAGGCACAGCTCCCGCTTGGCCGGGTCGTTGAACTCCCCCAACATCTTGATGATCTCGTCGGTGAAGCGCATGGGCAGCACCACAGGTAGGCGGGTCCCGAACCTCACCCTCTTGATATGCTCGATCCCTGCCACATTCGTCAGCAGGCGGCGGAGGTTGTTGTCGGAGATGAGTAGGGGATCCCCCCCGGTGATTAGGATCTCGGTGACCATGGGGTGGTCCTCAAACCACTGCAGAGCCTCCCTGATCTTCTGCTCGGGGGCCAGAGCGCCGGGGCTCATCACATCGTCGATTTCCCAGTTACGTTGGCAGTACACGCAGATCTGGGCGCAACTGTTGTACGGTTTCAGGATGGCGATCATGGGATAGCGGCGGGTCACCAGGTCGACGGGCGAGGTGTCGCCCTCCCGCATGAAGTCCAGGGAGCCCCTGGTCCTCGTGTCGAGGATACCCTTTACGTAGCTCAGGGGCGGTATGACCTGCGCCCGGATGGCATGGTCGTTCTTGCGGTGGGCCTCGAAGTCCATCAGCGAGAGATAGTATGGAGTAATGCCGAAGGGCACGCGGTTCCCCGTCGCCTGTTCGATGGCCTCGTGCTCGTCATCGGTCAGCTCGATCAGGCCGTCCAGGTCCTCCGCCTTTCTGCGCACATGTCGAAGCTGCCAGTGATGGTCGTTCCAATCCTCTTCGCTGGCACCCAGGGCGTCCATGATGCGCTCCCGGTTCACCTTGCGGCGGGCCACAACCTCGGGGTCCAGCCCGGTGGGGTACTTGGAGATCCATTCATTGCAGCGCTCGGACATGACGTCCAGGAAGTCGGAGCGCTTCCTGGCCGCTTCTCGTCCGAAGGTATTGGAAAGATCGGGCCCTTCCCTGCTGGTGAGACCCGACATGCCCATCGCCCCCTTGACGATATGGTAGAAATCGACGAACAGCGCCCGGTCCTCGTCCCCGATCTCACCGCTGCGCGCGATGCGGACCATATCTGTCAGAGTGCTGCATCCGCTTAACTTCTCGTTCCGTGGGGAGATAAGGTTCCGCAGCACCTGAATGCAATACAGTGCGTTGACCCTCTCCAGAGCGTCGATCTGCCAATAGAGGGAGTGATATGAGAACTCCAGGCGTGAAGTTAGGTTGAAGATATTGATCCTTACATCCTCGATATCGTCGTCCGAGGCCAACAGCTCGAACAGCTCCGGGTTTAGCTTTCTCAGGTGGTCGGCATGGATGGACTCGAAGACTGAAACGCCCCTTCGGTCCCTACGCATGTCCTCGTCCCTCTCCTGGTTCTGGTTATCTATCGCTAAATGTTCTTCGTTCATTTGATCCCTCATTGACCCTCCGGGCGATGCATAAAAGAATGGCCTCTCGGGTCAACTAGAAGATGCCATTCATACTATTACCAACTTCACTCTACATTATCAAAGTGTGTTATGATACAAATAAGGATATCGTTCGAAGGGGACATCCGCGGACGTGACGGCACCACCACGGAAGCGATGCCGTACCTTGGTTTTAGTACCGACGCATGTGATCCTGGCCTTCACCGGTCTGCTCACGGCGCTGAAGGGCCTCAGGGCTGACGGGAAAAGACTATTCACTTTGATTTTTTTTAAGTTGGATATATATTGCGGTATACCCGTACTGGTCCGATGAAGATCATCGACAGTTATGCTTACAGTCGGCCGGGTATCAAGATTGCAGAGCATGACCTTTCAGGGATGATCGGTGATGTTCAACTTGCGATTGCCTCGGACAAGGATATCAGGTCGTGGCGTGTTCTGCTGAGCAGGATCGACATGGCGGCGCTAAGCGCCCTGTCCAAGCTGTTCGATAAAGCTTCCAGCGTTAACCATTTGGTCGTCGAACAGAGGGATCGGGCCAAGTCCAGGGATCCCTCTTTCTCGGGGCAGGTCACATTGAGCAGGATGAGCTCGACCCGCGTCAGACTCAGCGGGATCGGCCCGGTCAGGATACTTCCTTAGCGTTAAAAAGTCCCCCAGCAATTACGTAAGAAATTGCTACTTCCGATCGGGTCGATCGAACACAGGCCAACAACGATCCAGGCGGCCTATCGAAAATGACTATGGCATCGCCACTAAGGCCCCACCAGCGGCCGACCTCCCCAAAAATTCATATATGGTCAGCGGGTTCAGCGCTACGGGCTCATGGTCTAGCGGTTATGACGTCTCCCTCACACGGAGGAGACCGCCGGTTCGAATCCGGCTGAGCCCACTCTTCTTCTTCATCCATTTATTGAAAAGAGGACAATCATTGAATATCATGTCGATCGTCTGGCTACGTTTATACTATTTTGTTTGCCTTCCATAGAAAAATAACTGGGTCCATGATTGTTCGGTCCCAACCATCGATGCACAGAGATCTTAGAAAAAAGAAAAGTGGCCGCCCACCGATAGGTTGCTAGCGGCGGCATATGACATGCAACTTACTCTTTTTGAGCAACCACGAACGTGACCATCTCGCTCGTTCCCTTCGCATCATCGGGCAATATGCCGCCATAGTATTTCACCGTGGGGAAGCCTTCTGCATTCAATATTGGAGTGAGAGTTGCCGGGCCATAGTAATGATTCCAGAACCGATAAATGGCAGGCGGCCGGGATTCCGACAATATGATGTGTTGTTGTAGAATCACGCTCATCCCACCGTAATGATGTGTTTCTGTCAGAGCAAGATACGGTTCGTTCCTCCAGAACCCACCTTGGGCAACCTCCCAGCTCCTTCCTTGACCGTTCATTAAGGAAGGCGTTCTCATGTTCAGGGTATCAAATATGAACTGGCCTCCCGGTTTGAGAGCACGGTGAACATTGTTCAAGAGCAACGATCGCTCTTCAGGAGTCACCACGTCAAAGTCGCAATATATCATCATTACGACGTCGAACACTTCCTCAAGATCAAGGTCGAGATAGTTCTGATGAACATACTTGATGTCCAAACCTTTCCGAGCGGCCTCTTGTCGTGCATGCTCAATGGACCGCTTCGAATAGTCCATTCCGGTCACCTGGTGACCTGCCGCCGCTAAAAGTTCACAATATAGCCCGGGGCCGCATCCCAGGTCAAGTATTCGTTTATTTTTCCAATCAAGGCGGGCTTCGATCCACCGTACAGTTCCCTCGATCGTCGTCTTTTTTCTGCTGGCAACATCGATATCGGGATTTAGGTGCATCTCGAGGAGACGCTCTGATATATATTCATCCTCCCACATGCTGGCGGTGCCCTTTTCGTATAGATCCGGCATTATTGTTGCTTCTATGATTTCTTTGATGCGCATAGTAATTCTCACCCTCAGGTTATTGGCCAAAACAAAGCAGTTTGAGGTCCCTTAATATTCACGGCTCCGTCGTACTGATCGACGATTGCTGGCACTAAAGGGTCCAGTCCAATCTTAGACGATGTATCGAACAAACTATGCGCTCAACATTCCTAGAATATCATTCTGGCCCATAAAGCCTTAGTGTCCATGAGCCTGAATGAAAATGCAAATGGAATCATGCGAGTTAGAAAAAGGAACGATCAGGTTTAGTTAGCTAGCTCGGCGTTTAATGGAGTGCATTGAAATTTCTTATTAATTTTTCTGGTTCAAGTCATGAGTGGTCCCGGCTGAGCTCACTCTTATTCTGATCTAGACAAATATTATTGAAATCCAATTCAATCGTTTTTCGCTTTTATAGCTGACTCGTCAAGAAACATGCGTTTGTATGCATGATCGACATGGCGAATTCAGGGGTAGTTCGTGAGCGACAATGGTGCCGTCCGATGATCATCTGGAAACATGGCTCCTCGATTGTGGAACCTGCCCTATTAAAACGCCATCGTCCAAGACGAGATGTCTGTTGATTGGCTGGAGTTACACCTGGAGATCACCTTACTTCCTGCCGAATGTGTAGCTGTTCACGCCATGACTGGTAAAGTTCGAGACCAGCCTCGTGATCCCGCCGTCGTGAATACGGTCTTGCGTCTGAACCGGCGGCGCCTGAGGCCGTCCCTGAGTGACAGGCGATTATGCCCTCTCGGCAACCTTGCGCAGTTCCGCGAGCAGGTTGTCCTCAATTTCGATCTCCCCTCTCTCCAGGCATTCCCGAGCGGTGCGGGAACCGCGCTCCCCGGGCACCATGATCTCGTCCACTCCCGGCAGACGCCTGGTCGATCTGACCCTGCCCATGACCTGCTTTACATTGGCCAGAAATTCATCGCGATCGCCGAGGAGGTCCGGATCGATGGCGTAGATCAGATGTCCCCAGTTACCCTTGCTGTCCCCCAGGCCGCAGAACGCCGCCCCCACCAGCGGACCGGCCAGGATCTCGCCGATCATGGCCAAGCCCGAGCCTTTGTACCCCCGGTCGAAGGAACGGATCGCTCCCTTGATCGCTTCTGCCGGGCTTGTGGTCGGCTGGCCGCTGGCGTCGTAGGCTATGTCTCCGGGGATGTCCCTCCCCGCAGTGACCGCCTCTACTAGTCCGAAGTAGGAGGTCGCCGCCGTGGACATGTCCAGCACGATTGGGTCATTCCCGGTCGGGATGCCGATTGCCAGCGGATTGGTGCCGAAGACCGGTTCATAGGAGCCGTGCATGGCCACCCGTTCCGGCGACCTGCTGAACACGAAACTTACAAACCCTCTCCGAGCCAGTTCAGAGGCGACATAGCCAATGGCGCCGGAGGAGGTGTTGGTATTGAAGGTCCCCGCGATCCCGAATCCGCTGGTCTCGGCCTTCGCCGCGACGATCTCCATGGCCTTGCGCACCACGACCATGGCATGGTTGCGGTTGCCGTTGATGCGCGCCGAGAGGGGTGTTTCCTTTTCGATGACGATCTCTCTGGCAGCAGGATCCCTGGGAATCCCCTTGCCGATCAGTTTCACCACTCCCTGATTGTTGCCGCGCAGTTGAGCATACAGGAGTATTTCGCGGATCGCCACGGTCTCCTCTTCATCGTAGCCGAAGCTGGCAATGGCTTTCGTGGTCAGGTCCTTGAGCTCATTGATGGATATTTTCATGGGTCTTCCTCTGGATTCGATCGGCGTAAAAGCCTAGTGCCAGTCGGCAGGTTCAGTACCATGGTTATTGCATCATTGCGTTACATATTTTGCGGGCAGCGACCTACCGCTGAAAGGATAAAACACCGCATGGCAGCGGAAGTTGCAGTCGTAGCTTCACGAAGGAGGAGCGCTGCAAGCACCAGCGATCATGGCGGCCCGACCTTTCATTCTAACCGCCATTCATGGCGGCGCGGACGATCTTTATTCAAACCAGTAAAATACTGAGAGCTCCAAACACTATTGCGTCGGCAAGGACGGCAGGTAAGGGCCGGATGGTGGACAAGTGAGGCCGGCCATGGTGCGGTATGGAGGAGCCAACCGAGAGGGACCACGTCTCCTTTGATGAGATAGAAGCCCTGAGGCAGGAGGTCCAGAACGAGATAGGGAGGGAAGAGAGGAACCTATCGTTAATCGGAAGACACTCCCAACGGGCCCATCGTCTTATACCGTTGCTCATAGCCGTGCTCATCCTCAATCTCATCTTCTTGTTCACCATTCCCAACTATGGCCTCTACTGGATAGTGGCCAGCTTCTTCGTCTACATGTACTACTTCATTGTGCTTCTCTTCCCCACGACAAGAAGGATCAGGTCCCCGGGAGAGAAGAGGATGAGCTGGATATCGGGAACGCGGACGAATCGGAGGAGGGAGTTCAAGGGCGTGATCGTGCGAGGGAAGAAGGCCGTGGCCATCGCCTTCTGGAACTCCTTCTTTATCGGCACTCAGACCCTGGCCAGGGGAATCGATTTGATACTGGCGGTCAGCCTCATCTTCGTCATCCTGGGCCTGGTCCGGGGGACGTTGGACCTCTTCTCTGCAACGGTGGTGATACTTCAGATAATCGCCATAATGGGTTATTATCAGGTCATCATCCATTATCGGCCGTACTCCAAGGACTTCCTGAGGACCGTGGGCAGGGTGAGAAGGAGCAGGAACGCCCAGTTGCGCTGGGTGTCCTACTTCAAGGGGGTGTTCATCGTCCTTGTCCTGGCGGCCATATTCGCGGTCTTCCTTGTCAGCGCCATCTTCCTTCCCAAGAAGTCCCTCGACACCGTGGTCAATTCCTTGGACGCCAGCATCGTCCTGACCGTCCTCGGACTGGTCGTCATCTTCGCCTCCCATTTCATCATCATACGTTATCTTCAGGGCTTCGACAGCGCAAGGATCACCAGCCTATTCATCCACACTAAGCTGAGCTTCCTCCGATCTGAAATATGGAGCGGCCTCGACCGCCTCGAAGGAAGACCCATGGACGAGGAAGGGAGGGCCTCGTTCCGCGCTCTCCGTAGAAGGTTCGAGGTATCGCGGATATACAGGATCGCTTACAAGGACATCTTTGGCATACTTCCCACCTACCCCATTATCGTGGACTTCTCCGCCATACTGGAGAAGGATGTCGCCGATGCCTTGGACGAGGAGATCCCCCTCGACCTGATTACGTGATCGCGGCATGGTCTTGGCCAGATCCGGTCTTGGCCGAGCTTATGGGTCGAAGGTCAACTCCAGCCTTCAGGAAGAGATTGTCACGTTCCTGCGAGCCATCGCGCCTTCGAGCCCTCATATCGGCGGGATGCCCTCTGGCCCCTTTCGGCAGGACAAGAATGGATTAGAATGCCCCGTGGCCTAGGACCTGGAAGTACCGCCACACGCCCAGCAAGATCCATATCAGCAATATCGCGAGAACGGTCAGCCCAACAAGCAGCCATAGGCTCGTCCTCTCCTCCTCATCCTCGCTCTCCGTCCCCTCCGAGGCGTCTACGATCTCCTCAATGGGCACAGGCCTGCCGTCGACTTCGTTGGAAACCTCGGCGTAATCGGACAACTTCTCACTCCCAAGACCATGAATCGGCGATTGAGATATTTACATTTACGGAGAATCGACAGATCGCATACTGATCAAATGACAGATCGGGCGACGGATCGCGCCCATACCTGAATTGTACGGCAAGGAACGTGCTTATCCGTGCATGATGCCCCATCGGTTCTGATGGCCATGCATGCGGGGAACGGCCCGGCGGCCCTATTGACGAATTGGGTGCGCCTTCGACCCCTGGAGGCACGGGACGCCGACGCCGTGTTCACCTTCAAGTCGGACCCCCAGGTAACCAGCTGCTACGTGCATGGGCCCTACCCACCGTGGAGCGCACCAGGGAGTGGGTGAGCCGGAACATCGAAGATCAGCGGAGAGCCCGGTCATCTTCTGGGCAAGAGGCTCAGGGAGGCCGGCGGACCGATCTGCATCCCGCCTATGTAACTTCAATGGCGGTCACACCTGCGCTGAGCCGGGCTACGAGTTCCACTCCGTTCAGTGGCGCAGAGGACTCATGACCGAGACCCTGTTGGCCATCCTGGACTTCGAGGGGGAACTCGGACTGCACCAGATCGAGGCCGATTCCCTGGCCACGAACCAGGCATCCATAGGTTTCCTGCTCAAGATCGGCTTCCAGCATGAGGGGACGCTGCGCCAGCTCAGATGTTCGAGCGGCGCTACATCGACCTATGGTGTTTCGGGCTACCGCGGGACTAATGGTTGTGCAAATAGTCTCGCAGTCGCTCGGCGAAATCAATCCGGCACGGCCGCCGGCCGGCGCGGGGCCTACAGTGCCAAGAGCTCAGCCTGCCGCAGCTCCTCGGCGAGCTTCTCCACGGCGACCCCCACATCCTCCGGTCTTCTCGCCCCGGTGCACACCAGCCTGCCGGAGCCGAACAGCAGGATGACCACCTTGGGATCGTCCATGCGGTACACGAGGCCGGGGAACACCTCCGGCTCGTACTCCACCCGTTCCAGGCCGAGGGTGATGACCACCGAGGCGAGATTGATGGGACTCTCCAGGTTGGACGAGGCCACGATGTTCTGTACCTCCACGGTCGGCGATTTCTCGACCTTGACGCCTGCACCCCTCACGCTCTCGGTGACCTTGTCCACAGCGATCTGGACATGCTTGAGCGTCTTTGCCCCGGTGCACACCAGCTTGCCGCTGCGGAACAGCAGGGTAGCGGTCTTGGGCTGCTTCAAACGGAAGACTAATCCGGGGAACGACTCGGGGTTGTACTCGGATCCTGGCATGGACTGGACAAGCTTGCTGAGGTCGAGTTCACAGCCTAGGCTCGCCGACGCCACAATGTTCTGTATCTCGTAGTTCGTTATATCTATGCCCCGTGGCGGGTAGGTATTTCCTTATATAAGTCGGGAATGCCTCGCTGTTACGTACTTTTAGTCCCAGAGAGCACTTTTCTCCATGGAGGGATAGCTTCAATTCCGAGGCAATAGTTATTCTGCGGGAGCGAGGCCGCCGCCGTCCCTGAAATCCCAGCAGCCAATGTCTTCAGCACTTCCATTCGTTCATGGAGTAAGCTTATTACGAAGCATGCTGAATGGGAGTAGATGACCTCGAAGATCCAGATCCTCAGCGAGGAGCTCAACCGCAATTTCAAGGAGCGCGACGATGAGATCGCCGGTTCCCTCCTGGCCATGATCTCCGGGGAGCACGTGTTGTTCATCGGGCCCCCAGGCACGGCGAAGAGCATGCTTGCCAGGGAGATGTGCGGGTGCATCAGGGGGGGTAACTTCTTCTACTATCTGCTAACCAGGTTCACCACTCCGGACGAGATATTCGGTCCCTTGTCCCTGGCCTCCCTCCAGGCAGACATCTTCAGCCGCAAGATCGGTGGTTATCTGCCGTCGGCCAACGTGTCGTTCCTGGATGAGATATTCAAGGCTAACTCTTCGATCCTTAACTCACTGCTCACCATCCTCAACGAGCGCCGGTACCATAACGGCTCGGAGATCCTCGAAGTTCCCCTGATCTCGGTGTTCGGGGCGTCCAACGAGCTGCCGGAGGAGAACGAGTCCTTGGAAGCGCTCTACGACCGCTTCCTGTTCCGCTACTACATCGGGTACGTGCAGGACGAGACCAACTTTGTCGAATTGATCATGGGCCACGCCGAGGACTTCGCTCCCTCGGTGCGGCTGGCGCTCGACGAGATCTGGGAGATCCAGAGGGAAGCGGGCAGCGTGCCCATCGACAACGACGTCCTCGATTCACTGGTGACCCTGAGGAAAGAGTTCCGTTCCACCGGGGTCAGCGTGTCTGATCGGCGGTGGAAGAAGATGGTATGGGTCATGAAGGTGGCCGCCCACGCCATCGGGCGGGAGCATGTGGACAAGACCTTCCTGCCCATCCTGCAGCACATGCTGTGGAACCGCCCTGAGGAGCGCGTTACCCTGAGGAAGCGGCTGCTGGAGATGGCGGTGGCCGGGGGCATCAACATCGAGCGGGAGCAGAAGGACCTCCGGGACCTTCATGCCTCGGCGGTGCTGGCCAAGGATTTCGTTCTCCCGCTGGAGGCGACCTGCACATCATGCGAGAAGGTGTTCACTGCCTGGAAGGAACTGGTCGACCATGTGTCCATACATCCAGACCATGCTTACACCCTGCCGGGCGTGGATGGTCTTTATCAGGTGCGGAAGCACCGCGTCTCGCCGCGCCTCCTGCCCAACCTAGTGGAGCTGTTCGACTCCCGGGGGGAGACGGTCAAGCTCAGTCTAACCGTCAAGGACCGGGAGCTGTACCTCGGCGAGGTGGAAGACTTCGAGGAGGAGCTCGGGAACCTGGAGGGTGATCTCGGGAGGGAGCGGGCCGCGCTTTTGGAGCGTTTGGGCAGCAACATCTGGCTCACCCCGAAGGACCGTGAGGACATCCTCGCCCAGTATGACACAAAAACGATGGCAATGAGCGAGATGAAGAGGCTGCTCGTCGACACCCGGAGGATCGTCCTCTCAGAGGACGTGGTGGAACCCTGAGGGATCGCATGACCGAAGCAGGCGGGGTGCGCTGGCGCAAGGCGGTCAACGATGATTCGGTCAGGCTGGTGACCGGAAGGCCCAGACGCCTCCCCCGGAAGAAGCGGGAGGAGATCGCGGCCATTCTGGCCCAGGAGCTACTAGGCACCCGCGAGGTAGTCGACGTCCGCCGGCACGCCGGTCGTTACGGTTCCTTCCACGTCATCCTCAGGGCGCTGAGGCCCACCGAGGAATGGGGTCGGCTCAGGGACATGGCCGCGAGGAGCGACATAATCGCCGCCCTCTCCCTGCGCCACGCCATCGGCGCCGTGCTGGACATCCTGGATCGCACCACCCCCCTGCCGGCGGGGACTCCGGCGGAACAGAGCCTCAACGGTCTCATCGCCCTCACTCAGGTCGCCTGGCAGAGAGGGGCATCGGTAAGCGTCGATAACTTGGCCAGGGCGGTGGAGGAGTTCGATGCCGCCGATGAGCGGGGAGAGGCTCGCGACGTCCTGGTCCAGGCCCTCCACGCCCGCCTGGCCGGAGTGGTGGAGGAAATGCAGCATTACATGGAGATGCTGGCCATGATGAAGCAGATGCTCCCCTCCGGCGACGACGAGACCTTCATCGAGGAGGTATTCCTCGAGTACATGCGCAACATCGATCGGATGAACGCGCTACTAAAGCGGAGCAGGGACATCCAGCAGGTGATCGACCTCATGGGGAAGTTGGACGTGGAGTATGGGGCACACCAGGACCGCGCCAAGAGCTTCGCCCCTTCGGAGGCGTACGATCTCGGGCTATCCAGCGACCTCCGTCACGTTCTCCCGGTCGAGCTCCTCAAGCTCAAGGTCCCCATCCTCAGAGTCCTATTCTTCTCCCAGCTGCTGGAAGGGAACCTGCTGACCTACGAACTCCGGGGGCTCAACTGGAACGACGCGCCGGAGAAGCGGAAGAAGGGGCCGATCATCGCCCTCATCGACGCCTCAGGCTCCATGGGCGGGCAGCCGGAGCTGATCGCCAAAGCTTTCATCCTCATGCTGGCAAAGCGCATGGAGCGGGAGGGAAGAGACATCAAGGTCATCCTCTTCGCCGCCTCCGACTGGAAGCTGGAGATCAACCTGGCGGACAAGATGAAGGTGGCCAAGAGCCTCCTGGACACCATGTGCCTCAGTTTCGAAGGTTACACCGACTTCAATTCCGCGCTGCGCCTCGGGCTGGAAGCGGTCAAGGGGGATAAGTGGAACGGCGCGGACGTGCTGTTCTTCACCGACGGCGAGTCCAAAGTATCCGACGAAGGGCTGGTCCGGGAGTGGAACGACTTCAAGAAGCGGACCAGCTCCAGGATCTTCACCCTCATAGTGAACAACGTGAACGCGGGGGGCCTGGAGAAAGTATCCGATAAGATATGGACGCTCCCCACTGGTACCTGGGACGTCGAGGGCAGCCCGTCCAGCATCATAAAATTGGTGGCCCGGGGCTGACGCTCCTGGAAGGAGACTATCAATAATCCGGCGTCAGGTCGGATTTGCTATGATCGTGCTGCTTTCGTATCCCATCACCGGACGGACCCCGCTGTTCCCCGGAACAGCGCCGGTGGAACTAGGCACAGATGATGGTCCTGAGCGTCCCACGCCGGTGTCCACCGTGGTCCGCTTCAACGCCCATTCGGGCACCCACATCGATGCTCCCAGACATTTCTGTCCGCTAGGGTTGACAGTCCAAGAGGCGATCGGGCCGATCAACGAATACGCCACAGTCCTGTGCCTCGATGTGCCGGCCGAAGGCACTATGGCGCTGACTGAGGGGCATCTCCCTCACATGCCCGCCTCTCATCAGGTGGACGGCGTCCTCATCCGGACCGGCACTCATCGGCGCCGTGCAGATGCTCAGGCATACAGTGCGGACCACCCGTTTCTCACATCCCCTCTGACCCGCCATCTGGTAGAGTGGTTCCCCCGCCTGAGGATACTGGGCATCGACTGCGTATCTCTCGCTCACCCCGATCATGTCGATGAAGGAGCCGAGGTGCACAGGGCTCTTCTCTGCAGGGATCGGCCGATTCTCATCCTGGAGGATATGGACCTTTCATACAACGGCCTCGCTCGAACGTCGTTCAGGCTCATCGTCGTCCCCGTGCTGCACGACCGGCTCGATGGCACTCCGGCGGTCGTGCTTGCCATCCTTCCTGATCCTTGGTCAGAAGAGCAGGTCGTACAGTTAGAAGGAGGCAAAAAAGACAAAGAACGAGATGGCGACGACCATGGCGGCAATAGTCGCCCTGGACGGCCTGACCCAGGGCGGTAGTCTGGGGACGTTCAGGTACAGGGCGGTAATCGATACGAAGGGAATCTGGATCGCCTCAATGGAGCCGGCCAGGATCAGGAACTCAACCGGTTCTGGCCTGATGATGATGGCTACTGCAGGCACGATCCCCATGAGCCCGAAAAGGAGGATGAACCGCACGTCCTGGGCCGGACCGGGGTCGATCGTGGGGCGAGCTGTTTTAACAGGAGGCCGAGGCTCTCGGTGAACATTCGGCTCCATCCGTCCAAGTTGGTGATGACCGGGCTCCAGAAGGCGATGAACGCCGCCACGATCATCGTCCATGTGCCCACCGGCCCCCACACTGCACCGAGCAGTCGGCTCAGCACATCGGTGACCGCATCACCCTCTGGCACCAGACCTTCCGGCCGTAGCAGCTCGGTCCCCAACACCAGGAGGGAGATGAGGAGGACCAGGATAAGGGCCGAGGAAACGACGGTGGATGTGGTCATTAACCTAATCCATCTCTTTGCTTCCGACACCTCATGCTCGTTCAGGGGTGCATACTTGTCTGCCGTCATTCCATTAGGAGTACCTTCCCTCCCTTCATGCTCACCCAGAGCCGCCCCGAACCCGCGCGCCGATAGCCAGTACGAGAACCAGATAAGTCCGGCCGCTCCGGACATCATGAACCCGATCCATGGCAGGATCTCGCTCAGGTCCAGCCCCTCAACGCTGGAGTAGAGGCCCTGAACAAGAGTGGCCGGTGCGGAGAACAGAAGGCCTGCAGTGATCACCAGGGCGATGGCTAGCACCAGGATCCACAGGACGGCGTAATCGTACAGCGAAGCGATCCTCGGAGTGAAGAGGAGTTTCCCTGTGGCGATCGCCGAGGTCATCCATATTATGCCCGCTCCCGACCGCCATCCAGAACCTGCGGGGAAACATCTCGGCAAGGGTGGCCGCGGCCTGCGCCACTATGGCCGGGTTGTACCTCTGCACCGGCGCGGTAATCACCCCGAACGGAATGCGGGTGACCTGGATTGCCGCCCCCAGCCAAGACCACACGAACCCACTGTGGCCCTGCTCGCGGCTCCAAGGATGAAAATGGTCGGAGGACAAAGCACCGTTGAAACCTGCCGCCTCCGCCTTTCTGACCAATTCGAGCAGACGGCTCGGCGGGAACTGTTCATGGGAAGCGTGGTAGCCGACGATCATTGATGTTCCTCGGTCCGACGATCATTCATAGATGGCTGAGGTCATGTCGGACCGGTGTCCCTTCGTACAGGAGATATTAATCCCTGTTTTGTCGCCCGGTCGTTCAACAGCGCCTTTGGCCGCAGGAACGCGCCATTGCCTTCGAGCCATAACGCGATCAGGAACGGCATCCGCTCGCGGTCGAGAACGGTCCGATGCCAAAACCATCATTCCGTGGGAGCCTACTGGCCTGGTAAGGCGCTCATGTCAGGCGTACATCATGTAGATGATGAAACCGGCGGCCACCGAGGCGATCTCTCCGGCGATGCACAAGACGGTGACGATCAACTTGCTCAAACTCTCGCCCCTTCGCATTAGCTTCGGTTCCACGGCTATCTAACCCTTTCTGAGGTCGCTGCGATGGGGCGAGACCATTTTCAAATAGGCGACATGCTTATCCCGACGTAGGTTGGAACAAATGGGCCGCCGAAGCGCTTCAGTCTGTTCATCGATCCGCTTCCGCAGCTTCAGCTTTGTTTTTTGACGGCCTGCGCGTGAGCACGCGGCAGGCCTGATCGTTCCACCATGTACCACGAGGTGAAATGGCATGAGCTATACTGGAAAGGCAGTGCGTTTGGAAAGGATTATCAACAGGGATACCGGCAGGACGGTCATCGTCCCGATGGACCACGGGATGAGCCTGGGCCCCATAAGCGGGCTGGAGAGCATGGGCGATACGGTCAACAAGGCCGCCGAGGGGGGCGCCAATGCCGTCCTGGGCCATCTGGGACTGGCTCTCCATGGTCATCGGCGGCACGGCAAGGACATCGGGCTGATCATGCACCTGTCGGCCTCTACCTCCCTGTCCCCGGACCCCAACGACAAGGTGCTGGTGACCACGGTGGAGGAAGCGATCAAGATGGGCGCCGACGGTGTCTCGGTTCACATCAACGTCGGGGCGGAGACCGAGGGTGAGATGCTGAGGGCGCTGGGCACAACATCCATGAAGTGCCGGGAGTGGGGGATGCCCTTGGTGGCCATGATGTATCCCCGGGGCCGGAAGATCGCCGCAGAGAGGTCCGCCGAGTACGTGAAGATCGCGGCCCGGGCGGCGGCGGAGCTGGGGGCGGACATCGTGAAGACGAGCTATACTGGTAGCGTGGAGACCTTCCGGGAGGTCGTGCGGGGGTGCCCCGTGCCGGTAGTTGTCGCCGGAGGCCCTCGGATGGACACCACCGAGCACATCCTGGAGATGGTACGCGACTCCATCGAGGCGGGGGGAGCGGGAGTGGCCATCGGCCGTAACGTGTTCCAGGCGAACGACATGGTGGGCATGCTGAAAGCAATCTCCTCGGTCGTCCACGAGGACGCCACGGTGGAGGAGGCGATGCGGCTCATCAAGTGAACGTCGGGTAGGCGATCACCTCTCCCTCCACCTCGACTTGCGGATGCCGATGTACAGGAACACGAGGGTCAGGGAGAGGACCACTGCCGCGTCCAGGACCATGGTTCCCAAAGGCACGACCACGAAGCCGGCCAGGGCCTGCACAAGGCGGGCGGTGTAGGTCGTGGGCGAGAGGTAGGCGAGCCACTGGAAAGGTTGGGGGATGAGGTTCAGCGGGTAGTACACCGGGGCCAGGGTGGAGAACAGGGTGGTGATGAGCCGTGAAAACCCGAAGCTCTGCACAATGTCCGAAGACACCGTGGCCAGGGCGAAGCCCAAGGACACCGAGGTGAGGAACATGAGCAGCATGACCACGGCGATGGCTAGGGCCTGTATCGCGGTCACCGGGACGAACAGGGCGAAGAGCGCGATCAGGATGACGAGGGCGGGGGAGCTATAGATAAGCTCGGAGAGCGCCATCCCCGCCACGTACGACCCGGCGCCGGTGGGGGACGCTACCACCATCTCCTGCAGCCGGAAGTCGTTCTTGAGGTGGGAGAGGTCGGCCTGCAGGAACATTCCGCTCTGGAACATGGTCATGATCATGCCTCCCAGGATGGCCACTCCCAGCAGCTCGCCGCGGCTCACAAAGAAGATGAGGATGAGGAAGGAGAGCGGCGAGATGAGGGTGTTGATCAAGATCACAGGATAGTTTCTCATCTCGTAGATAGCGTTCACCAGGATCGAGGCCAGGAGCTGGCTGGAGAGCTTGCTCATTCCCCTCCCTCCCCGTTCTCGCCGTCCAACTTTCTTCCTACCGCCTGATAGAAGATGTCCTCCAGCGAGACCGGGTTCAGGGAAAACCGTACCCCCCTGGAGATGAGGGCTTTGGACAGAGTATGGGAACCCTCCTCGGTGGTCATGACCTGAGAGAACCCATCCCTGCCCACCATCACCCGGCCCTCGAACGGGGGGAGCTCGATGCCGGTCGGGAACCGGAGCACATACTGGTGCCCGATCCCCGTTCTCAGCTCGTCCATCGTTCCCAAGGCCAAAAGCCGGCCGCTGTCCAGGATCCCGATGCGGCCGGCGATGGCCTCGGCCTCCTCCAGATAGTGGGTGGTCATGAACAGGAAGCGGTCCTTGCTTATCTCCATCAACAGGTCCCACAGCTCCTTGCGGGAAATGGGGTCCAGGCCGGTGCTCGGCTCGTCCAGGAATATGAGGTCCGCACCCGAGGCGATGACCATGGCCACAAGGGTCTTCCGCTTCATCCCTCCGGACAGCATGCGGTTCAGACGGTCGGCGTGCTCCTGAATGCCCACCAAAGCCACGGCTTCCCGGGCCTTGCTCTTCGCCTCCCGGTACCCCATCCCCCGCCAAAGCAGATAGGAGGTGATCATCTGCACCGGGGACATCCAGGGGATGGTCCTCCCCTCCTGTGGAACCACCGCCATGCGGTTCCTCAGCTCGGCCGCATCGTCCATCACGTCCAGCCCGTCGATGGTCGCCCGCCCGGTGCTGGGCTCCAGAAGGGTTGACAGGATCCTTGTCAGCGTGGTCTTTCCCGCCCCGTTCCGCCCGATGAGAGCGAAGATGCCCGTGGTCGGAATGGTGAAGCTGACCGCGGAGAGCGCTTCCTTTCCGTTGTCATAGACCTTGGCTAAATCTTGGCAGGAGATCTCGTTGACCATCGCCCCCCTCCATCCGAACCTGGGAGTAGATGGTCTTTCCGGTATTTTTCTCAGGATGCCGCAAGCGGCCCAGGAGGATCGACGCCGGTGGCCGTCCTTCTCGCCCTATCCTTTTCATCGAGATAGGCGTAGGAGATTTTCTTTCACCCTCTACGCATGATTATTATACCGTTAGATTAAGTATATTCTCCCGGAGGAAAAAGGATGCTAGTGATGCAGGTGACAAGGCACCCGGCCGATCTTTGCCCCGCCTACCACGATAAGTTCCGGGAGATAACCGTGCAATGGTACGAGAACATCGAGAGCATAGCCTCAAAGTTCGGAGTGAAGTTCCTGGGGTCCTGGGACGACCATGCCGATCATAGCGTGTACGTGCTCTACGACACTCCCAGCATGGACAACCTCATGGGGATGATGATGGACCCCGTGGCGTCGGGCCCCATGGCCTTCTGCAGCGGCCGGGTGTTCCCGGTGTTCGATCACCAGACGACCTTGAACATGATAAAGAAATGAGCTGTTCGTTCCGGCGGCGATGCCCCCGCCGCCCTTTTTCTTCACTTTCGTTGCTGGGGAGCAAAAGTTTTATCAGCGCCCATCGTTGACGGGCGTTAAGTGGAAATCATGACCACAAGGATCGCTATCCTGGGAGGGTTCCTCGGATCGGGGAAGACCACCCTTATGATCAAGCTCGCCACCGAGCTAGCCAAGTCCGGCAGCGCGGTCGGTCTCATCACCAACGACCAGGGGGAGACCCTGGTGGACACCCAGTACTCGAGGGACATGGGGTTCAACGTGGCCGAGGTGCTTCGGGGATGCTTTTGCTGCAAGTTCAACGACCTGATCATGTCCGCCCGCGGCCTGGTCGCCGACCATAAGCCAGACTTCATCATCGCCGAGCCGGTGGGCAGCTGCACCGACCTCCAGGCGACGGTGATGGCCCCCTTGCGGTCGATTTATGGCGACGAGTTCGAGGTCGCTCCGCTGATGGTCCTGGTGGATGCCGGATCGCTCAAGGAGGCGGTCCCCGACCCCGAGACGCTGAACGGTTACCTGCGCAAGCACCAGATCGAGGAGGCCGAGGTTGTGGTCCTTTCCAAGGTCGATACCGTGGAGCAGAAGGACCTGGCGGCATTGCGGGAGGTGCTGAGGAACTACAATCCCTCGGCCGAGATCATCGATTATTCAGCGGTCAGCGGTGATGGGGTAAAGGCCATCCTGGAGACTGTGCGCTCGGGCAGGAGGTCGCAGCATTCGCCAGTGGACATCGATTACGACCGCTATGCGGCGGCAGAGGCGGAGCTGGGGTGGTACAACGGCACCTTCCGCTTCACCCTGCCAGCCAGGACCGATTCCTACGACGTCGCTCTCAAGCTCATCGGCTACATTTCCTCGCAGTACGGGGATGCTGACCTGGCGCACGTCAAGCTCATCCTCCGGTCGGAGAAGAACGCCCTGAAGATGAACCTGGTGAACGGCAACGTCAACGTCGACGGGGTCAAGGGGTCCCGGTACGGTGAGGGAGCGACGGTGCTGAACCTCAACGCTCGTGTGGTATCCTCGCCGGACAAGCTCGCCGAGGTCATACGGGAAGCGGTGCGGATCGCCCTAGACGCCCCCCGGGTGGAGGTAGAGGGCTTCGAGGATACCTGCTTCTCCCCGTCCCGCCCCAATCCTACCCACCGCATGACCGATTGATCTTACGGCCGGGAGCGGCCAGTAAAACTTTTCAAATATTTGAGTGTTCATTCAAATATTATGGCCGGGTGCAAGATCGAGATCGCATACATCGACCCGGAGGTCTACACCTCTATCGTGAACCACGACATGCGGCGTTCCATCCTCCGAAACCTGTACGTAATGGCGCTGGACCATCCGGTGACCAAACAGGAGCTGGCCGATCGGGTGAACATAGGCTACCATCAGCTGGTGTATCAGCTCAGCCACCAGCTACGCGACTTCTGGACGGTGGTGGATGAGAAGAAGGTGCGGGGCACCAGGCAGGAATACTTGGCCCCGGCGGCCCCTGGAACCATTCACATTACTATCGGCAGGGACGGAAGGATCTTCGTGGTCGATCCCCTGGCCAACCTCTTCGGGCCGCTGGCCAAGGTTGGCACAAGATGCGACGGGTGCTCGCCTAAGGAGATGGAGCGCTGCTTGGAATTCGTCCGAAACGGATGCTGCTATAGCTCGGAGCCCTCGGCGGAGGAAAGGGCCACCTTGGCGGCCAACGGTCGGGAGGGCACCATACGGCCGGTGGACATGGCCATACTGTGCGCGCTGAAAGGGGTGGCCAGCCGGAAGGCTTGCACCGTCAGCATTCCCTGCGACAGCTGCCCGTTCCTGCGGCGAGCCATATGCATCGATGGCCTGAGCGATCAAAGCTAGAAAAGCCATTTATCCAACAATGCCATGGCCGAAGGGATGACCACGAGGACGCGTTTCGCTGTGATCGGCGGCTACCTGGGGGCGGGGAAGACCACCCTCCTGGTCGGCCTTGCTCGCTATTTGAAGGAGAGGCACGGGAAGGACGTGGCCATTATCACCAACGACCAGGGGCACATACTTGTAGACACCCAGTACGCCTCTGAGGCCGGCTTCGACGTCCGGGAGGTCATGGGCGGCTGCTTCTGTTCGACCTTCCCCGAGTTCGTGAAGAACGCTCGCTCCATGGTCCAAACCAGCAGGCCGGACGTCATCCTTGCCGAACCCATCGGCACCTCCACCAACATCCTGTCCTCGGTGGTAGAGCCCCTGCGAGCGCAGTACCCTGAGGAGTTCGACGTCGCGCCGTTCCTCGTCGTCGTCGATGCCACCCGGGCGGCCGGGATGGAGAGCTCGAAGCGCCTGATACCCGCGCACCAGGTGAGGGAGGCCGAGGTCGTCCTACTATCCAAGGCCGACCGCTTAGATGATCAGGGGGTGGAGCGAGCCATGGAGGCGGTGAAGGCTCTGGCCCCCGACGCCAAAGTGATGCCCTACTCTGCCCGGACCGGTCAGGGGATGCAGGACATCGCATCCCTGGTGCTCTCGGCGGAGCGGAGCGCCAAGGTGCGAATGAGCGAGGACCACAAGCGGTTCGCGGCGGAGAAGTCCGCCATGTCGTGGTACTCTTCCACCAGCAGGGTGGTGCCCTCGGAGCGCGTTGACCTCTACGACCTGGCGACCTCGGTGCTGCGGGCAGCGGCGGATTCGTTCCCGGCGGAAGATCTCGCCCACGTCAAGGTAATGATCACTTCCCCCCGGGTGGGAGCGAAGATGTCCCTGGTGGCCGATTCAGTCCAGACTGACGGAGTGCGGGGCTCCCGCTACCTGGCAGAGGAAGCGAGGCTGGTCGTCAACGCCCGGGTCATGGCGACCCCCAAGCGTCTGGGCGAGGTGATGCGGGGCGCGGTGGAGACCCTGCCCACGAAGTTCGCCCTGACGGTGGGCGACACGACCGAGTCCTGCTACTCTCCCCGACCCGAAACACCGATGTTCATATCCGGCCTCTAGGCCGGCATCTATCTTTTACTGGTGCAAGGGGCCTGGGGAAGTCGTTGACCCCGGCGCACATTGTTGGTGCTTTTCTCGCGTTCCGGTGACGCCGGGGCGTAGTTTTCACCAAAAATCGACGGCTGGGTCAAAAGGTATAAATCGCTGGCTGTTCAATGAAACGAATGAGGCAAGCAATGGTCGCTGTAGACGATATGAACCATCGCATCCTGAAGCTGCTGATGATGGATGGCAAGATGACCTACCGCGAGATAGCCTCCAAGCTTCGCAGGTCGCCGTCGACGGTGCGCGACCGGATCAGGCGGATGGAGGACTACAAGGTGGTCCTAGGCTACGCCGCCATCGTGAACAACGAGCTCATGGGCATGCGGTCGGACGCCATCGTGTTGGCCAATGTAGGGGACGGGGTGTCGGTGAAGGACCTCCGCAAGCTCCATGAGGTCGACGGAGTCATGGAGGTCCTGCTGGTAAGCGGCGGGAAGAGGGTCATGGTCCGGCTGCACGCGCCGGACAATCACACCCTTGACAATACCATTGCCACGTCCATCATGCCCCTGGGGTTGAAGGACGTGGAGGTCCGCATCGTCCTCGAGTCGGTGATGCGGTTCCCCGGCGTCTAGGGCCAAACCATGGTGGGATCGAACCGGCCCCGGAACGGTCGGGATGACATGGGCATGATCTTGGAGTATCTCTCCCAGTCCCGCTCCTCGGTCATCCCGAAGGAACGCTCGAAATCGGACAGCAGTTCCTCGATCGCCTCGCGATCCTCCGCTTCCAAGGGGCACAGTTTGGCCCCTGTCCCCAGCTGGTGCTCGTCGACCCGGCCGTGAACATAGATCACGCCGCCGTGCATGCCGGCGCCGATGAAGGTGCCGACCGGAGACTCGGCCTCGGGGACGCCGTGGCCGAGCACGAGCACCGTGCCGCCGGCCATGTACTCGCCGAGGTAATCGCCGGTGCTCCCGCCTATGACCACCGATGGCTTGGACGAGCCGAAGGCCTTCATGTGGATGCCCACGCGGTAGCCGGAACTCCCCTTGACCAGAATGCGGCCGCCGCGGGCCGCCAGGCCGGTGACGTCCCAAGCGTTGCCGTGGATCACGATGCGGCCCGAGGACATGGTATTGCCGGTCATGTCCTGAGCATTTCCGAACACCTCTAGAGTGGGACCGTCCATGAACGCCCCCAGGTCGTTGCCTGGGGTGCCCTTGATGCCGATATATAGGCATCGGTTCGTCGCCGCCGAGGCGATGTACCGCTGCCCCATGACCCCTTCCAGGATGATGCGGTCAGCGCCCTCGCCGATGGCCTTGCGGACCTCGATGTTCAGCTCCCGCTGGTCGATGGGCCTGCCCCATTGGTCCCGACCGGACACGTCGATGGTCGTCTCCTTCACCCCGTCGAGCACGACGGTCTTGGTAAGTATCGTGCCATCCATGTGCTCACCCCCACCCCTCGCCGACGTGCTTCACGCCCATGACCTCGGCGATCTTTTGGTTCGGCCCGAAGTACCTCAGCCGGTCGCGGTTACCGACCAGCGATTCGACGGCGTCGATGCCCATGGCTCCCATGACCTCCTTCAGTTCCTCGTTCCAGGCGTGGAACAGACGGGTGACCCGCCTTGCCCCGATCTCGGGGTCCAGGCGGGAGGTGAGTTCCGGTCTCTGGGTGGCGATGCCCCAGGCGCACAGCCCGCGGTGGCAGGACTGGCAGACCTGGCACCCCATGGCGATGAGGGCGGAGGTGCACACCATGGCCACGTCCGCCCCCAGGGCGATGACCTTTATCATGTCCGCGGCGCTGCGGATGGACCCGCCGGCGCAGACGGTAACGCGGTTCCTCAGCCCCTCCTCGTTGAGCCGTTTGTCGACGACCGCGGTGGCGACCTCGATGGGCAGACCGGCGTGGTCCCTGATAACCCTAGGCGTGGAGCCAGTGCCGCCACGGAACCCGTCGATGGTGATGAAGTCGGCGCCCGCCCGCACCACGCCCGAGGCGATCGCCGCCACGTTATGCACGGCGGCGATCTTGACCCCCACCGGAACGCGGTACTCCACGCTCTCCTTGAGCGCGGCGATCAGCTGCTGAAGGTCCTCGATCGAGTAGATATCATGATGAGGGTAGGGAGACAGCGCATCGGTCCCCAGAGGGATCATCCTGGTCTGCGAGATGAGGTCGCTGACCTTCTCTCCCGGCAGGTGCCCCCCGTGGCCTGGCTTGGCGCCCTGCCCGACCTTGATCTCCACCGCCGCGGTGCGTCTCAGGTATTCCGGGGTCACGCCGAAGCGGCCTGACGCCACCTCGCCATTAATATGGTCGGCGAACTGGAGGAAGTCCGCGTGCAGGCCCCCCTCCCCCGAGCCGGCCAGTATGTTGAGGTCCTTGGCCGCTTGGAACAGTGATCGCTGGCAGTTGTAGCTGACCGCACCCAGGGAGATGTGGCCGAACATGATGGGCATGTCCATGGCCACCACCGGCCCCGAACCGTCGCTCTCCGTCACGTACCCATCGCCGGAGAGCATGACTCTCGAGGACCGCCGGCCGACGTAGGTACGGGTCTCCACCTGCTCCCTGAGAGGATCGATGGACGGATTGGTGACCTGGGCCGCATCCAGAATGAGGTCGTCGAAGATCATGCCATAGGGCATGTCTGTGCCGCAGGAGCACAACAGGACCCCACCCGAGGACGCCTGGGCGTTTATGCCCTGGCGGACCCGCTCGGTGTAGCTGGCGTGGGGTGGAAGCCCGGACGGCACGGTGGCGATCTCGATGCATCGGGCCGGGCACATGGCCGAGCAACGCTGGCAGGCCACGCAACCGCCCTTGTAGACCACCCGGTCGTCCTTCCATTCCAGAGCCCCGAAGCTGCACTCCTTGACACATCGCTTGCAGTTCAGGCAGGCGTTGCGGTCGATGATCGGTCGGAACTTGTCCGGGATGATGCGGTCGAAGACCCTCTCCTTGTCGTCCAGGGAAGCGTGCGCGGGCGCGTTCATCACAGCACCCCCTTGAACGGGGCCTCGGTGCCGTTCCGTATCAGGCCTTTACCCACGGAGGCAATCATCGGGCTCCCAGGGTCACCGACCCAGGTCTCCGCATCCTCCTCGACGATGCGCACAGCGCATTCCTCCGAGGCGGCGAACAGGCGCTTGTTGTCGGCGCTGCGGCCGAACAACAGCGGGCGCAGCTTCTTGCGGTCGGCCATGGCGATCATGGTGATGTCTGGTTGTCCCCTACCGACCAGGATGGAGAAGGGGCCATTGAGGAACGCTTCCTTGTAGGTGATCCGCAGCTGCTCCGCCAGGGCCCTGCTCTTAGGATCCATGCGCTCAATCTCGTCATGGTAGCGGGGGGCCAGGGCGAACGCTGCCACCTGCGGGGGCAGGTTGTGCCGGCGCACCAGGAGGTCCCACAGGTAGGTGACGACCTCGGTGTCGGTCAGGAGCGAGCACTTGTAGCCATGCATCTCCACCAGCTTCTTGTTCACCCCATATGAGGTGATCTCACCGTTATGGCAGACGGACCAGTCCAGTAGGCTGATAGGGTGCGCGCCGGCCCACCACCCGGGAGTGTTGGTGGGAAACCTCGAGTGGGAGAGCCACATCTGGGCCGAGTAGCGACCGAGCTCGTAGAACTCGGCCACCTCATAGGAGTAACCATTGCCCTTGAACACCGCCATGTCCTTGCCGCTGGAAACGCACATGGCGTTGGGTATGCCGTTGTTGATGCCCATGACGACGTCAACGACGCACTCGTCAGGGCCCTGGCCTTTGATCAAGTAGCTACTGGACAGCGGATCGGGTTGGAAGAAATATCTCCACACGATGGGGTACGGAGGCCTCATGGAGGGGACCTTCCGGGTAGGAACTCTCTCGTCCTTGACGATGTCGCCCCGGTCCTTAAGGTATTCCTCGACGCAGCACATGGCGTTCTCATCATCGAAGAAGAACTGCAGGCAGTAGAGATCCTTGAGGTCCTCGGGGAACAGCCCGTAGGCAGAGTACCCAGACCCCAATCCGTTCTCCCTCTCCCTCATTGTGGTCAGCATCCTGGAGATGACCTCCCCGGACATCTTGCCCCCGCTCACGTCGATGGTTCCGGCGATGCCGCAGCCACCCATTATGTATTCGAGACCGGGCGGCCGCGCCGCCCCGTAGCTCGGTAGTGATGGCAGATCGTTCCTGCCGCCGCCTCTGCCCTGTTCCTGGGACCTCATTCCTTCCACTCCTTTGCCCGTTTGCTAGCGCACCCCGATCGATACGCCCAATATTTTGCGACAACTTGCACGGCTTTTTAACCGTTGTTGGTTAAGAGATTCTAATGCGACTTAAAATTTACGCGGTTCGTATATTTTTGTAACCAAATTTTTAGGTTACATCTATTCATGCCTAGTCAAAATAGATATTTATCTATTACGCCATAACGGTGAGTTATATCGGAAGCATATCTGCCTCGGTGCTTCGGGGCGATCAAAGTGCACCTAAAATGGCGAGGGAGGAACGGACCGCCTGATAATTCCATAGCGGAACCCCTCTTCGTTCCATGTTGAGTCATTGTAGAATGTATCTATTAATCGGTATTTACTGGCCAGTATTAAAATTGATTATTTATATATAATTATTTTGGCCGCAAAAATTTGTAATATAAGAATCTATATACGTCATAAGCATAGCATCGCTCGCAGGATGTTAGTGCCATGTCGTCCCTCAGTTTAACCCTCATCCCCCAGCTCCCCGATCTGGAAGAGATCCGGCAGATGAGGAAGCGCCTCGATCTCTCCCAGAGGGAACTGGCGTCCCTGGCCGGGGTATCCCAGTCGCTGATCGCCAAGATCGAGAAAGGCAGCATCGACCCCTCCTACGACAATGTTCGCAAGATCTTCAACGCCTTCGAGGGCATACTGAAGAAGCGGGCGCTGGAGGGGAAGAACATGGGTGCCCGGTTTACCGTGGGCGATCTTGCCACCCGTGGGGTTGTGTCGATCTCCCCCGATGCCTCTCTGGCCGAAGCGGTGGACAAGATGATGAAAGGCCGCTTCACCCAGTTGCCGGTTATGGTCGGAGACCGCATCGTGGGAGGGGTCACCGACGATCGCATCAGGGACTATACCATCGAGCAGACCAGGAACCAGCGGATGTCCTACGACGAGGTCATGCAGACCCGAGTGGAGGCGATCATGGAGGCCCCGTTCCCCATACTTTCTGAGGACACGCCCATCGAACTGGCATCCCTCCACCTGCAAAGGGAGGAGGCGGTCCTCATCACCCGGCGGGGGACCATCGTGGGCATCCTTACCAGCGCAGACTTCCTTGATCTGGGGCTGCACTGACATCATGAAGAAGAACGAACTGGAGCGAAAGCTTCAGATGGTTTCCCCGCATACCAATCCCAAGGTCCAGCTGGAACAGTATTCCACCCCGGCGGCGGTGGCTGCGGACATGCTATTCACCGCATTCTCCTTCGGTGACATCGACGGCCGGAGGGTGGTGGATCTAGGATGCGGAGGCGGCATACTGTCCATCGGGGCGGCACTCCTGGGCGCGTCAACGGTGACCGGCGTGGAGGTCGATCCCGCTGCAGTGGCCGACGCCCGGATGAACATGGCCCAGGCCGGCGTGGAGGTCGATATGCTCCTAGCGGATGTGGGCGAGGTGGCATTGAGTGCGGACACGGTGATAATGAATCCCCCCTTCGGGGCCCAGAGGCGCAACGCCGATCGTCCGTTCCTCGAGGCAGCGGTACGCATCGCCCCCCGCGTCTACTCGCTTCACAACGCCAGGACGGTTGAGTTCCTTCTCAAGATGATATCGGCCATGGGCTGTGAGGTCTTCTTCCAGAAAAGCTATAAATTCGAGATACCTCACATGTTTGAGTTCCACGATAAGAGGAAAAAAGAGATAGAGGTTGCACTGTTGTGCATCAGTTCATTGGATGTGACAAAATGAGCAGGAAGATGGTCTTACCCGGCGACGAGGTCGCTGTTGCCGAGGAATACATGCCCGCGGAGGGCACTTATGAGCAGGATGGAAAGATCCTGTCAAGCCTGGCCGGAGAATTGGATCTGGACCAGGAAGAGAAGGTGGCCAAGGTATCGCCCAAGAACCCCCTGGTCACCCTGAAGAACGGGGACAGCGTGTTCTGCCGCATCACCGATGTAAGGGCGAGCATGGCCATCTGCGATATCTTCGCCGCGGAAGGCAAGGAACGGGAGATCACCGGCGAGACATCGGCGACGATCCATGTGTCCAAGCTCTCGTCTGAGTACGTCCAAGACGTGGGGAAGGAGTACCGTCCGGGCGATCTGGTACGGGCTAAGGTCATCCAGATCAGGCCATCGGTCCAGCTGTCTACTCAGGAGGCCCACTTCGGAGTGGTCAAGGCGCTGTGCCGTAAGTGCCGGCAGCCGATGACCAGGCAGGGCAAGAACATGCGCTGCGAGCCCTGCGAGCGCACCGAGACTCGTAAGGTCGCCGACGATTACGGCGATATCAACTTCTGAACGACCGTACGCCGGCGGAGATCCGGCGTGTCAAAATTCTCTACTTCTTGGTCGGTCAGAAAGCATTGTCGCCAAGGGAACGTCCCGGCGACGGCGGGTGCATGGTATAAGAAGAATGGAAGTAGGCGCCCTTAGGGCCCGATCAGCTCTGTGGACGGCCAGCGTTACTTCGTTGCCTATCCTGTATGGCGCAGTCCAGTCACACCAATTAGATGCTCTCCCTTCTGAGCTCGGGCGGGAGGGCCTTGCACCGCGCTTCGTACCAGTCCTCGAAGATAGGTACGGGGTCCGCTGTGAGCCTGGCCCTCTGGCCACGCTCGAAGGCTTCCAACATCAGTCGCTTGATCATGTCCGCTTCGCTCTTTGATCTCATACTATGGGACCTCCCCATGGTCGCGTCTTCTAAAATGTATATAGATTATTGAATATAAATTACTATAGATATTATTGTAGGTTCCATAGAAATTCACACGATTGCCACCGGCAGTCTCGTTTTAACGGACGCCCAAGTTGCTTGCATGGCCACCAGTCCACTTGTCCGATTGGATTGCCGTTGCAATATTATCAATGAAAATATATACTGACAATTATTTTATATCTTGATTGTATGGTTTCATTCTTCTAGCCAACTAGATGGCTCTCGCAAACGGTCATCCCTACGAACATACCGATAAAGCGTTAGGGATCGTTCCCAGAGACTTCACCCGACATTGCACCGCGGTAGGTTTGACATGAAACTATTGCAGAAGACCATTGCTGTCATCGTCATATCGGTCATCGTGATGATCCTGCTCGATGTAGTGGCCTTGAACTATTTCATCGGCGAGGATGTCCGCAAGACCGAAACTAGAGAGGCCAGCAATCTGCTGAATCGGGTGAATACGGCGATGGTCAGCGAAGTGAACTCGTTGGGCGTGGATTGCTTCAACTGGGCTGCCTGGAACGATACGTATGCCTTCGTCCAGGACCCCAACCAGGGTTACATCGATGCCAACTTCAACGCCGCTGGGCTAGCGACCATCAATCATACCATCGTCCTAATAATCAATGAAACAGGCACGGATGTCTTACATATTCATTACGATACGAATAATAGGACCCAGGATCAGTTCCCTTCTGGCGATCTTACGTTCCTGATGAACGACGGGGTCCTTCAGGACCATACTATCTCGAGGAAGATCACGGGAATAATCAATCTCCCATCCGGCCCTTATTTGATCTCATCATGCGCTATCGTGAATTCTGATGCCACTGGGCCTGTCATGGGTTCGATCATTTTCGGCAATAGAATCGATGCGGCGATGCTTGGTAAGATTTCTTCGGCCAGTGGAGCACCGGTATCTATAATCAGCATCAACGGCTCGATCGGAACCACCGAGCAAGCGGCAGCCCGAGATCACCTCATGAGGTCATCGTCCGTGTATATAGCGGACGTCAATTCCAGCATAGCGCTCTGTTACGGCAGTATGAACGACGTCCATGGCCAAACAGGAATACTGATATCGGCCGAACTCCCGAGGGATGCATACGCTCAAGGGATGAGCGCGTTAACGATGGCATCTGAGGCAACCATCGCCTTTGGTTTCGTGGTCGTGGTCATCGCCCTGATTTCCATGAACAAGGCGGTCGTATCCAGGATAATCGGGTTGGGAGACGACGTCAGACGGATCGGGAACGGCAACTCCTCTACTCAAAGCATATCGGTCCAAGGTGATGACGAGATCCACTCCCTCTCAGAAGAGATCAACGGTATGCTCCGGTCCATAGAAAAGAGGACCAAGGACCTGATGGAAAGCGAAGGGCGATACAAGTCAGTGATGGAGCAGTCGGTTGGGGCGATAATAATCATCGATCCGGAGACCAACTCATTGATCGAAGCGAACAACGCTTTCTTCAAGCTGTTCGGTTACAACAAGGAGGATATACCGAAGCTGACGCTCGATCTGATAAATCCTGCCAACAGGTCAAAAATGGCGGCAATTTTACAATGCATCAATGAGAACGGTTCCGTGGTCGGGGCGGAACTGTCCCTCCAGCATCAGAACGGCAATACCATCGATGTCGAGCTCTATGGAAGCTACATCGAATATAAGGGAAAAAAGGTCTACTGCATAACCGGGTGGGATGTCACCGAGCGGAATCAGGTGGAAGCGGCCAAGGATCGCATGGAGAAGCTCGAATCGGTAGGAAAATTGGCCGGAGGCATAGCTCACGATTTTAACAATCTGCTGACAGGGATCATGGGCAACATATCCTTATTGAAGGAGCAACTGGGTTCCGTGTCGCGTGCCTGCGACCGCCTGGAGGATACGGAGATCGCCGCTCTCAGAGCCAGGGAGATCGCTCAGGAACTCCTATCATTGTCCAGGGGCGGAGAGCCGATAAAGCAACCGGTCAACGTCCAAGAGATACTGCGGACCTGTGCTCATTTCTCATTTCAGGGGACCAAGGTGAAATATGAGTTTCACTTCCCCGACGATCTATCGTCAATAAATGCTGATCCGGGCCAGATAAGTCGGGTATTCTTCAACCTCTTCATCAATGCCAAGGATGCCATGCCCGATGGCGGAAGCGTGGAGGTATCGGCCACCAATTTTATTCTTGATCACTCGGGCATCAATTCTTTGTCTCCCGGAAAGTACGTATCGATTACGGTCAAGGATTCGGGGCCGGGCATTCCAATCGACGTGCTTCCGAAGATCTTCGAACCATACTTCACCACCAAGAAGACCGGTGCGGGCATGGGTCTGTATGTTGTCTTTGCCACCATCAAGAGGCATGGGGGAGCCATTGTGGTCGAATCGACCGTGGGTAAGGGAACGGCCTTCCATGTTTATCTGCCAGCATCTGGTACCATTCCGGCCAAGGCCCCCGAAAGGTTGCCGGTACCAAAGAGCATCCACAGCCAGAATGGCGCCAGAGTATTGATCATGGACGATCAGGACGCAATACTGGACGTGACCAGCGACATCCTTCACGAACTGGGCTATGAAGTAGGAATGGCTCGGGACGGTAACGAAGCACTGCAGCAGTATCGTAAATCGATGGATGAGGGAAGGAAATATGACCTGGTCATCATGGACCTCACGATACCTCAGGGCATGGGAGGGAAGGAGGCGGTCAAGAGGCTCTTGGAGATCGATCCCAAGGCCAAAGCGGTCGTATCCTCGGGGTATTCTGAAGATCCCATCATGGCGAACTACAAGGCTTACGGGTTCGTCGGTGTATTGCCCAAACCATTTCAAATGAACGACCTGGCGAATGAAGTGCAGAAGGCGTGCCAGTATCGTCAAGCCGGTGAAGATGGTGCAGAACAAAGCGCCATCTGAACTGAGCGGCGAAAAAAGTGGACAAGGGGGTGGGGGAAGGGACATTTTCGATGGCTGCCCATGCCCAGCCTTGGGCTGAGCGGAGACGCGATCATATCAGAAGAAATTTCTATAAAGAATATTTAATATATTTAAAAGAGGACTGCTCACCCCTATGGCGATGACAAGTGGCTCGAAAGGTCTTATCATCGATGTTGAGCCTCAACCTACAGACGCCCGGGATCAGAATAATTGTTTAAGCTCTTACTTCGAGTTCAGGGACGTTGTGGAAGTGGATAAGCTCCAGAAGGTCGTCGATGATTTCTATGAGCTCACGAATATGGGTATCGCCATAATACGGATGGATGGTCGGATCATAGTTCAGGCAGGATGCCACAAGATCTGTACCCAATTCCATAGGAAGGATCCTCGGTCACGGGAAAATTGCATCGAGAGCGAAACCCGTCCCACCTTATACCTGGAGGAGGGAGAAAATTACTGTTATAGGTGCAAGAACCTGATGCGACACGTGGTCACGCCACTTTTCATCGATGGACAGCACATTGGAAATATCTTCATAGGACAATTTTTCTTCGACGACGAAGACCCTGACATCAGTCTTTTCGTCGAGCAAGCGGAAAGGTTCGGCTATAGAAAGGAGGATTATCTGGCAGCTCTGGGGGCCGTTCCCCGGTGGAACAGGGCAAAGGTCGAGGCAGCGACCCGTTTTTGTGCGAACCTATCGGCCCTCATCTCTATGCTTTATCTGAACAAGCTCAGCCTGATGAAAGAGAACGCAGAACGGAGGAGGTTCGAAGAGGCCTATAGGCGCGCGAATGAGAAGCTGAATTTACTCGGCAACATCACCAGGCACGACATAAACAACCAATTGATCGTGCTCAAAGGCAATCTGGACCTCACCAAGAACCGCGTTACGGACAATGCGACCCTGGCCCGAATGGACAAGATAGAGAAGGCGGCCAACAATATCTGGGCCCAGATAAACTTCACCAAAGACTATCAAAACCTAGGGACCGTAGCACCAAGCTGGCAAAATGTAAGTGAGCTGGTAGCAGGAGATAACAAGTTGCTCGATGTCAAAAATATCGAAGTTTGCGAGAGAGGTCGCAATCTGGAACTCTTCGCCGACCCGATGCTGGGCAAGGTGTTCTACAATCTCCTTGAGAACAGCGTCAAGTATGGAGGGAAACCCGTCTCAGCCCGGTTTTGTTGTGCTGATGGTGACAATGGCGATCTCCTCATCACCTATGAGGATGATGGAGAAGGAGTACCTTATGCTGAGAAGGAACGTATATTCGAGCGGGGTTATGGAAAAGGCACAGGCCTTGGCCTCTTCCTCTCCAAAGAGATACTGGCGATCACTGGCATTTCTCTACGGGAGAATGGGATACCTGGCAAAGGAGCCAGATTCGAGATGAGGGTGCCGAAAGGCATGTTCAGGTTCAATCCCGTCGGATCATAAGATCCAGATCAACTGCATTTCCCAAGCGCTATCTATCTGAATAATCAGATTTGCTCCTCAGGAGTGCAAGTTCAAATAGAACACTATTGTATTTTCAAATTAGGATAAAAATGACCAATCTGCATCTGTCAAAGATTGAAGCGTCCGATTTCATAAATCCAGTATATGTGGATATCGCAGTGAAGATCAACAAGGGAAAATTGGCCGAGAAAGGGCCGAACATCGATAAGATGTACAGCCTGATGATTCAGACACTTGACAATGCACTCTCCGATGAGTTTTGGATGAAGAAGGAGCTCGGCGCTTTCCGGGACGTAGTGGACGCCTTCCCTGACGCGTACAATATGATTGAAGAGTGTTTTTTCGAAGAATATTCGAATACCAACAGGAACAGGGAGGTCTGTACCATCATCAACGATTATGTCAGGGATTACCTGATCGGCATGACAAAAATTGTCTCGGCACATCCGGATGCGGAGGATGAGGAGGCAATAATGAACGAGGCAAAGCAGTTGGCTATGGATCTCAAGCACGAACTATACCTGGGATTGGGCATTCGTTTTGATGAATGGCAGTGAACCCCTCGTTCCCTGATAGTGGCCGGTAATGTCCTGATGTTCGTAGCTTCGATAAAGGCCATGGGATCACGGGATCACTTGCTCGTCAGAAGCAGACGACGACCCCACGCGCCCCGCTTGCTACCCTCAACCCTTCGCCAGCGTTACCTTCTTGGAATATCCTTATATCGCACGTTGTGCTTAGGCAAAAACCGGGGTTGGACCATGACCAAGAGCAATGAGGACCTCATACGCGAGATCAACGAGCTTCGGAACGAGATGAAGCAGATGAAGGAGGTCCTCAACGTATTGTTCTCTTTGGTCGTCGAGGCCGACGAAGGCGACGATGACGAGATCGAGTACCCCACTTTCGTCCAGGATATCCCCCGGATCAATAACTAAGCAGCTCCGAGTGCATTTCTCATGACCAGGGGTGACGGAAGATGAAGGCAGTATGTCTGCTGTCGGGGGGCATCGACTCCCCAGTGGCAGCATATGTGATGGAACGCAACGGCGCGGACATCGCCCTCCTGCATATGGACAATCGCCCGTATGCCGACTGCTCGGCCGTCAACAAGGCTCTGAGCCTGGCGTCCCGTTTGGAGGAGGCGATGGGCAAACCCATCGATCTTTATGTCGCTCCCCACGGTGTCAACCAACTGCTCATCCATGAACGCTGTCAGCACAATCTGCAGTGCGTGCTGTGCAAGCGCACAATGCTCAAGACTGCGAGGAACCTGGCCCGTCGCCTGGGAGCCGATGCGGTGGTGACCGGCGAATCGCTGGGCCAGGTGGCGTCGCAGACCCTGTACAACATAGTCTCGGAGCAGTCCGGACTGGAGTTCCCGGTGGTCCGTCCCCTCATCGGGCTGGACAAGCTGGAGATCGAGGCCATTGCCAAGCGCATAGGGACCTACGAGATCTCGATCCAGAAGGGCTCCCCGTGCACCATCGTCCCCCACCGCCCGGCCACCATGGCCACGCCCGAGCTGATGGTGGCGCAGGAGAAGCGGCTGGATATCGAGAGGATCGCCCTGCACGCGGCGGACGAAGCGTTCGTGGTCAGAAGACCGAGCAGCTCTCCAACCTAGACTGGTCCAGCATATCAGGGGTGACCCGGTTGATGTATCGTGCCTGTACCCTCGAGATGTAGAGGATGTTGTTGCCGACCTTCACCTTGAGGTCCGTCTCCTTCGGCGCCTTGACCGAGATGGGCACGATGACTGGTCCTGAGCAAGAGGTGGAGACCCGATAGTCCCGCTTGTTCTTCTGGATAAAATCAACAACCTCCTGATCGACCGATATGCTCTGCATGGGTGAGCATTAAGGGCTTGATATTTAGCGGTTGCGAAGTTATTTCCCATTGACCTGTGATGCCCTTTTCGTGAGATTTGTCCTTGACACATCGGCGTTGTTCTCGATGCAGGATATCCCCCCTGGCGAGGCGTACGTGACTCCTGGGGTCATCGCCGAATTGAGAAAGTACAAGGACCCTCGATTGACGTTCTGGGAGGATATGCTGAGGGTCACGTCGCCATCTCCCCAGGCGGCGGAGGCGGTCCGCAAGGCAGCAGTGCGCACCGGGGACGACGCCAGGTTGTCGCCCACCGATCTCGAGGTCCTCGCCCTCGCCATGGACTTGAAGGCCGAGCTGCTGACCGACGACTACTCGATACAGAACCTGGCCCGAGTCATGGGCATCAGGTTCCGTGGCGTGGGGATGAAAGAAATAAAGGAAGTGGTGCACTGGAAGTACCGATGCACCGGTTGTCGCAGAGAGTGGGATGAGAACCATCCCGACTGCCCCATCTGCGGAAGCCCGCTGCGCTCCTCCCGATCACGGAAATGAAGGCCGGCAGCGGAGGATGTTGCCCATCCGCCGCTCCCCGAGGAAGCGCATGGAGAACTCGAGACGGCGAGGGCCGCCGAAGAACAGGGACGCCAGCATCTTGGTGTGCACTGCGGTGCGCAGGGGCTTGTACACCTGCCGCTTCCAGCTCTCCTCGTACCGTGTGAGGGGCGTGCCGTCGCGCAGATGATCGGCGATGCTCCGGCCGGCGATGCGGCCACATATCATGGCGATGGGGATGCCTCCACCGTTTACCGCCATCACATGGCCGGCGGCGTCCCCGACCAGGAGGCCGGACGCGGTGCAGGTCTGTCTGAGCGGCCCGTTGGACGGCACGTACTTGCCGAAAGGCCGCCCTTTGACCTCTAGATGCCTCTGCTCCAGGAACTCCTGGAAATAATCGCCCACCCGGCCGCCGGAGAACCGCGGAGCCACGCCCACCCCCACGTTCGCGCCGTGCTTCTTTGGAAGCACCCAGGCGTAGGCGCCGGGGGCAAGGCCGCCGAAATGCATCTCCATGACCGGCTCGAAGTCCCCGATTGCCTGAGAGGTCACCGCCGGATACAGGTCGGCGTTCCTCGGGAGCCCCAGGCCCATGGCCACCTTGGAGATCGGGCCGTCGGCACCGACCACCACCCGGGCGCGGTATGTCTCGTCTCTGGTGCTGACCTCGCCCTCCTTGACCGAGGTGACCTGGCTGGCAGTCTTGATGACTGCCCCGGCCTTCACCGCCTTAGATGCCAGGTACTTGTCGAAGCGGTCCCGATCGGTGGTGTATCCTCGGAAGGGCACATCGAAGAAGTGCCCGGTGGGGGACACGATGCGGAACAGGTCCATCTCCCGAGAGATGTACTCCTGGGGGATGTCGAATACCGGGTCGAGGTCCTCTGCCCGGGGGAAGGAGTCCTTGATCTCCTCCACCATAGGCATGAACTCACCGCATGCCACCGGCTCCCCCACGACCTTTTTGCGTTCGAGAACCAGCACCCGTGCTCCGCCCAGGGCGGCATGCTCGGCGGTGCTCGATCCGGCAGGTCCGGAGCCGACGATGACTACGTCGAAGTCGGTATTCATCAGTAGGTCCGCTCCAGGACCGTCCCGGCGAGGGCGACCAGCGAGTCACGGTATGTCGAGGGCGGCAGGTCCTTGAGCGCGTCGAGGGCGGCGTCCCTGAGCCTGATGGCATGGTCCCTGGCCCTGTCCAGGGCATCGGTTGCCCGCACAAGGGCCAGAACCTCATCGATCTCCTCTTCGGTCTTGTGATCCTTCTTGAATACCTCGGCGATGCGGTCCGAGCCCGGATAATGGCCCTGCATGGCTATCATCAGGGGGAGGTTGGCCTTGCTGTCCAGTACATCCATGCCCAGTGGCTTGCCTAGGGCGTTGGGCTTACCAATGATGTCCAGGATGTCGTCGACGATCTGGAAGGCATAGCCGATATTGAGGCCGTAGCGCCCCAGGGCCTCGATCTGGCTGGACGATCCCTCGCCGATGTAGGCGCCGACTCTGGCGCTGGCCTCGATGGGGCGGGCGGTCTTGCCCCCGATGATGCTCATGTAGGTCTCCAGGGGGGTCTCCGTGCGGTGCTCGACTTCGATCTGCAGGATCTCGCTCTCGGCCATGGCCGAGCAGGACTCGGCGACGATCTCCACGACCTCCTGGGTCTCCATGGCCCCGCCCAGGCGGAAGCCCTGCACGAACAGAAAGTCGCCGGTGATCAGCGCCCTCTGCAGGCCGTACTTACGGTATGCGGCGATATTCCCCCGGCGGGTGTCGGCGCCATCGTTGATGTCGTCATGCACTAGGGTGGCCGAATGGATGAGTTCGAAGGCGGCGGCGAGCTGGATGATCTTCTGTCGTTCCTTTCCGCCCACGCAGTAGAACGAAAGAAGGGCGATTCCCGGCCTCATCCGCTTGCCCCCCGAGTTGATCACATGCATCGCTATCTCGGTCAAAAGGGGCTGTCGGGATTGGACGCTGTTCCTGATCTCCGCTTCCACCAGGCGGAGTTCCTCAGCTACAGAAGCGTCCCAGCTTGCTACCATGGGGCGTGATAATACTGAGGGATTACTTAACGCTTATCGGGCCCTTCAGCCCCTGTCGGGAATGGTTCCACCGAAGTGAATAAAAATCGGCCTCCGGCCTCCGGTCACGCCCCCAACGGCCATGCGGCAACCTTTATGACCGCAGCGTTCCGAACTCAACTGCATGATGGAGAATACCGAGCACGTCACTGAGGCGCGGGTCATGGATCTCATGAGGCCCGATCCTGCCACGGTGCCCTACGAGGGCACGCTGAACGATGCCCTGGAGGCCATGATCGAGCGGGACAGCGGCAGCGTGCTGGTGATGGACGACGGTCGGCTGGCGGGCCTCATCGGGGACACCGACATCGCACGGCTGGTGGTAAGGGGGGTGGACCTGAAGAGGGCCCTGGTGCGAGATTTCGTCACCGCCTGCATCCTTACCGGGAACCAACCTTGCGTGCAGATCCGGCGGGATGACAGCGTGACCAATGCCCTCCGAGTCATGGATTCCTGGGCCGCGAATCAGATAGTAGTGGTAAATGAAAAAGACGAAGTGGTCGGGACGATCTCCGTCCTCGACGCGCTAAAAGGTTGGAAGAAAGAGGTTTGAGCCCTCAGATCGGGAACAGGGTCCTAGCGGCCTGGCTGCAGATATCGATGACCGGGTTGGGCCACAGGCCAATGGCGATGGTGGCGATGACGCAGATGGCGATCGCGACGCTCATCGACATTGGGATCTTCAGCTTCTCCGTGCTGACGCCTTCGTCCACGAACATGTACTTGATCACGCGTACGTAATAGTACAGGGACAGGGCGCTGTTCAGGATACCGGCCACGGCCAGCCACATCATCCACTGCTGACCGGCGACCTGTGCGGCGTCGATGGCAGAGGAGAACAGTATGACCTTGGACCAGAACCCGGACAGCGGCGGTATGCCGGCCAGGGCGAAGAGGAAGATGGCCATGGACAGCGCGATGAGCGGAGCCCGGCGGGCCAGTCCCTTGTAGTCCGAGATGTTCTCGCCCAGTGCCACATAGGACAGCGCGGCCACAATCATGAACGCCCCGCCCTTCATGAAGGCGTGGGTTATGATGTGGAAGATGCCGCCCTCCACGGCGAACTGGGTGGCTACGGCTATGGCGATGATCATGTACCCGGCTTGACCGATGGACGAGTAGGCCAGCATGCGCTTGATGTTGGTCTGCTGCAGCGCCACCACGTTACCGATGGTCATGGTCAGGATCGCCAGCACGCCGGCCAGGACCTGCCAGTCGGCCTTCAAGGCGATGAGTGCCACTATGAAGACCTTGAACATCAGCACCATGCCCATCTTCTTGGAGCCCGCTGCGAGCAGGCCGGAGATGGGAGTAGGCGCTCCCTCGTACACATCGGGCGCCCACATGTGGAAGGGCACGATGGCGACCTTGAAGCCGAAACCGGCGACCAGGAGGGCGATGGCCATCCAGGCAGCGGGGTCAAGCCCCGAGGGCATCGCCGCGAGGGCGGCATTGACGCCGGCGAGGTTGGTGGTCCCGGTGATCCCGTACAGCAGGGATATGCCATACAGGGACAGCGCGGACGACAGCCCACCTATGACCAGGTACTTCACCGAGGCCTCGGCGCCCCGCTTGTCCTTCTTGCGGAAGGCTACCAGGGCGAAGGTGGAGATCGAAGCGACCTCCAGGCCGACGTACAGGGTGATCAGGTCCACGGCCATGGCCGTCAGCATCATGCCGGCGGTAGCCAGCATGATGAGGGCGAAGTACTCCGCCTGATGGCGGTCCTTCTCGATATATCTGGCCGAGGTCAGGACGGTGATGAGGGCCACGGACTGGAATACCAGGGCGAACAGGGCGGCGAACACGTCGAACTGTAGGAGCGGGGTGTTCGGGCCGCCCATGGGCACCGGGTAGCCGTTCATCATATAGTAGAGCACAAGGCCCATGGAGGCGAGGATGCCCACCACGGACACCCCGGCCACCGCCCGGCTGGACTTGGCGACCAAATGCACCGCGGGCAATGCCGCGGCGAAGGCCACCATGATCAGCACAGGGTACAACGCACTGTAGTCTAGAGCCATATTAGATCACCCCGGTCAGGATGCGGGGAATCGACGGCACGATGATGTCCATTATCAGCCGGGGATAGATGCCGAACAGGGCGATCAGGCCGATCAGGACCGCCAGGGGGACGGTCTCGAACCAGTATGCATCGTGGATGTGCTCGGTGTCGATCTTGGTGGTAAGGTTGCCGAAGATCGAGCGCTGCATGGCCCACAGGTAGTACGCTGCGGTCAGGGCCACGCTGGCGATCGGGATCATGACCCACAGGCCCGCCCAGTCGTAGGTGGCAGTGAGGACGGAGAACTCGGCCATGAACCCCACCAGGCCGGGAAGCCCGAGGGATGCCATGAACCCCATCATCATTACCGTGGACACGATGGGTATCTTGGGGGCCAGGCCGCCCAGCAGAGGGATCTCTCTGGTCCCCGCCTTGTGCTGGAACATGCCGCAGGTCATGAAGAGGACGGCCGTAATCAGACCGTGGGCGAACATCTGGAACACCGCCGCTGCCATGCCCAGATCGGTCATGGTAGCGATGCCCAGGAGCACTATGCCCATGTGGCTGATCGAAGAGTAGGCGACCATCTTTTTTAGGTCGGTCTGCGCCAGACAGGCGAACGCGCCGTAAATCATCGACACCACGCCAATGGCCGCGATGAGAACCTGGCCTTCCATTGTGATGTTGGGGAAGGTCCAGACGCAGATCCTGATGATACCGTAGGACCCCATCTTCAGCAGCAGTCCAGCCAGCAGGACCGACCCAGCGGTCGGGGCCTGCACGTGGGCATCAGGCAGCCAAGTATGGAACGGTACCATCGGCATCTTGACGATGAAGCCGAAGAACAGCGCTGCGTAGATGATGACCTGGATGGCGTGACCCATGTCACCGGACACCGTGGCTATCTGACCCATATCGAAGCTGGGATGGCCCAGCAGGGGGCTCGCGGTGAAGTACAGGGCGAATATGCCCAGCAGCATGACCAGCGAGGCCACGTGGGTATATATGAAGAACTTAATGGACGCATAGGCCCGGTTCGGTCCTCCCCATATCGCTATGAGGAAGTACATCGGGATCAGCACAACCTCCCAGAAGATGTAGAAGAGGAAGTAGTCCAGGGACATGAACACGCCCAGGACGCCCAGGTCCAGCAGGAGCATGAGGCCCATGTAGGACCGGGTCTTCTCCTCCACATCCCAGGAGAATATGACGGCCAGGAAGACGAGCAGTGCGGACAGGAAGACCATCAGGATGCTGATGCCGTCCACGCCCAGGTGGTACGAGATGCCCAGCTGGCTGACCCACTCATAGTTCTCCTCGAACTGGAACGACGTACCCAGCGGCGCGCTGAGCGAGAAGTTCATGGTCACGAGGGTCGCGAGGACCAGAGTGATCCCGGAAAAGACCAAGGCCAGGTACTTGGCGACCTTGGGGTTCTTACCCAGGCCGATCGTTACCAGCGCTCCTACGAACGGGACGATCAGCAGCAGGGAAAGTATGGGAATGTTTTCGAACATCTTAGATCACGCCTCCAAAGAGGAAGAGGAGGATGACGATGATCGACACCCCCGCAATGACGAGGGCCGCGTATGACTGTACGAAGCCGGTCTGCCCCTTGCGCAGGAAGTTGCCCAGCTTGACTGTCACCTTGGCGAACCCGTTGACAATTCCGTCGACGATCTTCCGGTCGATCCAGTCCACGACCTTGGCGACCCCATAGACGACCTTGAGGCCGATCCAGTCGTAGGCGGCGGTGAAGCCGTACCTCGCGAGGAGGATGTCGTAGATCTTCCGGCGGGCCGGTGTGGCCACATAGACGTCGGGGTTCCAGGCCTTCCGATCGTAGTACATGTAGGCCACGAAGATACCTCCCAGCCCAGCTGCTATCGACAGATAGGTGAGCCAGTGGGTGAAGGTCTCGATCAGGGTATCTACCGGCGCGACGTACTCGAACTCGATCGGTCCGACCAGGGTGGGCACCATGATGTTCATGAAGCCCATGAATATGGCGATCAGGCCGGAGAACAGCGCCAGGAACCCGAGGATGACCAGCGGACCGGTCATGACCTTAGGCGCCTCGTGCGCGTGGTCGTAGGCGTGGTGGTCCCTCGGCTCGCCCCTGAACGTCATGAACCATAGGCGGAACATGTAGAAGGCGGTGAGGAACGCAGTGACCAGCGCCATGATGTATAGCAGATAAAACAGGGGGTTGTGCTCCCCTGCCTCGTATACCACTGCCAGGATATCGTCCTTGGAGAAGAACCCGCTAAGGAACGGGAACCCAGCGATGGACAGACAACCGAACAGCATCACCGTGGAGGTGATCTTCAGCTTCTTGCCCAGCCCACCCATCAGCCTCATGTCCTCGGTGTGCACGGCGTGGATGACCGCACCGGCGCTAAGGAAGAGCAGGGCCTTGAAGAACGCGTGGTTCATCAGGTGGAACATGCCGGCAGTGTAACCGGCGTTGGACACATCCAACGACAGCAGGTATCCGCCGGTCCCCAGCGCCAGGAACATGTAGCCCAGCTGGCTGATGGTGGAATAGGCGAGCACCCGCTTGATGTTGGGGTTGTTCAGCGCCATGGTGGCGGTAAACAGGGCGGTGAATCCGCCGATTATGGCTACGATCAGCATGGTGTCCGGGGTGTGGACCATGACGGGGTAGGACCTCGCCACCAGGTACACACCGGCCTTGACCATGGTCGCCGCATGGATAAGGGCCGATACGGTGGTCGGGCCCTCCATGGCATCGGGCAACCAGTCGTGCAGCGGGAACTGTGCCGACTTGCCGATAGCGCCGCCGAAGATGAAGAACGTGCCCAGGGTGAGCAGGTCGTTCCCTCCGCTGAAGGCGCTGACGTTGTTGAAGATATAGTCGAAATCCAGGTTGCCCTGGAAACCGACGAAGAAGATGAACAGGCCCAGCATGAACATGATGTCCCCGATCCGGGTGACCAGGAACGCCTTCTTGGCCGCGGAAGCGGCCGAGGGCTTGGTGTTCCAGAACCCGATGAGCAGGTAGGAACAAAGACCCACAAGCTCCCAGAAGATGAACATCTGCAGGTAGTTCGATGCCAGGACCAGTCCGAGCATCACGCCGATGAAGAGGGAGATGACCGCATAGTAGCGGCGCTTCTTCACACCCTCCTCGTGCATGTAGCCGATAGAGTAGATGACGACCAGTGTGGCCACGAAGGACACAACGATCAGCATCAGGGCGGTCAGCGTATCGATGTATATGCCCATGTTGAAGGTGAACCCGGGCACGGTCATCCAGGTCATGGACTGCTTGAACACGCCCTCGGGATACCCACCGGACAGTATCTCATACGCTACCATCAGGGAGATGAAGCAGGAGATCGCCGCCATCAGGATGGCGAAGTACCCGCCGTTCTCTATCTTTTTAAAGAGTTTATTCCCCAGGAATCCGACCAGGACGAAGGAAACCAGCGGAAAGATGGGGATCAACCAAGCAAGCTCGCTCCAGTACATCATTACCACCTCAGCAGGTTGATTTCGTCAAGACCGATGGTATCCCTGGTCTTGTACAGATTCAATACTATGGCCAGACCGACCGCGACCTCCGCGGCGGCGATCGCGATCGACACGAGCGCGAAGACCATTCCATTCAGGTTGCCCGAGAATGCGGAGAATGTCACGAAGTTGATGTTCGCGGCGTTCAGCATCATCTCGATACACATCAGCACGACGATGGCGTTCTTCTTGGTGAGCACGCCGACCGCGCCGATGACGAACAGGATGGCCGAAAGGCCGATGAAGTACTCGATCGCTATCATTCCTTCTCCTCCTGAGCGATGAATACTCCTCCCAGCATGGAAACGAACAGCACTATGCCTACGACCATAACGGCGAGGCCGTACTCGTTGAACAGGGTGCTGCTCAAATCGTAGTTGTTGGTCATGGTCAAGGACCCGGCCGGCCATTGGGCGGTCAGGAGCGCTCCTAGCACGACCACCAGGAACGCCACGAGGGTGATCCCGACAAAGACGTTGCGCTTATTCATCACGGTTACCTCCCAGCAGACGGCGCTTGGTGAGCATGATACCGAACAGCATCAGGACTGCCACCGCCCCGACGTATATGGTGATCTGGATCATGGCCAGATATTCCGCATTGAGGAAAATGTACACCAAACCGACACATAGGAAGGTCAGGGTGAGCCACACCACGCTACGGACGATCTCCTTGGACCATATGACCGCCACGGCCGCGATTATGGTCACGGCGGCGATGATCAGGAAGAATAGTAAATCCCACTCGATTGGCATCACTGCACCTCCTGCATCTTCAAGGCATCCTTGGGACAGACCTCAACGCAGGTCTCGCAGGAGACGCACTTCTCCTTGTCGAATACCGGGCGCTTGATCGGCCTGCCCTTCTCGTTGACCCCGACCTCGACCATCTTGACCGCATCTACTGGGCAGTCCTTGGCACATCGGGAGCAGCTTATGCACTTCTTATCTTCCACCACCGGTATGTCCACGTTCTTGACATGGGGCCGGGGGGCGACCCCCTTCTTCAGCTCCGAGGGCAGCACTTCCTCGATATGCACCTCGTTTCCGGGGACTCCAGGGAACTGCAGCTTGTAGGGATCGTAGATCATTTCTTCCCTCGTAAAGGAGGACAGTTCGTATTCCGGGGTCACGATCATGGCGTCGGTGGGGCAGTACTCGGCGCAGTAGCCGCACATCATGCACCTGCCGACGTTGACCCGAGGCCGCTTGACCTTGGCCGGAGGCTTGCCCTCCTCGTGCTTAAGGTCCTCGACCTCGATGAGTTCGATGCATCGGTTGGGGCAGATGCGCATGCAGATGCCGCACCCGATGCACTTGTCGAATATCAGTCCCGGCCGGCCGCGGAATACGTCCGGGAGGACGAGCTTCTCCCAGGGGTACTGGACCGTGTTTGGCCGGTGCCTGCTGGCCTTGTAGGTCTGCTTCAGGGTCAGCCACATGGGCTTAAAGATAAAGCCAGTAAGGCCGAGCTCCTTTTGTCTATTCTTTTTCTTCTCAGCCATCACAACCACCCCAGGGTCTTGAAAACGATAGCAATGGCGATGTTGAGAGAGGCCAGGGGCAACAGTCTCTTCCAGCCGAGGTTCAGGATCTGGTCGGTCCTGATTCTGGGCATCGCTCCTCTGATCCAGATGATGATGCCGAACACGATGAACATCTTCAGCAGGAACCATATGCCATCGGGGACGAAGTTCAGGAAGCTCGGCATGTCCCATCCACCCAGGAACAGAAGGGTGAAAAGAGAGGCTCCGACGAACCCCCGGGCATACTCGGACATCATGATGAGTCCGAACCTCATTCCACCATACTCCGTCTGCCAGCCTTCGACCAGTTCGGCTTCGGCCTCTGGCAGGTCGAACGGAACTCGCTCCAGCTCAGCTATCATGGAGATGGTGAAAACCAAGGCGCCGATGATCATCGGCACGATAAGCCATACATTGTCCTGCTGCCATTGGACTATATCAAAAAAGTTGAGGCTGCCAGCGAGGATGATGACGCCGACCACGGACAGCAACAGCGGAACCTCGTAAGCGATGGTCTGGGCGGCCGCACGCATCCCTCCGATGAGGGTATACTTGTTGTTGGACGCCCAGCCTCCCAACAGGACCGCGAAGGGCACGATGCCGAACAGCGCGAATGTCAGCAGGACTCCCAGCTGGGAGTTCGACATGTAGAACCCTGGGCTGTATGGGATGGTAACGAACATCAGCAACGAGATGCCTATGATGAGCACCGGGGCGACGTTGTAAACAAGGCTATCCGCCGCTTCTGGTACGATGTGCTCCTTTACCAACACCTTGAGGGCATCGGCGAAGTTCTGGAACAGGCCGATCGGACCGACCTGGGTACCGCGGCGGTCCATAAGCCGGCCAAGCTCCTTCCTCTCCTGCCAGATCAAGGTGATTGATACCAGCATGCCTACTATGAACACGATCAGTCCAACAATGAGGATGGTCACGAAGTTGAGGACGCCGGGGGTACCGAGCCAGTGCTGTACGCCATGGAAACCTATCCATCCGACAATCGCTCCGATGATGTCGACCATCAACCAGTGAACGAGACCGCCTAATAACTGCCAAATGTCGAGATACATTATGATCACCTATCCGTCTCGCCCATGCAGACATCGATCATGCCCAGGATTGAGGGGACATCGGCAACCTTGTAGCCCTGGAGCAGGTACTTTGAGCCCGAGAGGATCACATACAAGGGGCTCCTGACCTTCACACGGAAGGGCTGGTCGGTGCCATCACCGATGATATAGATGAGACTCTCCCCACGGGGGTCCTCCATCCTGGCGAATCCAGTGCCCACCGGGGCGTTGCGAGGCGGCTTTACTCTTATGGGGCCGTCCTTGGGCATCTTCTTCAGTATGTCCCTGACGATCTGCATGGACATCCTCATCTCGTCCATGCGCACGCGGTAACGGGCATAGGTGTCGCCTTCCTCGGCAGTGCACATGTGCCAGTCCAGTTCGTCGTAGATCTCGTAGGGGTCGTTGTGGCGAATATCATACTTCACGCCGCTGGCTCTCAGGACCGGGCCGGTGAAACCGAGATTGATGGCATCCTTACCGGACATTGGGGCAAGGCCCTCCATCCTCATGCGGAAGACCTTGTTGCGGTCCACCAGATCCTCATACTCGTCCATCCTCTTCTCGAAGTAATCGAGGGTGCGGACGAGGTCACGTTCCCAGTTGGGGGGAGCGGCGTTCCTCACGCCGCCGATGCGGCAATAATTATAGGTCATCCTGGCCCCGCACAGCGACTGGAACAGGTCCAGGAACATCTCCCTTTCGCGAATGGCGTACAGGAAGATGGTCAGGTTACCCAGGTCCGGCCCGATGGCGGCGAGCCACATGAGGTGGTTACCGATCCTCTGCAGCTCATCGGACATCGCCCGAATGTATTTCGCCCGCTCGGGAACCTCTACTCCCATGAGATCCTCGGCGGCCATGCAATACACGTGGCTCCAGGTGAAAGAGGAGCCGTAGCACAACCGGTCGGCCATGGGGATGATCTGGGGGTAACGGCGGTTCTCCACCATCTTCTCCCAGCCGCGGTGCAGGTAGCCGATGACCGGCTCTGCGTCGGTGATGGTCTCACCGTCGACCTTGACCCTCATATTCCACAGCCCATGAGTCATGGGGTGCTGAGGGCCCATGTTTATCCACATCTCTGCCATCTTAATCCCTCCCCTTGTCGCAGTCCTTCCTCATCGGGAAGAAGGTGTAGTCGGCCGGGAGCAGGAGCCTCTCCAGCTTGGGGTGCCCCTTGAAAATGATGCCGAACATGTCATAGGCCTCCCTCTCATGCCAGTTCGCTCCTCCCCACAGGGGGGCGATGGAGTCGACCTCGGGGTTGTCGCGGGGAAGGTCCACCACGATCTCGGCGGTGATGTTGCTAGTATAGGAAGTCAGGTGGTAGACCGCCTGCATACGATCGCACCGGTCAACACCGGTGACGAGGCTGCATTGGTCGAAGCCTAGCTGTTCCTTCATCATCTTGGCGAGGTTCAACAAGGAACCCTTGTCCGCAGTCATGAACAGGCGCCGCGGCTTGGTCTTGCTCTCGAACTTGACCGCGGTGGGGAACGCCTCGGAGATCTTGCTCTTCACTTGCTCAACAGTATAGGAAACGTCTTCTGCCATGCTCCCACCTCAGTCTTCCATGAACGCGCCGATCTTCGACTTCTTGATCTTCTGGTGCAATTTGAGGAACCCGTCGATGAGAGCCTCTGGCCTCGGGGGGCAACCGGGGATGTAGACGTCCACCGGGATGAAAGTGTCAACGCCCTGGACCACATTGTAGGAATCGTACCACGGGCCGCCGGAGATGGCGCATTCGCCCATGGCGATGGTCCACTTGGGTTCGGGCATCTCCTCGTAGAGTCGCCGGAGGGATGGCCTCAGCTTCTTGGTGACCCAGCCATTGACCAGCAAGACATCGCACTGCCTTGGTGAGGATCTGAAGACCAGCCCCAGCCTCTCGTTGTCATAACGGGGACCGGAGCAGGCAGCCATCTCCAGGGCGCAGCACGCAATGCCGAAGTGCAGCGGGTACATCGAGTTACGGACGCCCCAGTTCAGAAGGGGATCCATCGTCTTGTCGAGCGCCTTCTTTACGCCGGTGGCGCGGACGATGTCGTCCATGACGTTCGTGGACCACGCCACGAACTCCTTGGCGCTCATTGCGATAGCATTGGGGTACGCGCTCAAATCCATATTCTCTCCTCCTTCTTTAGGGCGTAGAACACCCCAACCAGGAGCAATCCGAAGAAGGCAAGCATCAGCATCTTTGCGTCAAAGGAGAGGTTGGCGAAGTCCAAGGCCCAGATCATCAAGAAAATGGTCACAATGTCAAAAACAACGAAAATGATTGCGAACATATAGAACTGGAAATGGAACTGGACCCGGGCTACTCCGATGGGGACCTCACCGCACTCGTAGGTCTCCCGCTTCAAAGCCGTCATTCTGGTAGGTCTGAAGAATTTCGTCATCCAGAACGCAAAAGCGGGCGTGCCTAGAGCTATAACTGCAAAGATTGCTATTGGCAAATAGGTGTCCAAGAGCATTGATGCGAGAATAGTAAGCCTCTATAAATACGTTATCCGGCGTTAACAATCTGGCCATTCTGGATGGGTGCCATTGGAGGCCAAAAAAGGGTACAAATTTGACAAAAATAAAACACGTATTATCAAAGAACGGAATATGATAATGTCCTGTCCCAACCACCTCTCCCCGCCCCCGCGAGGACTGTGGAAAGTATAAGTGCCTCGGCCTATAAGTTCGATTTTAAGAATGGAGAGGAGTGCGGAACATGAGGGTCGCGATATTCACCGAGGACATGTACGAGGACGTCGAGTTTTGGTATCCCTACTACCGCCTCAAGGAGGCAGGGCACCACCCGGTAGTGATCGGTTCCGGTCGAAAGGAAGGCTTCGAGGGCAAGCACGGAGTGCCTAACAAGGCCGATATGTCGATCAAGGACGCCCGTTCTGCGGACTTCGACGCAGTGGTGGTCCCGGGAGGCTACGCTCCCGACAAGATGCGTCTGCACCCAGAGTTCGCGCAGCTCGTACGCCTGGTGCACGATGAGGGCAAACTGGTGGCATCGCTGTGCCACGGCCCGTGGATCCTAGCGTCGGCGGGCATCCTGAACGGGCGCAAGGTCACTTGCTGGCCATCCCTCAAGGACGACATGATGAACGCCGGGGCGCGGTACCAGGACCAGGCGGTCGTGGTCGACGGAAACATCATCACCTCGCGCATGCCCGACGACCTGCCCGTGTTCATGGCTGAGGTGGTCCGCTTCCTCGGGCCGGGTCAGGAAGCGAGGGGCGAGCGGATCACCACGGTCTCGGCAAGCGGCCGTTGACCGGGTGACAGGTTTAAGACATATCGGACCATTAATGCCCCGTCAACACGCCGCACGGGCGTCACATACATTGGTGATATGATGAGCAAGAGGTTCGGGTTCATTGGTGCCGGCAACATGGCCGAGGCGATGATGAAAGGTATGATATCTTCAGGCGTATGCACCCCCAGCGAGCTCATCGCCAGCGAGGTCGTTCCCGAGCGACGGGACTATGTGGCCCGCACTCTGGGGATATCGGTCACCGCCGATAACGTGGAGGTGGTCAGGGAGGCCAACACCATCGTGCTGGCAGTGAAGCCCAATATCGTCGCTCCGGTCCTCGACGAGCTGAAGCCAATGCTCGGGGCGGACCATCTGGTGATCTCAATCGCCGCGGGGGTCAAGATCTCGTTCATCGAGGCTCACCTCAACTGGGGAGTAAGGGTCATCCGGGTGATGCCCAACCAGCCCTGCCTGGTAGGGGCTTCAGCCTCTGCCTTTGCCTTGGGCAAGTCGGCTAAGAAGGAGGACAAGGACACCGTGCAGAAGATCCTCGACTCCGTAGGGGTCGCCTTCGCCATGGACGAGAAGCTGCTCGATGCCGTCACCGGCCTGAGCGGTAGCGGCCCGGCGTACATCTACCTAGTCATCGAGGCCCTGGCCGACGGCGGGGTGCTGGCCGGTCTGCCGCGGGACGTGGCCCAGACCCTGGCGGCCCAGACCGTGCTGGGTGCGGCCAAGACGGTGCTCGAGGTGAAGGGCCATCCGGCGCAGTTCAAGGACATGGTCACCTCGCCGGCGGGCACCACCATCGAGGGCATGCGGGTGCTGGAAGAGGCGGCAGTGCGCGGGGCGTTCATGGATGCGGTGGACGCCGCCACCAAGCGGTCCCAGGAGCTGGGTAAGAGCTAACCGGACCTCGGTCTCCGCCGGAACACCAGGGAGTACATCACTTTGGGGATGGAACGGAACACGCTGGGGGAATCCCATTCCAGGTCCCTCTTCTGGCAGATGGTCGATTCCATGAGATCATCGCCCCTCTGCTTTAACCTCGCCAAGGTGGCCTCCCTTTCATTTCGATCCTTCAGCTCCATGGCCAGGTCGACCTCGCCCATAAGCTGGCGGGCGTCCATGGACCTCGCCTCCCTTTCTTTCAGCTCTTCGGCGGTCATGAGGCCGACCTCGACCCGGACCTGATTGAGGAGATCCGCGGCGTCGTAGGACGCCTGAACGATCTGGTCCCTTGTGAGGTTGACGGTCTCGTACGACAGCACATCCCTCCAGTTGGGGTTCTCCAGCCGGGCCCGGTGCTCCTCCAGGGTGCGGGCAAACAGGCGGTAGCCGAACTTCCCGGGGTTCTCGAAGGCGAAGCTGCCAGGGTCCAGGAACGGAGCGAGGGGGGAGGTATATATCAGGAGACGGTGGTCGTTGCCGTTCTGAGCGTACAGCTTGCGAGTGTAGTTAGCGGACTCGATGGCCGAGGAAGGGGTCTGCTCGGGCAGGCCGATCATGAAGAACATATCGAACCGCTGGCAGTCGTTGGCCAGTGCGTTGCTTATGCTCTTCTCCATCGACGCGTTGTCGAACCGCCGCCCCAGGGCATTTCGGACCTTCTCCTCGTGGGAGTCCGGTGAGAACTGAATGGAGTAGCGGTCGAAGGTCTGCCGGGCCTCCTCGAAGTAGGAGGCGGGGGCGGGGGTGAACAGCTCCAGGACGACGTTGTCGTCCACGCCCAGCTCGCGGCACCGGCGGAAGAACCGCTCCGAATAACGGTCCCCGTTCTGCCTGACGTCACCGACAACAAAGACCGGGGCATCGATGAACGCTTGCACGTCGGCGATGTCCTGGGCCACGTTCTCCGGGCTGCGGAAGGCGGGCCGGGTCCGACCCAGCACTCTGCGCATAGCTCCGCAGCTGCCGCCGCAGACCGCGCAGCTCTGGTTGCATCCACGGACGGTGAACACCGCGGTCAGCGGGTAGCGGTCCCAGTCCTTGAACGGCTTGGCTCCCTCAAGGTCGCGGTGCCTGATCACCGACTTGATGATCCAGCCGTAGTCGATGTCCAAGTAGTCGAGGTCCTCCGGCACGCAGGTTAGGGGGTTCACGGTAACCTTGCCGTCCCTCTTCCAGGTCAGGTTGGGGACCGAGGACAGGTCCCCGCCCTTCTCCAGCGCAGCCATGAGATTGGCCAGGGGCTCTTCGACGGAGTCACCTCTTAGCACAAGGTCCACTTGAGGGTAGGTTATGAGCTCCTCGTGGAAATAGGAGGACGAGAACCCGCCGAACAGTACCTTGGACTCAGGGTGCAGCTTCTTGACGATATCGGCCACCGCCAGCGAGCCGTGGGCGTGGGGGAGCCAGTGGAGATCGATGCCGAAGACGTCCGCGCGCAGCTTGCCCAGCAGGGCCTCGACGTCCAGCCGGCGATCGTTCAGCATCATGCTGGCCAGATTGATGATGCGCACCCGGTAGCCTTCCTTGCTCAGCCGATTGGCCATGGTGGTGAAGCCGAAGGGGTACATCTCGAAGACCGGGGTCGACGGCACCAGATCGCTTACCGGGCCGTAGAAGATGGAGCGCTTCCTGAAATCGTAGACGCTGGGAGCATGTAAGAAGATGATGTCTTCCCGGTGCATGGGCTACCTCTGAACTAGATGGGCTAAGGTAGGTCGCTACAAATAGGTTGTTATTTCCCGAACCTGCGCTGCCGCAGCTGGTAGGAGCGGATGGCCCTCAGGAAATCGATCTTGCGGAAGCCAGGCCAGTAGACGTCGGTGAAGTATAGTTCGGCGTAGGCCAGCTGCCATAGCAGGAAGTTGGAGATGCGCTCCTCGCCTGAGGTCCGCAATATGAGGTCGGGGTCTGGGAAGTCCGCAGTGTATAGATAGTTGGAGAAGGTCCGTTCGTCGATATCGTCGACCTCCAGCTCCCCATCTTTGACCTTCTGGGCGATCTGCTTGATGGCCTGGATGATCTCCTGCCGCGAACCGTAGGCGGTGGCGATGTTGTAAAAATAGTTCGAGTATCCTGCGGTCTTCCTCTCGGCGTAGTCGATAGCCTCTTTGACGTTATCTGGCAGAAGGTCCTTCTGGCCCAGCACGGTGACCTTGATCTGGTAGCGGTGGACGCGCTCATCATCGCCCAGCCGGTAGAAGTTGTCCTCGAACAGCTTCATCAGGCTCTCCACCTCATCGAGGTCTCGCTTGAGGTTCTCGGTGGAGAACGCGTACACCGTAAGGACCTTCACTCCCAGCTCCATGCACCAATCCAGAAGCTCCTCCAGCTTGTCCTTCCCCTTGGCGTGACCCTCGGCTGTGGTAAGGCCGAACTCCTTGGCGAAGCGGCGGTTGCCGTCCATGATGACCGCCACGTGGTTAGGCATCTTACTCTCCCGGACCTCCTTCATCAGCCGCTTCTCGTAGGCGTTATATGCTGTGCTGGCAATGACTCTGGAGATCTCATCCTTGATCGCCTTGCCCTCCTCGTGCTCTTCGGACATGACCGTTCCGGCCTACCGCAATGCATCCTCGGGCAGTCCAGCCGCTTCCAACCCCAGGTCGAAGCAGCCGATCCCGGCCACCGCCCCGATGGTCCCCCGCTTACCGGTGACCTCGACCAGGCGCACGCCGTTGCGCTCGGCCACCCCTCGGGCCTCCTCGACCTTGAGGATCTCCCGCTTGGCCTTCCTGCCGTAGCTCACGACCTCCTCCGGGACCTTGAGGCCCTGGAAGACGGCGAGAGTGGTGTTCTCGCTCACAGTATGGTCCTTGATGAACTTGATGACTTCCTCGGTCAATGCCGGGACGTCCCCTTCCGCGACGGCAAATGAGACCCCTACCGCCACGCAGTTGGTGGTCTTCTCCGGCACATTGGGGTTGAGCTGCACGATCTTGTGCTCAAGGTAATGCCCCAGCTTTATCGCTCTGGCCATCTGGAGCATGAGAACCCACGATGCCCCCTTCTCCTTGGTGTCGGTGTCGTCTACGGAATAGATTACCCGGACCAGCTTAGGGGTGACCACGCTGACCTCGACCCGGTGGGCGCCTCCGATCTTGACATCATCGGGGTATACTGCCTCGATGGTCCCGGGCCCCTGAGGCATGCATGCCCCTATTCCAACGCTGGCTCCGGCCAGGCCGACCCAGGTGGTGATGACCCGGTCGCCCTCGACCCGCAGCGCCTTCAGACCCTGGCCTCCCACATCCTTTGACGCGGGGCCGAAGCTGACCTCCCGTTCGCCGATGATCGCATCCATGATCAGGGTGGTGCCCTCGACCCGAATGTCGGTGAGCGCTCCTCCCGCCCGCCGGCGGTTCGCCGCGTCCCATTCCACCGGGCCCTTGGCCATGCACTCTTCGATGATGGTAGCCACGCCGTTCCTCTCATCCACCAGGGTATAGATGCCCTTGCAGAACAATTTGCCGTACTTGCTGGTTATCTGGTCTGGCGTCAATACAACGGACATAGGGACACGCCCTCCAGCGGGTAACGCCTTTAATACTGATATCCATAAAAAGACTTTCCTTGAGGCCCCTTACCTCCAAGACCGGCGTGTCCGGCCTGGCCGTGGAGGTCACTCCAGGACGGCGACGTTCCTGGCCGGTAGGTCGCTGAGGTTGAGCAACATCGAACGTCCAGTGCGGTCATCACGGTAGATCATGAATCGACCCTTGACGCCCAGCACCTCGCCGCGATGAACTCCCTCGGTCCTCGCCGCTTGGGGTGGGGACCTCGGCATCGTCCGCAGCGGATAGGCGTCGAGGAACGTGAGCTCAGCCTCCACAGGCTGCCGCCAGCGGCCGATGCGATCGAGATAATGCTCATGCACATGCTGCATCGCCTCCTTCGAGGGCCGCCCGGTCCACGTCCTCGCCACCCTCGAGATCCTGATCTCCTGAGGGATCTTGAAACGACGGGATGTTTCTTTTTCTAGGGTCCGGGCCTCCCGACGGTCCCGGCACTCGAAGATCGGCCGCACCGCGTCCGCCCCCTGCTCGATGGCCCGCTCCCTCAGCCTCGAGGCGCTGGTCATGCCCACCTTGATAAGGTTGCCGAAGGAGGCGAGGTACACCAGATGCCTCCGGACGCAGAACTCGGGATGATCGCAACGGTCTCCGTTGCATTGTGGCTCGAAGACACAATCAAGCACCGGGATCCAGGGCGCAGCGCACGCTTGGCAGGTCTCGAACCGACCAACCCGCCGGTCGGCAGGACAGGGGCGGTAGCCATGCTCGTCGAACCGCCCCACGCACGTCCTCTCGCCCCCCACGGCGAGGGCAAGGCGGTCGAGGGGCAGCTCATCGACCTTGCGGGCCGCCCGATCATAAATGGTAAGATGCGGTTCAAAATCGTCCCAGTGGTAGGACAGGATGTGCTTGTCGAGCGGGAACGCCGCCTCCCCGCCCTGAACCGCGCGCTCAGGCATGCTTCAGAAGTGAGCGGGGAGCGTTATCATTCTTACGGTAGGGAGGCTCAATCGGTCTCCTCTTCTTCCACCACGAGCTCCTCCTCTTCGGCCTTCCGCAGGAAGTCTGCAGGGACCTCTCGGACCAGGAAGACGGTGCGGGCGGCCCTCTGGACCTCGACCCCCGAGGCGATGAGCGCCACGGTATCGATCTCCAGGATGATGGGCTCGTCGGTGCGTACCTGGCCGGCCTTGAGGGCATCGCCGTAGGTCTTGGAGAGGTGGACCATCTTGCGGTCGGACGGCTTCAGGCCGGTCTCCAGAATAATGTCTGCTTCTTCGGGAGTGGTCGGATAGAACAGCGCCTCGGGGATGTTGTCGGTCGGCAGCCTGAGGTCCAGGTTCAAGGAGTGACCGTAGGTCGCTCGGATCAAGTCGTTGCTCACCTGATACCGCCCCTTGGGGTCCGTCTCAATGAGCGCGATGATGTGGTGCGGCCTGAGCCAGTGATAGCGGGGGTTGTACCGCTTGATCGCGGCTATGAAATCCCGGATGGAGACGAAGCCTTGCTCGTCCATCTTCAGGTTGAACTTGTCAGGGAAGTGGCGGAGAGCTCCGGCCATGGTCCTTCCGATCCGCTCGAGCTCCTCGTCGCTCATCAGGAATCGGCCCTCCTCGCCGCAGACCGGGCACTTCTCGCCCCGGAAGTATCCGTGTTCGGTGCACTCTCTCAGCATCTGCATGGGGTATGAACGCGAATTCTTAATAGTTTTCCATGGGCAGTACGCCCCCGCGGCCACATACCCGGAAGATTAATCTTTTAGAATTATTATAAATGATATTGAAAATATATCGAAACCTATATAGGGGGCTTGCTACAAAGCAGGTATGATGTTGGGCACCGAGTTGTCGGGGGTAAGCTCCCCGGCTCGCAGCGTGGAGAGCGCCGCCGGGAGTGAAACGATTCTTCCTCCTCAGCTGCTGAGATGGATGTCGGTGGACAGGGGAGCCATGAATCGGTTCTTCCGGGGAGACCGCTCCACCGACCGTGACCGGTGCCCAGGTACCATGCCGGTGATGTTCCCGGCCGAGGTTCCCTACCTCCCCTCCGACACGGTGGCGGTGAGCATGGGTCCGCTGCCCCGCGAGGACATCATCGGGGAGTTTACCGATCTCTTCCGTGATGCCTGTCTTAAGAGGGATCCCGAGGTGATAATGGAGTCAGCTCTGTGGTTCTACTCCAACCCTCGCAACTTCGACCAGGCGGCGATGGGCGGTCTGTTGCCGCCGAGCGATGGAGCGCGGAGCGCCGCTAACGTTCAGGGCTCGGTGGTCATCATGGGAGGCCCCCCGGAGCTTAAGGGAAGGCAGATGGAGGGCACCATCGAGGTCCTGGGGCCGGGGGACGATCAATACGATTTCCTGCTCCAGGCCTGGAATCTATTCGTGGCCAGGAACGGCGGCGCGGCCAAGGGCGAAATGGACAGAGCATGTCTGTTTCGCATTGACTGATTACCAGCTACAGGCCCCGCCGCTTCAGCCCTAGTATTCGACCCCAGCGGCCCGGCAGGCCGCCATCACCGCGTTCTTCATCAGCATGATCCTGGTCATGGGACCGACGCCTGCTGGCACCGGAGTGATGGCCGAAGCCTTCTGGGCTACGGCGTCGAAGTCCACGTCGCCCACCCACCGGTAGCCGTTCTTGGCCGTGGGGTCCTCCACTCGGTTGGTGCCCACGTCAACGACCACCGCCCCTTCCTTGATCATGTCCGCTGTGATGAACTTCGGGGAACCAATGGCTGCGACGACGATGTCCCCGGTCCGCACGATGGCATCGAGGCCTTGAGTGCGCGAGTGGCAAACCGTGACCGTGGCGTTGGAGCCCTTCCTCTTCTGCATAAGTATGGCTGCCAGCGGCTTGCCCACGATATTGCTGCGGCCGACGATGACCACGTGCTTGCCGTCGGGGTCGTTCCCGGAGTGGACCAGCATCTCCTGGATGCCGTGCGGGGTGGCCGGCAGGAACACAGGGTTGCCGATCAGCATCCTCCCGACGTTGATGGGGTGGAAGCCATCGGCGTCCTTGGCCGGATCGATGCGCATGATGACCTTGTTCTCATCGATGTGCTTGGGAAGAGGCAGCTGCACGAGGAAGCCATGTATGGCCGGATCGGCGTTAAGTTCGTCGACCGTCTCCAGCACCTTCGCCTCCGGCGTGTCCGCCGGCAGAAGGATGGTACGGGAGTAGATCCCTAGTTCCTGGCATGATTTGGCCTTGTTGCGGACGTACTGCTGGGATGCCGGGTCTTCTCCTACCAGCACAACGGCGAGACCCGGGATGACCCCCCGCTCCTTGAGCTCTGCAATCTTTATCCTCAGCTCCTGCTTTATCTGCTCCGCGACCTCGGGACCGTGAATGACATTGGCAACCATCGGTGGGACCTCAGCACGGTAGGCACGGTGCGGTTCTTAATCTTGGCGTCGCCTCGCCGCAGGATCATGGTCCCACATGGCCACGAAAGCCTAGTGTCAGCCGCCGGGATCAGGTGGCCACGGGGTCCGGCTTTCTCATCAGGCGGGAGAGGAACGACCTCTTCGGTTGCTCCAGGCCGAACTTGCCCGCCCTTACCAGCGGTCCGGAGAGGTACAGCCAGCTCCCGTCCTCGGTCCGGCCATTATTCCCAAGGGCGGCCAAGACGTCGCTGTCCCTTCTGATCCCCGCGAGGCAGGCCTCGGCGACATTTCCGGGATAGTCCCTGGAGACCATGTCCGGTACGCTGCAGTAGCGTCGGTCGAGCACCGCGCCAATGGGAACCCCTATCTTGACCAGGAACCTGATCAAGCTCTCGTCGTCGCACACCTTAAGCTCTGCAGACTCTCCGGGCAGGGCCGGCCCCAGAAGGTACTCCTTTCCCACACGCTCTGGAGGGATCAGCTCGCCGCGGGGGCCGATGAGCGCCCTTGGAACCATCTCGAAGCCGACGGCCCTGCCTGCCTTATCCCGCACCTGCCTCACACCGAAGGCATCTGACCCCGATGCCACGAGATCGACATCCAGGTAGAACCCCTTGGTTCGCGTCGTCCCGTCGGGGCGGGCGTACTCCGCACCCAACGACCAGGATGTGGAGATGGCATACGCCCAGCAGACATCCGCGTTGAGTTCTCGAGCGAGCCGGGCGATGTCTGTATCCATCATGACGCTGCTGCTCTCAAAGAAGGTCCAACTATCAAGCTCCGTCACTAGGAAGGAGCGCCCCATCCCCTTCCTCTCCTTTTCCAGCTCCGATGCCTGCTGGAACAGCCGGCGTGCGTCCGCCCTCATGTGCCGGTGCGTGGCATCGGCCGAAAAGCCTAAGGACGCCAGCACCGTTCCCGCTACCCCCGCCCCGGTCCTCTTGACCGCAAGGAAACCCCAGTTGAACCCCAATCAACGCACCTTCCTTGAAATTAGATGTAATATATATTTCTATAAATATACTTTTACTCTTGAACATCTGTGCGCCGCCCCTATCCTTATAGATAATTGGAAAACATGCTTTCATCGGGGCCCTTGCCCTCTTAGAAGCTCTTACATCCCCCCGAACTGTATTTCTAACGCCTTTGCGTTCCCTCCTAGAATGAAGGCCGACATCGATATCGCTCAGGAGGCCGTCATGCAGCCCATCGAAGGCATCGCCGACACCATCGGCCTGTCCCGAGACGATCTGGAGCTGCACGGCCGGTATATGGCTAAGGTCCCTCTGGAGGTCCTCCGCCGCCTCGACGGCCGGAAGGACGGAAAGCTCGTCCTGGTCACCGCCATCACCGCCACCAAGGCCGGGGAAGGGAAGACGGTCACCTCCATCGGCCTGATGGAGGCTCTGGGGCACATCGGGGTCAAGGTCATGGGCGCCTTGCGGGAGCCGTCGATGGGGCCGGTGTTCGGCATCAAGGGGGGAGCCACCGGCGGAGGGATGGCTCAGGTCTATCCGATGTGGGACATCGATCTGCATTTCACCGGGGACATCCACGCGGTCACCTCGGCGCATAACCTTTTATCGGCCATGGTGGACAACCACATCGCCCACCGTAACGAGCTGGAGATCGACCCCACCCGGGTGGTGTGGAAGAAGGCCATGGACATGAACTGCCGGGAGCTGCGGGAGATCGTGGTGGGGCTAGGGGGACGGCAGGTGGGCGGGGTGCCGCACGAGAGCGGTTTTGTCATCACCGCGGCGTCGGAGATAAGTGCCATCCTGGCCTTGGCAACGTCGGTCGGGGACCTTCGGGCGCGGTTGGAGCGCATCGTGGTCGCATACAACATGAGAGGTGAACCGGTCCGCGCCGGTCAGCTCGACTGCGTGGGCGCGATGCTCGTCCTGCTGAAGGACGCCATCAAACCCAACCTGGTGCAGACCCTCGAGGGCCAGCCGGTCTTCGTCCATGGGTTCCCGTTCGCCAACATCGCCCACGGCAACAACAGCCTGTTGGCCACCCGGTACGCCCTGAAACTGGCCGACGTGGTGGTCACCGAGGGAGGCTTCGCTTCCGACCTGGGGGCGGAAAAGTTCTTCGACATCGTCTGCCGGGAGGGCGGGTTCAGGCCGGACTGCGCGGTCATCGTCGCCTCCATCCGGGCGCTGCAGATGCACGGCGGAGCGTGCCTCCAGGATGCCGTGGGGTGCGAGGGACCGGACCTCGCCTCGCTGCAGAGAGGCTTCTCCAACCTGGACAAGCATATCGAGAACGTTCGCAAGTATGGGGTGCCGGCGGTGGTGGCCCTCAACCGCTTCGGCACCGACACCGAAGAGGAGATCCTGGCGGTGCGGGAGCACTGCGCCCGGCTGGGGGTGCCCTGCGCCCTCTCCGAGGTCTTCACCCGGGGAGGGGAAGGCGGGAAGGAGCTGGCGGAGATGGTCATGGAGGTATTGGGCACCCAACGCAGCGACTTTAGGCCGCTCTATGCCACTGGCCTCAGCATCGAGGAGAAGATCCGGATCATCGCCACCGAGATCTATGGGGCCAAGGACGTACGGTACATCGGCACCGCCCTCCGCGACATCCGGGCCATCGAGCTGGCTGGCAACGACAAGCTGCCGGTGTGCATGGCCAAGACCCAGCTGTCCCTCACTGACGACCCCAAGCTCAAGGGCGCGCCCCGGGGGTGGACCCTTACGGTGAAGGAAGTCCTCCTCTCCGCCGGAGCCGGGTTCATTGTTCCGCTGTGTGGAGACATAATGCTCATCCCCGGCCTTCCGTCCGAGCCGGCGGCCAAGCGTATCGATTATACCGACGATGGTCGGTTCGTCGGCCTGAGCTGATCGCCGGTCACCCGGGTCAAGCGGTCGACGACCCATGTCCCCGCCTCTGCCAGGTCCTCGACGGGTAGAAAGAGAGGAGCGGTCGCATCGAAGAGCAGGGTGGCGGTCCCCGGGACCTCCTCGTCGCCCTCCCGAAGGAACAACGTCACCGGGAGGCGGGGTAACACCCAGAGGATAAACGCCGAATTTCCCGACCGTTCCGCCCCCATCTTGTCCAGCGCTTGTAAGAGCGGGGCGGGGTGTCGGCGATAGAGCTCTCCGAGCACGTCGTTCACCCTCGATTTGAACGCTGCATAATAGACTGCGCCCCCGTGCAGCTGGCGGAATGAAAGGAGGTTCCCCGAGGGTACCGTCCCGGAGGCTAGAACGAGATAGTGGAGGACCAGGATGGTCACGGCTTCGTCGACGTTCTCTCCCTCGATGCTCATCCTCCTTTCCTCCAGGCATATGACGCACCTTTGGTCCAGGAGGTCTAGCATGATCATCCCCTTCTCCACAGTTACTCCGGCATCGGCGGCCAGGGCGGAATGGTCCCGGCCTTCGAGCGTCGTCCATGCCGCTTCTAGCGCTGCCCGGAACGCGCCGGCCATGATCGCTCCTCACCGATCAGCGGCGTTCGAACGGAGGTACTCCGCCACGGTCACCAGCTCGATCCCTCGATCCATCGCTCCCTCCAGCACCCTCCTCACCTTGGCCAGCTCCCGCCCCATGCGGTTCGCTCCGCACTCCCCGTCCAGGGACTCGGCGATGTGCCAGCTGTGATCGGCGAGGACTAGCAGACCATCGTCGTGAAGAGACATGAGGTGGAGGTAATCGTCCGGTCCCCGGCGCCCCTCATGCATCGGCCAGAGGTAGGACTGAAGCCGTCGCCCGGTCGCATCCCGGCCCTGGGCCAGAGGAACCTCCAGGAGGGGGCTGGTCAGGCGGTACGGCCTCAATCCCGCCCCCACCTCGCCGAACCGCGTGGAATCGTACCGCAGGCCGCGCTGCATCAGCACTCTGGCCACCGTATCATCGATGTGCTGGTAGGGGCAGCGGAAGCCCTCCGGGCAGAAGCCGAAAGCTCCCTCGACCGCGGACAGGGAGCGGCCTACGATGGCGTCCAACCACTCTTCGGACAGCCGGACCCCGGTGCTTTCCCCGGTCAGATCCTCATGCTCGTAGCCGTGGGCCGCGACCTCGTGGCCCTGCATGAGGTTACGAAGCTTTAGCTCGCCGGAAAGGACCTCCGCGGCTCGGCCCTCCCAGAAGAAAGTGCCCCTGACGCCTAGGTCGTCCAGCATCTCAACCAGTGCCTGCAGCCCCTTCCTGGTGGAGGTGTAGCGGGTAACGGTGCTCCTCCGGCACAAACTCTCCACATTCCCCGCCCTGGCCTCATTGACGTCCCGGTCCACGTCCACCGTGAAGGCGGCATAGCGCATGCTGTAGCATGGACCCCGGAATAATTAACAGTTTCAGCATAGCGAAAACGCCAATATTAAATAGCCAAAATCGATGAGAATGGCCAGGCTGTGGGGTGTGGCGATGAATCAGGTCCTCATATTGGGCGGCGGCGCTTCCGGTCTTGCTGCCGCGGTCGAGCTGTCCCGCCGCGGTCTGCCCTCGACGGTGGTGGAGAGCGATCCCTCGCTGGGCGGAATGGCCTCCCAGCTATCATGTAAGGGCTCGCCGTCCTGCCAGCACTGTGACGCCTGCCATCCCTACGACCTGAGGAGGGAGGCCCTGCTCAACCCTCTGATCAATCTCATCACCGCCGCCGAGGTAGGGTACGTGGGCCGCAACCGGGAGGGGTTCCGGGCCACGATTAGAAGTCCCGAGGGCTGCGAGGACTATGACTTCCGAGGGGTCATCATCGCTGTTGGAGCCATGCCCTACGACCCCGGAAAGGACGCCCGCCTTAGATATCGGGAATGCCCCAACGTCCTGTCGTCCCTGGAGGTGGAGAGATCGCTGGCGGAAACCAATGCCCTCACCGTGCCCTCGACTGGCAGGGTCCCGGAGAGTATGGCGATCATACAGTGCGTGGGGTCCAGGGACGCCCAGCGGGGGATGCCATACTGCTCCAAGGCCTGCTGCAAGTACGCCTCCAAAATTGGACGGAGGCTCCGCCACCTGTACCCGGACCTGAGGCTCACCTTCTTCTTCATGGACTGGAGGCCGATGGACCGCTCCGAGCCGACGCCGGAGGAATGGGCTGCCGAAGATGAGCTGGTCCGGGCGGTACGCTCCCGGCCCTCGGAGATCTTGGAAGGCGATCGGCCGACGGTACGATATGCAACCCCGGCCGACAGCGTGGTCGAGGAGAGCTTTGACGTCGTCATGCTGTCCGTTGGCCTGGTCCCCCGGCCGGACACACCTCGTCTGGCCGTGGCGTTCGGGCTTGAGGTGGACGCGCAGGGCTACCTCCGCTCAGACCTCGAGGACGTCATCGTGGCCGGCACCTGCGGCGGGCCCAAGGACCTGAGGGAGAGCATGGAGGAGGGCACCACCGCGGGCGGGCGGATGGCCGCCCTGCTGGAGGCGAGGCCATGATGGCCCCCGTGGTCCTGGTGGTCGGATCCGGCGCATCGGCCCTGGAGGCGGTGCGGGAGGTCGTGCGCCAGGGCGGGATGGCCACGCTGGTCCGGGACGGTAGCATGCTCCGTCAATGCGCCCTGCGGACCCCCGGGGGGTTCGATGTGGTCGACGCAGAGCTTCTCGCCATCGATGGCTCTCCCGGCAGGTTCACGGCGAGGCTCAGCAGCGACGGCGAGGAGATGGTCTTGGAGTGTTCGGCCATCGTTCTGGCCCCCGAACGGGAAAGACGTCCGGCCGCTCCCGGCACGGCATCGCTGGAGGAGGTCGAGGACCGCAAGGTCTGCCGGGACCCGCGGAGCGTGGCCTTCGTTCTGTGGCCGGGGACGTCCCGCTCGGCCTTCATCCGTGCGGTCGCCGCGGCTAGGGGGCTGCGGGCCGGTCCGAGGAGGCCGCAGACCGTTGTGTTCGCTCCGGAGATGGCCGCCTACGGCGTCGACGAGCTGATCTATCGACAGGCTCAGGACGAGGGCGTGATCTTCGTCCGCTCCGACGAGCCGGAGGTGATCGCCGCCCCGCCCCTGGTCGTGGCGTTGGACCACATCACCGAGCAGATCATAGAGGTAAGGCCGGACCTCCTGGTGGTCGAAGAGCCTTCCACCCTAACGGGCGAGGTCAGGGTCCCGCCCGCCGGGTTCACCGTCCTCATGGGGCCGCCCAGCAGAGGGGTGGTCAGCACCATGCGGGAAGGCATCGCCACCCCTGGTCCGGAGGAGGAACGCTTGGACGGGGAAACGGTCACCGGGGCGAGGGCCGCCGCTACCCGCGCGCTTACCCTGGCAAAGTTCCCGCCGAACCGCCACCCGTGGGCGGCGATCGTCGACCGTGATAAGTGCGCGGCCTGCCTGACCTGCGCCCGGGTCTGCCCCTTCGGCGCCGCCCGCCCCGGAGAGGAGGGCAAGGCTACTATCGACGGGGCGCTGTGCCAGGCCTGCGGGATATGCGTGGGGGCCTGCCCCGGCCGGGCTCTGTCGCTGCCTAATTATGGCGGCGTCCCCGAGGTCGGGAACACGCTAATGGAGGCCCGCCAATGACTGAACCGATTATCGCCCTGTTCATCTGCAAGAACGCTCGGACCGCCCTCGCCAGCCCGTACGGCATGGAGCAGACCCCTCCGGGAGTGGAGGTCATCGAGCTGCCCTGCTCCGGCCGGGTGGACGAGGTAATGGTCCTCAAGGCCCTACGTCAGGGAGCCTGGGCGGCGATGGTGGTGGCCTGTCTGGACGGCAACTGCAAGTACCGCATCGGCAGCTACCAGGCCCGGAGGAGGGTAGACGAGGTCCGCTCCCTGCTGGCGCAGCTCGGTCTGGAGAAGGAGAGGGCCAGGTTCTTCAGTGTAGCCTCCAACCAGCACGCCTGGCTGGCGGAGGCGGTGCAGAGGACGAAGGAAGCGGCACGGGCATGGGGACCGATAAGGATACTGGAGGGTGACGGATGATCATCGCCGAGCGGAAGGACCTGGGACAGATAGTAGAGATGCTTGAAGGCAAAGAGAGGGTCCTGGTGGCGGGATGCCGCTCCTGCGTGTCGATCTGTCACGCCGGGGGGGAGAAGGAGGTCGCCACCCTGGCCGAGGTGCTGAGGCTCCAGGCGATGAACGAGGGCCGGGAGCTGGAGGTCACCGAAGCCACCGTAGAGCGGCAGTGCGAGAAGGAGTGGGTGAGGGAGATCGGACGCCAGGTAGCGGACAGCGATATCGTCCTCAGTCTAGCCTGCGGGGTCGGAGTGCAGGTCATGCAGGAGTTTTATCCTACGGTGATGACAGTGCCGGGCCTCAACACCTCCAACATGGGCGCTCCGGAGGAGCAGGGCATCTACATGGAAAAGTGCGGAGGATGCGGGGACTGCGTCCTCCACCTCACCGGCGGGGTGTGCCCGGTGGCGAGGTGCTCGAAGTCGCTGCTCAACGGCCCGTGCGGGGGCTCCCAGGACGGCCGGTGCGAGGTCAACCGGGACCTGCCATGTGGGTGGGACCAGATCTACCACAGCCTGGAGCGGCTCGGTCGGCTGGATCTGCTCGAGGTGAACATCCCTCCCAAGAATTGGATCCCATCCCGGTCAGGCGGGCCGCGCCGCATCGTCCGCGCGTCCATCGTGCAGGGGAACGAGGAGAAGAGGGCAGGGGGCGGAGCATGAGGTCCGGCAGCGATCTGGAATCGACTCTGGAGTGTGTTCGTGATACGGCGACCACCGAGATCGGTCCCCCGAAGTCGGCCGGGGCCGAGCACGTGCGAAAGAAGGCTAAGGCACTCAAGGGCTACGCCGATGCCTTCAACCTGACCGATAACCAAACCGCCATCGTCCGCCTGTCGAGCCTGGCTTCGTCGGTGGTGTGCCTGCAGGAAGGGGCGGAGCCGGTCATGCAGATGACCTGCCGCGACCGCAACCGCATCGCCATGCAGTCCGATCTGCTGGGCGCAGCGGCGCTGGGCGTCAGGAACGTGCTGTGCATCTCCGGCGACCATCAGACCTTCGGCAACCAGAAGGAGGCGAAGAACGTCTACGACATCGACCCTGTGCAGCAGCTGATGGTATTTCGCCAGATGCGCGACCTAGGACAGGTTTGGGGCGGTGATGTCCTGGAAGAGCGGCCCAGGGTGTTCCTGGGAGCGGCGGCCAATCCCTTCGCTGATCCCTTCGAATTCCGTGTGACTCGCCTGGCCAAGAAGATCAACGCCGGCGCTGACTTCATCCAGACGCAGGCGATCTTCGACCTCGACCGCTTCGAGAGGTTCATGGCCATGGTGAGGGAGCGGGGACTGGACCAGAAGGTCCACATCCTCGCCGGGGTCATCCCCCTCCGTTCGGCCAACGCCGCGAGGTACATGAAAACCAAGGTCTCGGGGATGAGCGTGCCGGACGAGATCGTGGACCGCATGAAGGGCGCCGCGGACCCTAAGAAGGAGGGCGTGAGGATATGCGTGGAGACGATCGAGAGACTGAAGGACATCCCCGGAGTTCATGGCGTCCACATAATGGCCATAGGATGGGAGGACATTGTACCGACCATCGTGCAGGAGTGCGGCCTCATGCTTCGGTCCTGAGCTGCCCCTCGTGCTAAATGCAACTGCTACGGTCGGAACGAGGGCGCCCTGAGCCGCATCGACCCATATACAGTCGCTTCCATTCGATGCCTTCATCCACGCGCTTATTTCTCGCAGATATCGCAGTACTCGCACCAGCGGCACAACGGCCCCTGGCGGCAGGGGAACGAGGCGGTAGACTCGATGCACTCGATGAGCCCGGAGACCTTTGCCTCGAGATTCCCGAGCTCCTCAGTGGTGCGGGACGAGGTCAGCTCCTTGTCGTGGGCAAGGTAGTGCCACTTGAGGCGCACTTCGCGGGCGTCCGGAAAGTTCTGACGCACTCCGATCTCGTAGAGGGCGAGCTGGCGATCCCCCTTCAGGTCCCCGGGGGTGGGTAGCCGGCGTCCGGTCTTGAAGTCGTGGACCTCGTACACACCCTCGCCCATGGATCTCAGCATGTCGATGTAGCCGACGAAGCGGTGCCTGCCGCCCACCGTGAACTGCAGCTCGTGCTCCATTCCCACTACCTTGCCGTGATTGAAGGGATGGTACCGTCGGTGATACGCCTGCAGACCGACCCTCGCCCCCATGCGGTAGTCCGAACAGCTCGTGCCCCGCTTCACGACCTTGACGCACGCTTCGTCATAGTGTTCCTTCCAGAGAGACTCGAAATGCTCCAGGAGCTCCTTGGAGGTCAGGACCCGGCCATCGGCGGCCTCCTCGTGCAGGCGCTGCAGGGATAGGTGCACCAGCGTGCCGGTGAACGCCTCGATGCCCTGCATCTCCTCCACCTCGACCTCTTCAATGTAACGGTACTGATACCGGCGGGGGCACTGCTCGAAGCAGCTTAGCCGGGAGTGGGAGTAAGTGTGAGAGGTCTGCGGTTCATCAACCATAACGTTTACCTTGCCGTCCCCGCCTCGACAGGGAGCGGTCCAGCTCACGGGTGCGTCGGCTATATAGGTTTGCTTCAGTCCCTCAAGAAGTCGTCACAGTACAGCCGCTCGTTCAGAAGCACGTGACCCGCCTTGATGGTGGCCATCAGTTCGGGGTCCTCAGGATCGCAGATGGCGGCGCTCAGGCCCGCCCCCAGGAGCATGGCCAGGAAGGTGCGGTTTATCAGGCTCCGCTGCTTGGTGCCGTTGGATACGTTGCTCAGCCCAACCACCGTGCGGGGCGCGGGGTCGTTGAGCACCTGGAACATCTGGACTGCCTGGATGACCTTCTTTCCCTGATCCTGGGCGGCGTTGGTCGGCAGTACCAGAGGGTCGAGGAACAGGCGGTCGGGCATGATGTCATACTCCATGGCCTTGGTCATCATGAGCATGGCCATCTCGGCCCGAGCATCCGCGGAGTTCGGTACACCGCGCTCATCCATGCACAGGCAGATGATCTCGGCCTCGTACTCCTTGCACAGGGGAAAGAAACGGTCCATGCGCTTCACTTCCGCGGTGGTGGAGTTCATGATGACCTTATTGGTGGCGGCCTTGAGCCCAGCCTCCATAGTCTTGGGGCCGGAGGTGTCGAGGGACAGCGGCACCGGCACCACCTCCTGCACGGTCCTCACCAACCAATCCATGGCCGCCGGGCCGTCCTCGCGGCCGGGGCCGACATTGACGTCCAGGGCCTGGGCGCCGTGCTCCACCTGGCTCAGGGCCAGGTCCTGGATGAACTTCGCGTCGCGATGGTCGATGGCCCTGCCGACGGAAGTGAAGAGGCCGTTGATCCTTTCTGAGATGATGAACATGATTATCGGGGCGAAGAAGGTTACTATCTGATAAAAGGGTTCCTGCCCGTCGTATCCGGCCAGGATCTCCCTGGCGATGTCGCGAACTCTCCCCAAAGTAATTATGGTCGGGGGAGGATAGGACCACCACGGTGAGGCAAATGCCGCGCGACTACGACGACGAGGAGCGGAACGAGGAAGGCCTGGAGGATGAGGAGCTCGAGGAAGGGGCCGAAGAGCCGCCGGTGATGGCGGAGGACGCCGTGGTGGATGTGGCGTTCGGCGAGCCCGAGGACGGTCCCGAGGAGGAGGGCAGGGTCCTTGACTGGGTGGCCAGTTTCCCGCCCGGGGAGTTCCAGCGCCAGGTCGCCGATCTGTTCCTCTCGGACGGGGAGATCTACATCATGATGGACAAGCTCACCGTGGTCCTGCCGCTCGTGGAACTGTTCCGGCTGCTGGAGAACTCGGGAGCGGTTCGCAGGGACGAGGGCCTGTGAGCCCGCCGGGCCGCCGGGAAGCCCCCGCGGCCGGCAACCTTCATTAACACCTTTTTGATATCCACATGGCAAACTGTTCTGTCGGCTTGCCTCGTTCGCTTTGGAGGTTATGATTTGGTCAAGATCGAACGCGCCTTGATAAGCGTGTCCAACAAGGATGGAATCGTCGATTTCGCCCGCGGGTTGAAGGACCATGGTGTGGAGATTATCTCCACTGGGGGCACCGCGCTGCTCCTCGAACGTAACGGCATCAAGACGGTCAGCATCTCCGACGTAACTGGCTTTCCAGAGATGATGGACGGCAGGGTCAAAACGCTGCATCCCAACATCCACGCCGCGCTGCTCGCCCGTCGGGACCACCCCGACCACATGAGGCAGCTGGAGAAGATGAAGGTCAAGAAGATCGACATGGTAGTGGTGAACCTCTACCCCTTCCGGGACACCGTGCTCAAGCCCAATGTGTCGCTGGAGGAGGTGGTCGAGAACATCGACATCGGTGGACCGTCGATGATCCGGGCCGCAGCGAAGAACTACCAGGCGGTAGCGGTGGTCACCGAACCCTCGCGCTACGGACCGCTGCTGGAGGAGATGAGCATCGGCGGGGGCAGCATCGGCGAGGAGACGCTGAAGTCCCTTATGCTGGAGGCCTTCCGCTCCACCGCCAACTACGACGCGTTGATAGCCCAGCACCTGGCCACCGAGTTCCCGGGCCCCCAGTTCCCTGGCGGCCTCACTGTGGGCATGGAGAAGGTGCAGGACCTGCGCTATGGCGAGAACCCCAGCCAGAAGGCGGCGTTCTACGGCGACCCCTTCGTGACCGGGGTCGCGGTCTCCAAGATGAAGCAGCTGCACGGTAAGGAGCTGTCATTCAACAACATCCTGGACATCGAATCCGCGCTCTCCCTCCTGAGGGAGTTCGAGGACCGCGCCTGTGCCGTGGTGATCAAGCACACCAATCCCTGTGGCATCGCCTGCAATGACCAGATCTACGACGCGTTCATGGTCGCCTACAACGTCGATCCCCTTGCGGCCTACGGCTGCGTGATCGGGTTTAACCGCGAGTGCGACCTGCGCACCGCCGAGGAGATTTCCAAGCACTTCGTGGAGATCGTCTTCGCCCCGTCCTTCGACCCCGCGGCCCTAGAGCTGCTGAGCAAGAAAAAGAATATCCGGTTGATGACCACCCCCGGACCGATCACCCTCGCAGACGCCCCCACCATTAAGATGAAGTACATCAAGGGCGGCATGCTGGTGCAGACCGCGGACAACTACCAGGTCACCGAGGCCAACCTCAAGGTGGTCACCAAGCGCGCCCCCACTCCTGAGGAGATCAAGGCCATGCTCTTCGCCAACCGGGTATGCAAGCACATATGGTCCAACACCGTCATCCTGGCCAAGGGTGAGCAGGTCGTGGGCATCGGCGCCGGCCAGATGTCCCGCGTGGACTCGTCGTTCATCGCCGCCCACAAGGCCGGGGAGAACGCCAAGGGCTCGGTCATCGCCTCCGACGCCTTCTTCCCCTTCCGTGACGGCGTGGACGAGGCGGCCAAGGCCGGAGCCACGGCGATCATCCAGCCCGGCGGGAGCATCCGGGACCAAGAGGTTATCGACGCGGCCAACGAGTACAACATGGCCATGGTGTTCACCGGGGTCAGGATCTTCCGCCACTGACCCGGCCTAACCCTTTCCCGCCAGCTCGAAGGGCCTCAAGGTGACCACGGAGCGGACCTGGGAGAAGCGACTCTCGTTGGAGCACACCACCGCCCCGGGGATCGTCCTCCCGATGGCCAGTACCAGCGCGTCAACCATGGAAAGCCCCTCGGACCGGCGTCCGAGCTTGTTCCCCTTGCCCAGGCGGAAGTAGTTGCTCTCCCTGATGAGATCCACGGCGACCATGGCATGCTCCCGTTCCACCGCCTGCACCGTGATGTTCGGTAGCGCGAGCAATCCTACCAGGGTCTTCCTGGCCCGGTGAGGGTCCTTGGTCACGTCCAGGACCACATAGTAGATCTCGACCAGCACCGGCGTGGGCAGGATACCGGTGAAGTCTCCCTGTTCCACCCTTCTCAGGAGCTCGATGGAGCCCCGGCTCCGGGCGTCGCCGGAGCGCACGAAGGCATCGATGATGACGTTGGTATCGATGACCACGGGCCTAGGAGCGGGCATCCCTCACCTTCTTCCGCAGCTCCTGAACGTCCGCGACGCAATCGTCCAGGCAGCCGATGAGGTCATCGCAAGAGGTGCACTCCCCGCTGCCCGCCGCCTCCTGCCCCTGCAGCACGGCCCGCTCGAGCCTCTTGATCCTGGCTTCCAGGCGGTCCATGCGACCCTCGAGGTCCCCGAGCCCTTTCTTTCGCATCGTCCTTCCTTTACTCGTTCTCGTCATCGGACCCCCCGTAACGAATGGGCGGTCGGGGGATAAATCGTGCGCGCTTGCGACCCTCTTTCCGTCTACGAGGTGCACCCCAAGACGCTCGAGATGGTCGACGGGCCCCATTCGTGCCCCAGGGCTATGGTCCCGTTGTGTCCAAGGAAGACGGTCGGGCCGTTCTCCCGCTCCGCTCACGAACGACGCAGGGGACTGGGACGGTTGGGGTAAGACTAAAAAGGAAAAACGCTCTCCCACACCCCGTCGCTCCTGGGCCGATCTTGGTCCGGCTCCGGACCAGATTTGGAGAGGCGCGACAGGTACATGGTGATGGATGTGGATCCCAAGATACCCCGCTGCATGAGCACCCAGCATCCCGACAACGTCAACGCCCCTTTCTTCGCTGAGAGCGCGGAGATGGGAGGGGAGGATGAGATCCAGGAAGCGTACTATGTGTTCTCTCACCTGGACTGCGAGGAGCAGATGTGGGACTGCGAGGGGAAGGAGGTCGACAGCTTCGTGGTGAAGAAACTCCTCACCAAGTACGACTGGTACTTCCGGGAGAAGCGGCTGGGAAAGGACGTCTTCCTTACCCTCAGAGTCCCCAACCCCGCAGTGGAGAAGGATGAGGCCAAGATCCTGTTGGAGACGCTAGAATCCATACCCCGTTCATTCGATACCGCCAAGCTGTTCTACACCGACGACGTCCCCCCAATCTTCGAGGTCATCCTGCCGATGGCCGCTTCATCCACCTCCCTGGATCGCATCTACCGCTACTACCACGACTTCGTGGTCGGCAAGCAGCACATGACCTTTGGCGGGACCAAGGGTACCCTGGCCGACTGGATCGGCACCTTCGAGCCGGAGAATATCAACGTCATCCCGCTGTTCGAGGACCTCGAGCACATGATGAACGCGCACAACATCACCAGGGACTACATGAAGGACAAGGACCTGGCCCACCAGCGGGTGTTCCTGGCCCGCTCCGACCCGGCAATGAACTATGGGCAGGCCAGCGCGATCCTCATGAACAAGGCCGCGCTGTACAATCTCCAGCTGTTGGAAGAGGAGACGGGGGTCAGCATCCAGCCCATCATCGGGGTCGGATCCGCACCTTTCCGCGGTAACCTCAAACCGAGCAATGTCGACCATATCATGGAAGAATACCCATCGGTGCAGACTTTCACCGTGCAGTCGGCGTTCAAGTACGACTACTCGCACGACGAGGTCCGCAAGGGCATCCAGGCCATCAACGAAGGACAGCGGCACAAGGCCATGGAGGTCGATACCAAGCGGTGCGAGGAGATCATCGCCAAGTGCTCCGCGTCGTACCGGGAGAAGATTGTGAAGCTGGCGCCGCTCATAAACGAGGCCGCGAACTACGTTCCGAGGAGGAGGAAGAGGAAGCTGCACATCGGCCTGTTCGGTTACTCTCGGAGCCTGGAAGGAATCGTCCTGCCGCGGGCCATCGGCTTCTGCTGTGCCTTCTACTCGATCGGCATTCCCCCGGAGATCCTGGGACTTGATGCCCTGGACGACAGTGACCTTGACTACCTGAGGCAGGTAAGCCCCCACTTCGACGACAACATGAAGGACGCCCTGCAATTCATGAACCCCGCCTCCATCAAGACCCTGCCGCTCAAGGTCCGCATGTCCATCGACAACCTGGGGCTCGACTACGAGATCAATGAGGAGCACCGCAAGATCACCTCACTGATCATGGAGAGCCTCAAGAACAGCACCGGGAAGGGCCTGGAAGGATCGGTGCTGAGGGCCGCCCACCTAAGAGGGTTCCTGGGTTGAACTCCTGGTAGCCAGGTCGTTGCCTTAAATAACTCGATGGGACCTTTCACTCCCATGGCCCACACGGTCACCTTCTTCCCGGGAAGCATCGTCGCCAGCGTTCAGGATGGCCAGACCATACTGGACGCGGCGGTGGCGGCGGGGGTGCAGATCAACAGCGTGTGCGGGGGCAAGGGAACCTGCGGCAAGTGCCTGGTGATCGTCGACGGGCCGTCGGAGTCGGAGCCCGGCCACCTGACCGATGAGGAGAGCCGTCTGGGATATCGTCTGGCGTGCAGGACGGTGGTACGCGGCGACCTGTCGGTGTTCATACCTGAAGAGTCCCAGGTCAGCGAACATCAGATCCTCGCCCGGTACCACGGGCGGGAGGCGGAAGACCTCACTCCGCTCACCGAGGTGCGTCGTCTAGATCTTGCAGCCCCCTCTCTGGAGGACAACCTCGCCGACCTCGAACGGGTCACCTGTGCCCTAGGCAACCCCGACCTCGTGGTACCCCTGCCCCTGCTGCGCGATTTGCCTGCGGTGCTGCGGGAAGGGGGCTGGCAGCTCTCGGTCATGCTCTCCCACCTGGACGGGACGGAGAGGCTGATGGCCATCGAGAAGGGCTCCAAGGCCATCCCCAACTATGGTCTGGCGGTCGACGTCGGCACCACCACAGTGGTCGCCGAGCTAATAGATCTAGCCACCGGTCGGACCGTGGCTCAAGCCTCCGACTATAACCGCCAGCTGGTGTGCGGCGAGGACGTGCTATCGCGCATCGCCTATGCCGAGGAGAAAGGACTGGAGCGTCTCACCGAGCTGGTCGTCGATACCATCAACGGGCTCATCAACCAGCTGTGCGCGGAGAGAGACAAGAAGAGACGCTTCCATTCCGGCACATGCGACGAGGACATCGCCTCCATAGTAATCAGCGGCAACACCACCATGGTGCACATGCTCCTTGGGCTTGATCCCAAGAACATCCGGTACGCGCCGTACATCCCTATCACCAACGTCCCGCCGGTGATGACCGCCTCGGAGGTCGGCCTGCGGGCGCAACCCGACGCACCGGTGTTATGCGTACCCGGGCGAGCAGGGTACGTGGGCGGGGACATCACCTCTGACATCCTGCTGTCGGGGATGCACCACCGGGACGAGCTGACGCTGCTGATCGATGTTGGCACCAACGGCGAGGTCGTTCTCGGCAATAGGGAATGGATCATCGGCTGTTCGACCTCGGCGGGCCCGGCCTTCGAGGGCGGTGAGGTCTCCTGTGGCATGCGGGCGATGAGCGGAGCCATCGACAAGGTCGCCATCGACGAGCGCGAGATCAGCGTGACCACCATCGGTGGGGGGAAGCCCCGGGGCATCTGCGGTTCGGGGCTAATCGATCTCCTCGCCCAGATGTTCTCCCAAGGCTACCTAGACAAGAAGGGGCGTATCGACACCGAGCGCTCGGAGAGGGTCCGCTCCACCGGTCGGGGAATGGAGTTCATCGTCCATCGTCAGCCCGGGGGAAGGACATTGGCGGTAAGCGACGATGACATTGCCAGCGTCATCCGTACTAAGGCGGCGATCTACGCCGGGTGCGCGGTGCTCCTACAGGCCGTGGACCGCAGCTTCTCCGACCTGGACAGGGTCTGCATCGCCGGCGGTTTCGGCAACTATGTCAACATCGAGAACGCCCAGACCATCGGCCTCCTGCCGGACCTTCCGAGCTCCAAGTTCGAGCTATTGGGCAACGCCTCCCTGGGCGGGGCCCGGCTGTGCCTGCTGTCCGAGGCGATGAGGAGGGAGACCATGGACATCTACTCCATGATGACCTACCTGGACCTGTCGTCGTCCACCGCGTTCTTCGACCAGTACTCCTCGGCGCTCTTCCTGCCGCATACCGACCTTGAGCAATTTCCCACGGTCCGGGACCGCCTCGGTGCGGCCAAGAGCGGGCGAGGCCCCGATTCATAATGTAATAAAATCGGCAACAGAATTAAAATAGGACCCCCGTTTTCGCACGCTTCAACACACAGATAATTTCTGAGGCGAGATCGATGAACGTACTCCATTCCCCCTACCATTCCATGATCGAGATGGCGAGATCGATATCCCGCTCCGGTCGCACCGGCGACAAGGGCACCAAGGTAGAGGCCGAGGGAGTCGTCGCCGAGATCATCGGCCCCGCCGATCAGGCCTTCACCGCGAGCTACGGCCTCAACTACTGGAGCCTCCTGAAGGGGGTGCTCAATGAGTACGTCACGTCCCGCGGCTACCAGGATCGCTTCGTGGTGAAGGGGGCCCCGTTCAACTGGCACTCCACCGTTGGTGCCAGGTGCTCGGCGGTCATCCTTCGGAAGGGTTTCTACAAGGGCGACGCCCGGGTCGAGCCCGAGCTGTTCCTGGAGGCCGGCATGCTGAGCATCATCAAGCCCCAGCGGTTCGGGGTGGCATGCGGCTTCCACTACCTCCCCTCGCCTGAGGGCGACAGCAGCCGGTTCGTGCAGGGCGTCCTCAGCGACAGCACCACTAGGGCGATGGCCTGGGACCTCTCCTGCGATGGGTTCGTCAATCCCGCCTTCCGCTCCGGCCTGCCGGCGGGCACCTGGAACGTGAACGCGGTGCTGGCCAAGATGTGGCCGGAGGATCGTCTCCCCGCCGACCTCAAGCAAAACGTGTTCCGGGCCTTCGACGAACTCTTTCCTCTATTCGACCGCATAGTCTCCATCCCCGAGGCCCCGTCCTCGAACTAAGTACGGGACGAAGGTTCGTCGGTAGGCTATTATTAGCCCGTCATGGAATGATGTCACGATGAAAGCGGTCCACCCATCGGCCCGACCGGAGGAGGTGTTCGCGCGGCGGGCATCGAAGTATGCAACCAGCAAGGTGCACGACGACAGGGTCACCCTATCCTGGTTGGTCGACGCGGCCTCCCCGGCCCATGACGAGGTGGCGCTGGACATCGGCACCGGGGCCGGTCACACCGCCCTGGCGCTGGCCCCCCGGGTACGCAAGGTGGAGGCGATCGATGTCACCGAGGAGATGCTGAGGGAAGCGAGAAAGCTGGCCCGCAAGCGGGGCATCGAGAACGTCGATTTTCACACCGGGGACGCGATGGCTTTGCCGTATGGGGACAGGAGCTTCGACATCGTGACCTGCCGCCGGGCTGCGCACCACTTCACCGACCTAGAGCAGGCGCTGGGCGAGATGGCAAGGGTCCTAAAGCTCGGCGGCCGCCTGGTCATAGACGACCGCAGCGTCCCCGAGGACGAGGAGGTGGACGAGCTCATAAACCGCATGGACGCGCTGCACGACCCCTCCCATGTCCGCGACCGCAGTCCCTGCGAATGGTCCTCCCTGATCCGGACCACCGGACTGGAGCCCATGATCTTCCGCCCCTACCGCCGGCGGATACCGCTGTCCCACTTCACTGACATGGTGGACCCCCGGACGGAGTCGGCGATGTGCGATCTGGTAGCGGGCGCGTCCGAGCACGCCAAGGGAGTCCTGGCGCTGGAGATAACCGACGGCTGCGTACTCTTAGACAACTTCTTCGTTCTCATCTCCGCGTTCAAGGCGCGGTGAAGGCCTGCCGCCTCCCTAATATTTATTAGACGCGCGGAAGGTACGGCAACCATGGCCTGGAACTGCGCACCCAGTGTTATTGGGTCGCTCCCCCACACCGACCCGGCGAGGGCGGTCGACCTGATCATGGACAGCCTGCGCTCGATCCCGACCTGGCCGCAGCTGCCCAACATGGGCTTCCGAGAGAACATGTATGCGCAGTACGCCCGCTACCTGCCGGGGGCGCAGATCGACGAAGTCCGGAAGAAGATCCGTGTGAACCTCTCGGACTACGATCCCGAGGACGTGTACATGCGGATCCTGTCCGAGGACGTCGATTCATTCTCTTTGCCCGAGGACAGCTTCGCCGGCTTCCACGAGTTCATGTCCCGCGACCTCCCGCCCACCGCGCTCGCGGTGAAAGGCCAGGTCACCGGGCCGGTGTCCATGGGCTTGCAGCTGACCGATCAGAACGACCGCCCGGTGCTGTACGACGAGACGTACGCGGAGATAATCCGCAAGTGCTTGAACCTCATGGCCCGGTGGCAGGAGAGGGAGCTGCGCAAGAAGAGCCAGCAGGTGATCACCTTCTGGGACGAACCATACCTGTCGATGATGGGCACGCCCTTCGCCAGCGTGTCCCAGGACGACGTCCGGGCGTGGATGGCCGATGTGAGCACCGGCCTGGAGGGCTTGACCGGCGTGCACTGCTGTGCCAACACCGACTGGCCGTTCGTCATGTCCCTGGGGATCGACTTCCTATCCTTCGACGCCTACGACTATGGGTACACCATCGTGCTGTACCCTGAGGAGATCCAGCGGTTCCTCGAGAGGGGCGGGTCCCTGGCCTGGGGGGTGGTCCCCAACAGCGAGGAGAAGCTGGCCAACGAGAGCGTCAGCTCGCTCGTTGGGTCCATGGAGAGCATGTTCGCCAATCTGGGCTCTAAAGGAGTGGATACGGACTTGCTGGCCCGGCAGAGCATGATCACCCCGCAGTGCGGCCTGAGCGGGCTGGACGAGAGAGGTGCAGGAAAGGTAATGGAGCTGCTGCGGGGTGTATCCAGCGCCCTCGCCTCCAAATATTCGCTCGGATGACCATGACCTTCATCGTGGCGGTGGCTGGCAAGGGCGGAGTCGGCAAGTCCACAATCTCCGCGCTCCTGGTGAAGGAGCTGGCCCGCCGGTCGGGGAAGGTCGTGCTGGCGGTGGATGCCGATCCGAACTCCAATCTCGGGGAGAAGCTGGGGGCGGAGGTCGAGAGGACCATCGGCGACCTCCGGGAGGATCTTCTTCGACGATCGGAAGAGCTCACCGCCGGAGGCTCCAAGCAGGAAGCGATGATGTACCAGCTGCGCCTGGCCATGGTCGAAGGCCGTGAATTCGACCTGGTGACCATGGGCCGCTCCGAGGGCCGGGGGTGCTACTGCTACATCAACACCCTGCTTCGCACCTACCTGGACGAGATCATGGGCGACTACCCCTACGTGGTCATAGACAACGAGGCTGGAATGGAACACCTCTCGCGGCGGACATGCCAGCGCATGGATGTACTGCTCGTCGTCTCCGACCCCACCAAGGTCGGGCTGACCACCGCCGGCCGGATCCTCGAGCTGGCCAGGGAGATGGAGCTCTCCATAGGCACGGCCGTGCTGGTCATCAACCGCGTCCGCGGCGATCTGCCGTCAACGCTTAAGGACGCGATCCCCTCTGGCTTCGCCCGCGTGATGCTGGTACCCCATGACCGGGAGGTCGAGGACCTCTCCTCCACTGGTGGGCCGATGTCCTCGCTGCCGGCTAAGAGCGTCGCCGTCTCGGCTGTCTATGACCTCGCCGAGGATCTGAGGTAGAGATCACATCTTCCTTGGACGGGTGACTCAGCTAGGCAGTTTTAAGAATGGTAATTTTAATCCCTGAATTATTATCCAGGGGGAAGTAGGATAAGGCTCAAGAGAAGGTATCTGGTACTGATAGTGGCCGCTATGGTGATCCTCGCCGCACTGCTGGCGTCATGGGTCGTGGGCACGGTCCAAGGTTCCAAGGTGGCATATGTGGCGGTGCGGGCGGACAAGACCGAGTACAACATAGGAGAGAACGTCACCTTCTCGCTGGTGCCTCTCTCCCAGGACGTCCAGTTCACCGTGACCGGGGATTACGGACAATCTGGAGTCTATATTGTGAGGCTGCCGGATAACATCGATCCGGATACCTACTTGGACGATCCTAATGTGGTCAGTAATCTATCCCATTCCAGCCATGGAAATGGGGTCACCGCGGTCCCCATTCCGCAATATAATTCCACAGGTGAGCCTCTGAGGCTGAGCTGGAATGGCACCATTGAGTCTTACAACGACGGATCAATGAAGTGGGACCGGGCCACCGCCGGCTATTATTTGCTGTATCCAGTGTATAGTTGGCAGTACGGTCACTCGGCCAAGTTCATGCTCGAGCGGGCCTCGATCTTTCACCTCGACGGTCTTAGCGTCAGATTCAACATATCTCTCGATAGCTCTGTCTTCACCATCCGGACCGACCTCTACCTGCCTCAAGGGTCCGAGTCGATGACCGGGCTCTTCACCACCATCGTGCCGAATTATTCTTACAGCTTCAACACCACGACGAACTACCATAATGAAACATTAGAACTGAGACCTGGAGAGACCACGACGGTTACCATTACCTATCCGGGGCAGGACTCGTCGTATGAGCCGGTGACCACTAGCATGTTCGCCCGGTTTATTGTTGGGGACACAGCTTACACCTTCGGGTTTAGTCCGTACATTGTTTACAACAACGACAAAATGGAGGTTCATTATGGCCAGTTTTGAGGCGGCCCTAACATGCACTGGGCTTTCCAAGACCTACGGGAACAGGTTCACCCGTGGCAACATCCATGCCCTGAACAAGGCGTCGTTCTCCATTCGTGAAGGGGAGATCTGCGGCCTCGTCGGTCCGAACGGGGCGGGTAAGAGCACGATGATCAAGCTGATCATGGGCATCGAACCCAAGGACGAAGGGATGATTGATATGAATGGGTTGGACCCCCGCCTGACTCTCGGGTACGTGCCAGAGCGCCCAACCTTCTTCGAGGACGTGTCCGCCTACTACAACCTGCTGTACTTCGCTCGATTGACCGGGGAAGCCGATCCAGAAGGTACGAGCAGGAGGCTGATAGACGAGTTTGGCCTGAAAGGCCGGGGAGAGGATCGCGTTTCCTCTTACTCCAAAGGCATGAAACAGCGCCTGGCCATCGCCAGGGCGGTGATCCACAATCCCAAAGTGCTGCTGATGGACGAGCCCTTCTCTGGCCTCGACCCAGGAATGATGATCGAGCTTCGTGGCCTTTTAAAGGGCCTGAAGTCCAAGGGTATGGCTATGCTTCTGTCCTCGCACGAGCTCAACGAGATTGACCAGCTATGCGATTCCATCCTGTTCATCAAGGGCGGGGCAATCATCAGACGCGAGGACCTCGATACTCCCAAGCCCCGGACCATCGTCCAGATCACGCTCGCCGTACCCAGCGATGCGGTGATCCAAGCACTATCCAAATGGGGCAGGCGCTCGGTGTCCGGCGACGGGACTCTGATCGCGGTCGAGGCATCAAGGGAGGAAATTCCCGACGTCGTGGCCGAAGCGGTGAAGGCTGGGGGTCGGGTCATGGAGTTCCGTCCCGCCCAGATCAAGGCTGAGGACCTGTACACCGAGGTCTTCCTGCCGGGGGTGACCACGTGAACGAGCTAGGCATCCACTTGAGGAAGGATGTCAAGCTGCTGACTTCGGACTCACTGTTTGTCATTTTCATGGCGGTGCTGGCGGTGGCCTCCTTCTTCATCGCCCTAACCACCTGCGCGGGATATGTTCAGCAGCAGACCTACAGCAGCTCGGTGGTCACCAAGGCCTCCCTGCAGGCGGACCAGGCTACGACTCTGGTCAGTTACTGGAGCTCGATCGGTAGCATATTCATCGTCATCTTCACCGGAGTGGCGGCGATGGCTATGAGCGTGGAAAAGGACAGCGGGATGAGTCGGTACACCCTTAGCCACAAGGTGCGCGGGCCAGTGTTCTTCATGAGCAAGATGATTGTGGTCGCCCTTCTTGCCGCCATCGCCATGCTGATGGCCCTGATAGCATACCTCATCACTTTCTCGGTCATGGACGTGCCCATGCTTGGCGCCGACAAACTGGCGGCCTCTATGCTGTTCCCCTTCCTATCTATCCTGGTGTTCGCCTCGCTCGGTCTTGCCCTCTCCACGCTAGGCTCGAAGAAGGGGGCGATGGTGGCGGTGGCGATAGTGGTCCTCATCATTCTATCGGCCCTTTACCCAATCTCCATCGCAATAGGGCAGAACGCGGCGATGCGCGTGGACCCCACGTTGACCTACTCCAACTACACCAAAGCCCTTCCTCTGGAAAATCAGTTGCTCATCTATGGTAATCCCATGGTCCTCAGTGAGGGATCCAGCTATCTCCTGGGTACATTGGACTACAACACTGCTCAATTATACGACCCAGCTGGCGGTGTCATCCTCGCCGCCGTATTCTACCTGGCATTCACTGCCCTCGGCCTGGTGCTGTTCTCCCGGGAGCGCATGGACAAGACGTGGTCGGAGAAGGCGAGGAGGTCGTTGAAGCTGGGGTGAGCGCTCTCCGAGTCTAAAACTTCAGCACGATCGGCGACCGGCGGAAGGAAGAGAGGATGCGGTCCGCTTCCGCCGATCTAGTATATCATATTCCGATATATTCCCTTAATAAGCGGCCCACCGTTCCTCCGTAGGAGTGAGGGTATCATGTCGTCAAAGGGTTCCCGCAGTCCTAAGAAGATCCTATTAACGTCGGTGGCGATCGACGCGCTGGGGTGCGTCATCCTGGTCATCGGAGCGCTGGCATCGATACCCCTGGCGTTCGGAGCAGGCATCGCGATAATCATTCTCGGGATGGCCATCACGATCGTCCAGCTGGTGGCCTTCTCCCGCCATCCGGCCACCTCCGGAGAGAGTACAGCAACGCCCGGGAACAACGAGCCCGGCGTCCTATACTCCGACTCCCTGGTGCGCCTATCGGATAGGGGCATCTCCTTTCTCACCAGCTCGCCATCCCGCACCGTGCCGTACTCGGAGATCGAGGGCATCGCATCGCTGGAGCCGACCCTCAGGAACGGGAAATGGCGCATCTGGGGTACCGGTAACCTTTCAACATGGTTCGTGTGGGACGGTCGCCGTCCGTCGAGGGACCGCATCTTCGTCGCTACCCTCAGAGGGGAGGGCACTAAGCTGGGGTTCACCGTCGAGGACTCCTTCCGCGTGGAGAGCATCCTCCGCGGAAAGGGCCTCATCCGGCCGTGATCACAGCGACTTGAGCAGCTTGGCGATGCCCGAGGACTCCCGTGGTCCCACGACGATCTTCGTGCCAGTCATCTCCTGCAGCTTGCCGGACATCCGGGACAGCATGCCTGGGATGATGACCATGTTCTTCTTGCTCTTCTCCAGCACCCCGCTCGAGCGCAGCGCCTCGTCGACGCCCTCGGCCGTCAGCTTCCCGGCGGAGAAGGCGGTCATGACCGACAGCCCCTCGGTATCGACCACGAGGAGCCAGGCGGGCACCCGGCTCTTCTCGATGTCCGCGGCCACGGTGAAGTAGGTGAGGGAGAAGTTGGTGGTGAAGAGCACCGGCGAGTCCTCGCCAGGATTGTTGATCGGATATAAACCGGCCTTTACCTGGATGGGGACCTGCGGATCGGTATAGATGTTCTGCCGGAGCACGAACAGCGGGATGGCGTGCGCCGGGTTCAGGTCGTCCAGGAGCACGATGCCGCCGTACTTCATCGTCGATACCAAAGCCATCAACACTCCCTGCCCATTGCCGCAGGCGTTGGTGACGATGGGATATCCCAGACCGCGGAAGGACTTCTTGACCGCGTTCTTGCGCACGATAGTGTTCCTCTCCACCAGCTGCCGCAGGTCCTTTGGGCCGAGGTCGAGCACTAGGTCCTCGACCCCTGCGGCGCGGACCTTCTCCACGAGATCGGCCAGGCCATTGAGGTCATCGTGCCTGACGGCCAGCGGGAACTTGAGCTCCTTGGCCACCGCGGCCATGGCCTGGTAGTTGCCGCCTGAAGCGGCGTAGATGAGGGGCCGGGACAAGGTGACCGCTGACGCCGCGGCCTTGATGGCCGTGGGATCGTCGCTCATCAGGATCAGGGGCAGAGCGCTCTCCTTGGAAACGCGGGAGACCAGCGAGGCGAACCGGGCCGGGTCGCCGGAATCGTTGCGCACCCCCACCAAATCCATCGCCAGAGTCTGGCCCACTCGGTCGAACCGGAGGTCTGAGGCACGCTTGAGCTTGGCCGTGGCCTCCTTCTCGCTCGCCTGGTCCGAGATGACGATCGCGTATCGCGTCTGATGGAAGAACTTTTTGTCGTGGCGGTACAGCTCGGTCTCGTCCCCAATCTCGATCTTGCTCTCGCCCGCTCCGATGCTCACCAGGCGGATGGGCGGGGCGGAGGACGCCTCCAGCTTGGCCTTCCCTTCCTCGGTGACGTACGGGCAGTCGGACAGCTTCGCCTTCGAGTTGGCGAGCTGCATGGCGAAAGCGAGGCAGGTGGGGAAGTTGCACTTGCCGCAGTTCTTTTTGGGCAGGAACTTGAAGATCTCGATAGCCGTCGGCATTACTGACCACCTCGCAGACCGTCGATAGCCTCTCGGAGCACGGCCATGGATCGAGGGGAACGGACGATGAGCAGGTCCGCCCCGGACATGAGCGCGGCGAGACCGGTGGTCGCCTCCCACCACGTTCCCCGCTCCTCCGCGTCCCCCCATTGGTCGTTCTCCTCCGTTGCTTCCCTCGCTTCCCACGAGGTCGTAATATCACATAACATCGGCGCCTGGAGCATGCGATCACCCATTAGCGCCGCGATGCGTATGCGTTCATTGACCGAGTAGGAGTACTCGAGGCCCATGCCCAGCCCGGCCATCAAGGGGTCCATGATCACGTTGTCGAGCTTCACTCCGAAATCAGCCAATAGGATGTTCATCTGCTTGGCGAGGTTGATGTCAAGGTTGGAGAATGCTATCAAGGCATGGCGGTTGGCCATGGCCGCGGCGGAGATGGTCTTGTATGCCGCCTCCTCCGCCTGACCGAGGAGCAATCGTTCCCTGGCGCAAGCGTTGCTGACCGCCTCCATGGTCTTCGAGTCCTTTTCCTCCTGCCCGCAGCCGTAGACGATGATCGGTACGCTGACCGCCTTGAGGACCTCGACCACGGTCCTGGCGGCATCCTCCGAGGACGCGTTCAAGCTCTCGGGATTGGTGCTCCTCAGCTTCAGGCAGACAAGGTCGGCGTGGAACTCATCCACCCATCTTTTGGCCCAGGTGACGGGATCCCTCACCGAATCGCCGAACGCCCGCACCGCCAGGTCCGTTAGGAGGGAAGGATCGTCGATAACCTCCCCGACCAGCAGCTGGCGCTTGCCCAGCCCCTCGTACGAGAGGAAGGGCATGCCCGCGGCACCTCCAACTTCCACCGCCTGGCGGCTTCCGCCCTCGGCCGATGAAGTGCCGAGCTTGACAGCTCCGATCTTTCCTGACCACTTCTCTCTGGGGACCGGTACCTCGACCATGATGATTCCTCTTGACTATGACAGCAGCGGGGGCATTTTAAGGGCAGGATGATCGACCTTGACCATCCATTCCATGAGCCCATCGGTATCGGTGGTGATCGTCTCGTCGGCGATCTTATCCACGAAGGTGGGTTCGCCCAGCTCCTCGGCCCTCTTCTGGAGGGCGTCGCGCATCGCTTCCTTCAGCTCCCTGGGCATCCAGGCGATGCGCAGGAAGCCTCCGTCGGCGGGGATGAACTTCCGGCTGGTAATATATTTTCTTCCTATTCCGATGAAGCCCGGGGTCTGCCTCCCGCCTCCCACCGAGCCGGCGAGGGAGGAGAACTTCATGCCGATAGGGGTCATGCCCGGATATTCGCGGTTCACCGCGATCACTGCCTGGGCGTCAGCGGTCATGGCGACAATGACCTCGAAGCAGCCGCAGGAGGTCATGGGGTCTTCCATCATCGTATAGGCATTGAACCGCTCGATCTTGTGATGGGTGCCCTCGAACACCGCCTCGTTGACCCCGGTCCACTGCCCCCTGGCCTCATCTAAGCAATCGCCTTTTACGATGCCTTTGTTGGGCCCGTGAGGATCGATCTCCTCCGCCGCCCTGGCATCCAGCCAGTTCACCGCACCGCACAGTCCCAGACGCTCAGGGGTGACGATGCAGATGTGATCGGGGGCAAAGCTGGAACACAGGGAACAGCTGAAGAACCGGTCCACGCTCTCATCAGTTAGCCCAGCGACCCTGGCGTCGCGCTGCGCGTACACGTCCAGCGCCTCCGGCAGACGGTTCCGCACCTCGGTCTCGTCGGTGACGACGGTGACCTGAACGCGGGATACGATGTTGCCGAACTCCTCCTTGAGCTTGGTGATGAGGATATCTCCGAAGTGCTTGAACTTGAGGCCGGACGCTACCGCTGGCTTGCTCAACCTGATCCACAAGATGTTCCTCTGGCCGGTGTGCCAGGCGCCCTCGGCGTAGTTGATGAACAGGTGGATACGCCTCTCCAGGACGCCCTCGAAGTCCTCGTTCATCCTCTTCCCGTAGACGTCGACCAGGATGGCGATCGGTGTTTTGCCGCCTTCTGGCAACGAGTCGACGTCGGGGCCTATCACCCGGACCTTCCCGTCCTCTACCTCGCCCTCCGGGCGAACGCGGAGCAGTTCGAAGGCCAGAGTCTTAGAAGCTCCCCCCGCCTCGATGTAGGTGTCAGGGCGGCGCACGACCTCGCCCTCGAAAGCCGGTCCGTACGCGACCGGGATGTTCACCGGCGCCAGCTTGACCTTGATGCCCCGCAGCTCCAGCGCCGCCTGCACCATCCGCTCCGGTTCCTCGATCTGGACGAGCTTCTCCGGGATGCCCTCCACCGGCTGGTCGGTCACGATACATGCGCCGTTGAGCACCGCGGCGAAGGCCGCCCCGGCGGTCACCGCGTCCAGCGGTCCGAACTCCAGGACGAAGACCTTCGGGCGCTTAGCCAGATACGCCGAGATGCCCTCACGGTCCCCCCGCTGCACCCCACCGAAGGACAGCGCGGCGCGGATGGCGAAGTTCAGCGCATGTACGATCTGCGTACCGTGGCCTACCGGGTACAGGCGGGAACGCTCGCCCATCTGCACGTTCCTGGAGGCCAGCTGCTCGATGACATCGCCGGAGGCGATGATCAGGATGCCCTTGGACTGCAGGTCGCGGACGATCCTGACCAGCGCATCCTCGTCCGGGCTGCGGCCCACCAGCACCGCCGCCCCGGGGATGGTATCGTCGACGAACGCGAACCCCAGCTCGCGAATGATCTTGTCCGGCACGAAGCCCATGTACGGGGTGCCCTCGTACGGCCGCTGGTCCTCGATGTACTTCAAGGCCTCGATGACCTCGGCGGCGATCATGGTCGCCTCGCCGGCGGCGAGCGCGGCCTCCACCGACGGTGCTTCGACGAGCCTGGAGCGGTAGGGGTCGAGAACGGATGCTAGCTGACCGAGCGTCTTCGCCTCCCGACCATCCCAGGCGTACACCGCCGGGAGCTCGTAGCACGTCTCTGGGTACTCTACCGGACGGTCCGGTCCGTACTTCGCGAGCGCCTCCTTGAGCGCACCGTCCGCAAGGTCGAGGGCTGCGTGCCCCCCCTGCACGGCAAGGGCGAACAGGTCATGATTGGAGATGGTTTCCGTCACGTTAGGTCCTCCCGACAGCGCGGGCCCTTATCCCGAAAGCGGTCGGCGCTATATGCTTGGCGCGTCGCACCAAAGCCCACTTACGATTGACCTGCCATACTTCAAGCCTTCGCCGTTGTTCGCCTGTCGGACCGATATCAGAGGTCGATGCTCTCCAGCTGATCGACGAAATACCGCCCCTTCTCCATGGTCAGGGTCTCTTCGAGCGCGGAGTGCAGCTTCTCAGGGCTGATCCCGGCGGCGCTCACATCGGCGATGATGTCCAGAGTCATGGACTCGTAGAACACCAGCACCTCGCTCTCCAGGGAGACCATGTTGACGCCGTTTTTCTGCATAACCTCGGCCACCCGAGCGATGGCTCCGGGCTTGTCGGGGATGACCAGCGAGGCGCGGACCAGCTTGGCCTGAGGGTCGAGAAGCGTCACCGAGAGCACGTACGATTCCATGTCCCCGACCAGCATCAGAGGATGTCCGTCCTTCAACCCCTCGACCTCGTCCAGGAACTCTTTGGGCACCTCGAACTCATTGTTGGCGATGAGGCTGGAGGCCTTATGCTTGCTCTTGATCGGCTTCGTGTGCACGGTCTTGGACCCCACGGCCGCACCCTTGGTATAGCGGTCGGCGATGTGCGAGACCTGGATATCTAGGGTGTCCACCAGGTCTAGCGCGGAGGCCCGCGCCTTCTTCATGCCGTCGAACTCCGCCTTGAGTTCGGCCGGTTCGCCGTAGTAGGATAGGTCGGCCAGCATCTTCCAGGTCATCGATACCCCGGAGATGTTGCTCAGCGACACTGAGTTGAGGATGTCGACGTTGCGGTCCGAGAGGAACTTCGCTGCCTGGGCGCAAGCGCCGGGCTTGTCGAGCATCTGGATCGTCAGCTGACATAGCTGCCTGTAGTTCTCCGGTCCGAAGGTCGATAGGACGATCTCGTAGGACGTGGATTCGCCATTTTCGTAGCGGAACATCGCGCTGAAGACCTGGCTTCCGTTGACCAGTCCCAGGGCTTGCCCCAGTTCCTCGTCGATCCTGATCTTGTTCCCGTGCAACCTTCCGAACTGCCAGAGTCTCATATGTTGACCGGGAACGCCAAATATCCTCGACCTTGATAAAGATTGGCAATCCGTGCACAGCAAACGATCCGACGAGGTCTCGGGATCGAAAGGGGGTGCGATACGGGCCATACCGCCAGCTCAGCGGTACAGGCAACGATGTTGGAATGCCACACTGCCTGCTGCCCTTGTACGGCCCCTTGAAGCCGGGGGCATTTTCGGTGGCGAGCTAAATATAGTAGATTGCTACTTAAGTAGAGCAATACTTAGTAGAGCACTACTATGTAGGAGACAAGATGTTCGGACGACGTTGTGACTTCAAAGGGTGCAAGATCAGCCCATTGCAGATGGTCATCCTCATGTTCCTGACCGAGCGGCCCATGTACGGGTATGAGGTCCTCAAGGAGGCGAGGGATCATTTCGAAGGAATATGGACTCCTCAGACCGGTTCGATCTACCCTGCGCTTAAACGCTTGGCCGAGTCCGGCCTGGTCGTTTCGGAGCAGAGGGACGGTACTGATTACTACTCCCTCACCGACGAGGGCGTGGAATGGGTCAAGGAAAGATTGAGACATGCGCCGAAGGACATCAGGTTGCTGTCGAAGTACCTGGAGCTTCTGGGTCTCGTAGCCGCTAAGTATAACATCGAGGGCGGCGGGCCGGCCCAGCGGTTCTCCGAGCTGTTCGAGAAGGAGGAGAATCCGGATCGGACGGAGCGGCAGAGGAAGCTGAAGCAGGCGCGAGAGCACATCGCCCAGCACCTCGCCGACATCGATAGGGAACTCAGCGAGATCGACTCTGAGGATATGAGGAAAGGAGGTAGGTGAAGTGACGGTTATAGTAGAGGTGGAGAACCTGTCGAAGCGGTTCAGCGAGGAAGTACTGGCCGTTGATAATATTTCGTTCTCCGTGAACGAGGGGGAGATATTTGGCTTCCTCGGACCGAATGGCGCCGGTAAGTCGACCACCATCAACATGCTGACCACGCTGCTGAAGCCGACCGGGGGGAAAGCCACCATAGCCGGTCTGGATGTTGCACACCAGCAGGACGAGGTGCGGAAGGTCATCGGACTGGTGCCGCAGGACCTGACGGTCGATGACGAACTGAGCGGTCGGGAGAACATGTATCTTCAGTCCGACCTGTACAACGTGCCTCGGGGCGAGGCCAAGAAGCGCATCGAAGAGCTGCTGAAGCTGGTGAACCTCGAGGAGGCCGCCGACCGGAGAGTGAAGACCTACTCCGGCGGCATGCGCAAGCGCCTGGAACTGGCAGAAGGTCTCATTCACCGCCCCCGCATTCTGTTCCTCGACGAGCCGACCCTAGGTCTGGATATCCAGACCCGTACGGCCATCTGGGAGTACATCCGGAATCTCAAGAAGAACAACGTCATCACCGTGTTCCTCACGACGCACTACCTGGAGGAGGCGGACGGGCTTTGTGATCGCATCGCCATCATCGATCACGGCAAGATCATCGCCCTGGATACCCCGGAGGAGCTGAAGCATGCCGTGGGCGGAGACGTCCTCAGCCTGGGGATAACCTCGGACAAGGACCTGACCGAGGCCATCAAGGCCATCCCCGGAGTGGTCAATGTCAAGAAGGAGGATGGGAGCTACCGCATCAAGGCACCCAAGGGTGAGGAACTGACGCCGATGGTGCTCAAGACGGTGTGGGATCAGGGAGCGACCATAACCTCTGTCAACCTTGCCCATCCGACACTGGATCAGGCCTTTCTGGAGTATACTGGACGGTCGATGAGGGATGCCGAGCAGAGCGGAGGGTTCGACAAGGCAGCTGCGGCCCGCGCTTCGAGGAGGAGGCGGTAACATGCTGCGCGAAAGTTGGTCTTTGACCGTCAGGGAGCTCAAGCACTGGTATCGCGTCAAGATCCAGATCTTCATGACCCTGATCCAGCCGATCGTGTGGCTTGGTCTCTTTGGGCAGGCTTTCAACATCGGGAGCTTCATTCCCGCCCCCATGATCCCCCAGTACTTCTCCGGCGCGCCGGACTACTTCTCGTTCATGGCTCTCGGCATGCTAGCGGTGAACGCGCTGTTCACCTGCATGTTCTCCGGGATGAGCATCGTGTGGGACCGGAGGTTCGGGTTCCTGAACAAGCTGAAGGTGGCGCCCATTCCCCGGGGAGCGATACCCCTGTCGAGGATCATGGCCACGGTCATACGGTCGCTCATCCAGGTGAGCATCGTTCTGATCATCGCGCTGGCGTTCCAGTATGTGCCAGGGCTGACCGGACTGACCTTGAAGGCTGGGTTCAACGTGATGGATTTAATGGGCATGTTCTTTGTGCTCTTCCTGCTGTCGGTGGCGTTCGCCTCGCTGTTCACCACCATAGCACTGGCCGTCGAGAACCAGGAGACGCTGTTCGGGGTCATCAATCTCCTGAACCTTCCTCTCATGTTCGCCTCGGCGGCCCTGTTCCCCACCGCCATGATGCCGGAATGGCTCAAGAACGTTGCCAACTACAACCCGCTGACCTGGGCCGCCGATGCGCTGCGCCAGTTCGCCTTCGTCGACACCGCCCCGATACATGATCTTGCGTTCGACATCCTGGGCCTGGTGTTCATCGCCGTGGTCCTGGCCGGTATGAGTGTGGTGGTCTCCAGGAAGCTGCTAAGCAACAAGTGATGGACGGCGGCAAACCCCTTTCATATTCATTTTATAAATTCCTTTTACAAAAAGACCAACTGCATCTGTCTCGTAATGAGTAGCTATATCCTTACAAGTGATAGATCATGACTATGAGACACAGTCAGGCTTTGTTCTTCTTCTTTTTTTAATAATTTCAAACCAAATTGAGATTGTTTAATTGAAAAATATCCTTGATTTTCTTCAAAGGAAAAGTATTATTAGTAATAAGTATCATTACATTTTAAGTTGGATGTATTATCCAACTATAGTGTATGGTTGGACATATTGTCCATAATCTGGAATGCATCGCTGTTCTTGGATTATGGCAAAAGGAGGAAAATGAAAATGGAGAAAAATAAAAGAAACGCAATTATTGCCATAATCCTCGTAGTGGCGATCGTAGCAAGCACCATTGTCATCGTCAGCAGTCCCGCTGCGAGCGGCAAATACTCCGCTACGGTGACCGATGCCCTCGGTCGAAATGTAACGATCTCGAACACCCCATCAAAAATTGTATCCTGTTCCCCGGACATCACCGAGACAGTATACGCTGTCGGCTTGGGCGAAAAGTTAGTCGGAGTAACTGACTATTGCGATTATCCATCTGATGTCGGTTCGCGGAAGGCGAACGGCTCATTGGCAACGATCGGAGGATACTCCACTCCGAACGTTGAAGCGATCGCTAAGCTTAGTCCGGATGTCGTCCTCATTTCCGGAGGCGTTTCTGCGCAAAAGACAATGGTCACTCAGCTGGAGCAGCTGAACCTCACAGTGGTGGCCCTTTACAAAGGTACCTCGTTCTCTGAAGTATATAAGAACATCCAGTTGGTCGGAACGATTGGAAACGCTCAGGCCAAGTCAGATGCCCTTGTCTCAAACATGCAATCTCATCTTCAATGGGTTGCGAATAAGCTCTCATCGGTAACGACCTCGCGATCGATCGCCGATGTCGTGTACATCGACCCGATTTATGTGGCGGGGAGCGACACCTACGTACAGGACATGATCAACGCATCAAAAGGGACGAATGTCTTCGTTTCCCAGAGCGGCTGGCCGGTCATATCCAGCGAGGGGATGATCGCCGCCGAGCCAGATGTCATGGTCATGAGTAGCAGCATGTTGATGAGTACCGGGCAGGATCTGCTCTCCTACCTCAGGAACGATAGCATATGGTCAACCATCTCGTCAGTCAAGACCGACAACACTTACGTCCTTACCGGGCAAGCCTCGAACCTGCTCAACCGCCCTGGGCCCAGACTTGTCGATGGTGTCGAGATAATGGCGGATATGCTGTACCCAAGCGCAATGGGCGTTACCCTGCCCAAGGTCCTGGATAGCAACTACACGAACTACATCAATTCCACGGCATCGTTCAGCGATGACAATATCCCGAAGACAGTCACTGATGGATTGGGTCGTTCGGTCACTCTGAGCGGTCAACCAACCAGAATAATCTCCACCAGCGATGTTCCTACCCAAATACTGTACGCTCTGGGTATGGGAAGCAAGATCATCGGTGTCAGCAGCGATGGAAGATACAACAACTCTGACAACATCAACGGTATCGGCAATCTGGGCAACTATCCCTCTGATGTCAAAGCTCGCCTGAACAGCGGCGAATTGGCCTCTGTAGGCGGTACATGGCATCAGAATGCCGAGACAATCGCCGCTTTACATCCCGATCTGGTAGTGCTGGATTCCGCATCATACTCATATTCCGGAATTGGCGACCAGCTCTCTGCATTGGGCATAACCTTCTTCGTCCTGCCGGACGAGGTGAGCCTGGGTCAGATTTATAATAACGTCCAGATGATGGGCGATCTGTTGGGCAAGAGCGCAACCGCCAGCAATATCGTATCCAGCATGGGCTCTTCCATCGATTCCACCCTTGATAAAATCGGCGGAACGTCATCCGACGAATCGTGCGCGTTCATTTTCCTCAGCAGCATAACCGGAGGGTGGGCAGTGGCCAACGGGACCTTCATGGACTCGCTCATCACCACGGCGGGAATGAAGGACGCGTTCGGTAATCAGAGCGGATGGATCGCGATTACTCTGGAAGCACTGGTTCAGGCCAATCCGGATGTCTTGATCATCGACCAGAGCATGGGCGGACTGGTGCAGGACTTCAACAGCACATGGGACCAGATGAGGACGGACCCGCTTTGGAGCCAAATACAGGCGGTCAAGGATGGCAAGGTCTATTTCGTGACCGGACTGGGAGCGGGTGTAATCGAAGACGCATCTATCCGAGCGGTCGAGGCAGTGACCATGTTTGCAATGATGGGCCACCCCGATGCTTTCCTCACTAAGATGCCTATGATCGTTGGAGACGATTATCAAACCTACTTGACCTGAGGTGAAATACATGGGCATCGAGGAAGCACCAACGAGCTGGATTCGTCGCAAAATAGGGAATTACGACGAATCCACTCATGGTGTGAAAAACGCCAAACTGAGGCTGATGACCATAATCGTCCTGGGGACGATTTCCCTGGTCACCCTCTTCATTCTTTCTCTTACTTTTGGGACGATTCCAATTTCTTTTTCCGACGCGATCAGTTCGACTCTCTATCTGGTCGAGCACTGGGGGAACCCAGCTACACTGAACGAACAGATCATCTATCTTCTCAGGATGCCAAGGGCTATCGCCGTTATCGCCGTGGGGGCCGGGCTTGCCACGGCCGGTACGGTCATGCAGGCCCTCATCAAGAACCCCCTGGTCGACCCATACATCACTGGAGTGTCCTCGGGAGCCAGCTTTGGCGTCGCCCTCACGGTCCTTGGCGGCGTCCTTTTAACGGGCGTATACTCATTCATCAGCATACCGATCGCAGCCATCGTGGGGGCCATCGGGGCGTTCTTCCTGACCATGGCACTGGCAGAAGGTTCCGGCGGAAGGGCGATGAGCTATGTGCTTGCTGGTGTGATAATTTCCATCGGGCTTAGTGCTGGAACAACCCTGCTAATGACCTTCAACAGCGAAAAGCTGCATGGGATATTGTTCTGGATGTTCGGGTCGTTCGCCTACATGACCTGGAACAACGCCATCATGATAACGATCCCCGTAGCTGTGATCCTGGGGATCATACTTTTTTACGCCAGGGACCTGAACACTCTTCTGCTGGGCGATGAGCAGGCTCAGCAACTGGGACTCAACATTAGGGCTTTGAAAAAGATCATGGTCGTGCTGGTTTCGATCCTCACCGCGCTGTGTGTCGCGTTCTGCGGGGTCATCGGCTTCGTCGGTCTTATCGTTCCGCATACGACCAGGATACTTGTCGGCGGGGACCATAGGTTGCTTCTGCCAGGATCAATGCTGGTCGGAGCCAACGTGTTGCTGGTAGCGGATATCGCATGCAAGACGTTGATGGTACCAACAGAGCTGCCAATCGGCGCCGTGATCGCGGCGATCGGCGTTCCGTTCTTCGCCTACTTGATGATGCGGGAGGGAAAGCGGTATGCAATGTGAAGAAGTGATACAGAGAAATGTTTCAGGTGGACTGGTAGCTGATGGGGGGCAATCGACCGATATAACCGTGCGGGCGGACAAGATCTCTTTCGGATATACCAGCAAGGGAACGCTCAAGGGGATTGACATCAAGGCGGGTAGGGGCGAGTTCATCGGCCTAATGGGGCCTAATGGCTCAGGCAAGACCACTCTGATGAGGTGTTTGAACAGGCTGCTCTCGATCCAAGAAGGGGCGATCTACCTCGTCAACAAGGACGTCAAGAGAATGACCATGATGGACATAGCCAAGGTCTGCACGACCATTCCGGCTAATGTTCCGGACGACTTCTCCCTTTACGTCCGCGACTTCGTGGCCCTCGGTCGGACGCCCTACATAACTAAACTGTGGTGGGAAGGGGACGAGGATGAGAAGTTGGTCGATGAGGCGCTCAAGGAGTTCGGTATCGCCGACTATTCTCAGCGCCGATTGACCGAGCTGAGCAGCGGTGAAAAGGCAAGGGTCCTACTGGCAAAAGGCGTTGTACAGCAGCCCAAGGTCATGCTGGTCGATGAGCCTAGCGCTCACCTGGACCTGAAATACAAGCTCCAGGTGATGGAATCCCTCCAGGCGCTCGCTCGTACGGGGATCACGGTCATCACCGCGTCGCATGACATCAATCTTCTAACCAAGTACTGCGACAAGATCATCTTGCTCAGCAAGGGAGAGATCGTAGACTACGGGACCCCTCGAGAGGTCGTCACCGAGGACGTGATCAGGGATGTCTATGGCGTGGAGGTCTCCATCATAACGAAGAACGATGCGATCTTCATCCTGCCCCTTAAGCCAGCAGTTGATGGGGCCAAGGCTGCCCCCTTGGACATCGGGAAATGAACGGCACAGCGAATGCTAGGCAATATGTTCGCGTAAATTACAGGCGGTAATCGTACATGACAGTAGGAGTATGGCAGAAGGCTCTTGCCCAGGAGGTTCTGGAGCCAGAGAAGAGATTGGTATGCAGGTTCCTCAGCGGAGAGAGCGTTTTCCGGCACGGTCGTGCTCTGATAGTACAGTTGCCAGAAGGCAGGAACACTCTCATCACCTCATGGTTAAATGGTGGCTATAGGGAGGACCTTAGGGCGGTTTTCAACAGTCAGACCATTGATGACGTTCATGGACATCTGAAGATCGAAGAGTACTCGCTCTATCTGAAGGTCATGGCCGAACGCCTTGGCTTGGATCCGGAGCGGACATCAGGCCTCTCCACCGCAGTCCATATGGATAATGCCTCCATAGTGACCAAGTCTTATCAAAGCACATCGGTGACGGCTATCGTGACCGGCGGGGTGGAGGGCAATGGCGGACGGGCCGGCGATCCCGCATCATACAACGAAGTAAGAGGCGTGGAACCGATCGGGGGGACCATCGTGACCATGCTGCTTGTAAATGGCGATATGCCCAAGCACACCATGGCCAGGGCAATAATGACCGCGACCGAGGCCAAGAGCTGTGCGCTGCAGCAATTGATGGCTCCCAGTCGTTATTCCACGGGGATTGCCACTGGTTCGGGGACCGATCAGATCGCGATAATTTCCGATCGCGACAGCAGCAATCGTCTTACTGATGCAGGAAAGCACTCCAAACTGGGTGAACTCATTGGAAAGTGCGTGATTGAGGCGACCACCGAGGCACTGAACAAGCATGGCGGGTTGAACCCGGCGTCCCAGAGGGACGCCATGGTCCGGTTAAAGCGATACCGCATCAACGAGAACGATTGTTGGACGGCATCAGCTCAGTTCCCTGGTAACATCGGGGAAGCGGAGTTCCGGTCGTCACTTCGAAATCTATCAAGGGAGCCAGAGATGGTGGCGGCGATCGGTTCGATACTCCACATAGTCGACGAGGTCTCCTGGGGGCTCATCCCCGAGGAAGAGGGTAACCGCTTCGGCAACAACATGATCGCCAGACTGCCTCAGATCCTGCGAGCGGGTCCCGAGGGCGATAGCAAGCTTATGATAAATGAGGCAAGCCCGATCCTCGCCAATCTCGTTTCAGGGCTAGCTCAGATGGTGAAGGAAGGGGGCGCGCGGGAATGAGCGAGGAAAGGAGGCCGGTGTACCCGTTCACGGCCATCGTTGGACAGGACGAGATGAAGGAGGCCCTACTGCTGAATGTGATAAATCCATCGATAGGTGGGGTCCTAATAAAGGGGGAGAAGGGAACCGCGAAATCGACAGCGGTTCGAGCATTGGCCGATCTTCTCCCGGCTAGGAACGTGGTAGCCAATTGTCCGTGTGGCTGCAGATGGGGAGATTGGGATCATGCCTGCCCCATATGCATAGGGCGTCAGGAAAGTGGCGAGGAGCTGAAGGAGGCAACGGTCCCCATGAGGGTCATCGAACTTCCGCTCAGCTCGACTGAGGACAGGGTCGCCGGAACACTGGACATCGAGCATGCCCTGAGGACAGGGAAGAAGAAGTTCGAACCGGGCGTATTGGCCAAAGCGAACGGCAACATCCTCTACGTAGACGAGGTCAACCTGCTGGATGATCATCTGGTCGACCTGTTGCTGGACGCAGCGGCGATGGGGGTCAACTTTGTGGAAAGGGAGGGCGTCTCGTTCTCCCACCCAGCCCGCTTCACCCTGGTGGGGACGATGAACCCCGAGGAAGGGGACCTGAGGCCTCAGCTGTTGGATCGATTCGGACTGCAGGTGGAGGTCAAGGCTGAACAAGACATTACTCAGAGAATGGAAGTAGTCCGAAGGAGGCTCTCGTTCGAAAGGGACCCCGAAGGCTTCTGCGATGACTGTAAGGATGAGCAAGAAAGGCTGAGGAGCGAACTGATCAGCGCCCAGGGCCGGTTGTTGAGGCTCAAGGTAGAGGATGAGATCCTGGAGACGGCGGTCAGCATCTCCCTTCACCTTGGAGTCGACGGCCACCGTGCCGACCTCACCCTGGTGAAGGCAGCCATGGCCTCGGCCGCACTGTGGGGCAAGTGCGCCGTGGGCAAGGAGGACGTGATAAAGGTTTCCAACCTGGTCCTGCCGCATCGGATGCGGAGGGGCCCGTTCCAGGATTCCAAGTTCGACAAGGGGGAATTCAGTAGTTGGCTGCAGGAACATATCCAATCGGCATGAGGAAGACCTTTCCCCTGTCTGCGGTCGTGGGTCAGGAGAACGTCAAGAAGGCTCTGCTCTGCGCTCTCGCATCGGACAGCATCAACGGAGTCCTAATCACGGGACCGGTCGGAACGGCTAAAAGCACCCTGGCCAGGGCCCTCGATGATTTGATACCTGGGCGGAAGATCATCAATCTCCCCCTGAACGCTACCGAAGAGCAGATCATCGGGGGGCTGGATCTGGAGGTAGCGCTCACCACCGGAAAGAAGAGGTCCTTGTCCTCAGTTCTTGATCGTGCCGATGGTAACATCCTATACATCGATAGTATCAACCTGCTTCCCGAGCGCCTAATCCACACGATAATGGACGCATCGATCGAGCACAGGTCTCTCGTGGAAAGGGAGGGGATATCATCCCTCAACGAATGCCGTTTTCTCCTCGTAGGAACGATGGATCCGGAGGAAGGCGAGCTATCACCACATCTTTTGGATCGGTTCGATGTCTGTGTCAGCATTGCGGCCGCGAATGATGTCGAGCAAAGGGTGGAAATCCTTCGCCGCGGGCTCAGATACGATTCAAATCCCGCCGGTTTTCAGCAAGATTATGAGCAAAGTGAGGAGGAGCTGAGGGATATGGTCCTGGTCGCCAGGGAGAAGGCTCCCTATGTGCTGATCCCTCCCGGCCATTATGATGCGATCGCCAGGCTATGTCAGGACCTGGGTGTGGAAGGTCATCGCGGGGATATCGCTCTAGCCCGGACCGTATCGGCGCTCGCTGCCCTCCATGGACATGACCAGATAACCCTCGAAGACCTCAAAGAGGCCGTACCGCTTTGCCTTGAACATAGAAGGAGAGATCAATGCCCAGAGGAACAACCCCCGTTTCCTGAGAGCTCACCCCCTCCTTCGGCCGAGGACCAAAGGCAGGATGAGGGTGAGCGGCCTCCAGAAAGGCCGGACGAACCTTCGAACGATAAGGTCCCAGAAAGCATGCAGCCTCCCCCCTCGGATGGCAAGATGGAGGACAAGGTGTTCTCCGTGGGGAGGCCTTTCGCCGTCGTGGATTATATCGGCGAGGATAGGCGGCGGAAGGCTCTGACCTCAGCCCACGGTCGGAGGGACCGCATCGTCACATCGGACCGTTCAGGGAGATATACCTCTTTCCAGGTACCTCAGGGAAAGCTTCATGATGTGGCTTTCGACGCCAGTATCAGGGCCGCTGCACCTTACCAGCGGTCCAGGCATCGGAACGGTGTGGCCGTGGCACTGGAGTTATCCGACATCCGGGAGAAGGTAAGGGAAAGAAAGCGTGGCACAAGAATTCTTTTCCTGGTGGATGCCAGTGGATCGATGGGTGCACAGCAGCGCATGATCGCCGTCAAGGGAGCGATACTCGCCCTGCTCAAGGATGCATATCAGAAGAGGGATGAGGTCGGAATGGTCTCCTTCCGCAAGGATGCCGCGGAGGTGACCCTTCCTATGACCAGGAGCGTACTGATTGCATCAAGGAAGTTGGAAGAGATGCCTACGGGCGGCAGGACTCCGCTGGCCCAAGGCCTTGCCAAGGGCTGCGAGATGCTTCTGAAGGATGCATCACCTCGTTCAGGATGCGATCCGGTCATGGTCATCCTCACCGATGGTCGAGCGAATGTTCCAATGAACGGGGGAAAGCCAGTACAAGAGGCGATCGACTTCGCGCATAAGGTTTCCGCCACGGGTATCCGATTCGTAGTGGTGGATACGGGGGCAGCCTTCCCCCGGCTGGACCTGGCGCTCAGATTGTGCATGGCATTAGAAGGGACGTATTTCCGGCTGGAAGAGCTGGACGCCAGCTATTTGGCATCCTCGGTGAGGGCGATTGTTGGCAGATGAATGAGCAATCGGAAGGTGCAACATGTTCCAAATCGCAATTTATGGGAAGGGAGGAATTGGAAAATCCACCGTCTCGGCCAACCTCTCGGTAGCACTGGCCAAGACTGGTCAGAGGGTACTGCAGATAGGGTGTGATCCCAAACATGATTCGACGAGACTGTTGTTGAGAGGACAGACTCCCACCACCGTTCTTGAGTACCTGAGGACTGTCCCGGAGGAAAAGCGTAGGTTGGATGACATCCTGCGTACTGGGTCCTTCGATATAAAATGCGTTGAGGCCGGAGGTCCCGAGCCAGGTGTTGGATGTGCCGGAAGAGGAATTCTGACCACCTTCGAAGCACTGAAGAAATTGGGGCTAGAGGAGCAGAGCTTCGACATCAAGCTGTACGATGTACTGGGGGATGTGGTCTGCGGAGGTTTCGCCGTTCCCCTGCGGAAGGATTACGCGGATGCCGTATACATCGTTACCTCGGGCGAGTTCATGTCCCTCTATGCGGCGAACAATATCCTTAGAGGGATCAATAACTTCGACGGAAACGCGAAGAGGGTGGCGGGGCTGATACTCAATGGTCGGGGAATCGAACGGGAAGATCAGACGGTGAGCGCTTATGCTGATGCGGTAGGGATACCCATCGTCGCCAGGATACCTCGAAGCGAGCTATTCATCCGATCGGAAAGGAAAGCCGTCACCCTTGTCGAACTATATCACGACTCTGCCCCGGCCAGGATACTCATGGACCTGGCCAATCATGTCGCCAAGGTATCAAAAGACCCATCGATGCTTAGAAAGGGGACCCCCCTGGACGATGAAGATATGAACGGCCTCGCCATGGGCCATTTCGAGAAGTTGGGAAGCAGAAGGTTCCTTCATTTTCATTCAGATGCTGAGACCGGCAACAAGCCCGTCGAGGGTGAAGGCCGCAAGAAGAGATGCACGGCCGATAGGGCCGTGATCCACACATGCGCGACGAACGGAGCGGTCAACTGTGCGTCCCAGGTCCTCGACGCGGCCATTATCATCCACGGCCCGAGGAGCTGTGGCCACCTCATGTCTGCGAGCATGGACTACTATGCGCTTTCCTCGAGCAAGCGAAACGGTACGAACCCGGAACGGACCATCGGCCGTAGAGTCGTCACAACAGACATGGACGACAGCATGTCCATCTTCGGAGGGGTCAGGAAGCTCGAGTCGGTGATTCGTGATAAGGTGAACGAGGGATGGAGGACCATATTCGTGGTCACGACCTGCGCCTCAGGCATCATAGGTGACAACGTCGCGCCCGTGGCAAGGCGCATAGAAGAGAGATGTCCAGACACGACTGTCAAGGTGGTCTATGCTGACGGCAACATCACCGGAGAGTTCGACCAGGGGTACCTGGACGCACTTGCCGAGGTCATCGATCTGGCCGATATGAATGTGCAGCCAGAGGCCGACATGGTAAATGTCGTTGGAGAGCGGGATTTCTTTATCTACAATCGAGACAGCAGCTACAAGAAGGCCGAGGAACTGCTGGGGCGGCTTGGTCTGAGGGTCAATTGCCGTTTGGTCAGCAAGACCACCACGGCTGCGATCAAGGACTTAAGGAAGGGTGCGCTGAACATCAAGGCCCAGAATGATCAGCTGTCAAATCGGATGGCAGAAAAAATCAGGGAGAAGTCGGGGATCAAGACGTTCGACCTTCCGCTCCCGGTCGGTTTGAGCGAAACGGAGAGATGGATGATCGAGCTGGCAAAATATACCAGCTGCACAGAAGGTGTGGGGAAGGCCATCGATGAGCTGCGATCAGAATATCATTCGAGGCTATCGAGGGTCCGTCCGAACCTGGAGGGGAAGAAGGTGGCCGTCTATCTTCGCTTCACCCAAGACGTCGAGTGGCTACTAGACCTCATTCAGGATGTGGGCGCCCGCATACAGATGATTGGTTTGGATAGAAGGTTATCCTCTGTCGCAGGTGAGCTTTCTTTAGGGAAGATGGAATCGGCGAAGATCCTACAGAACCTTTCGGTGACCGAGACTATGGCCATCCTCGAATCCGAAAGACCGGACCTTCTCCTGACCGACTGCCGGATGTCACAGACTTGCCCCTGCCACCATGATATCGTTCATCGACCGGATGTGGGCATCTCTTCATCCATCGAAATGGCCGAACGCTGGAGCCGCATCATCCGTCTGCCGGCGGTCGAAGAATGGAAAGTGGAAGTGAGAGCATGCTGAGCATCGACGCCGATGGCCTTACTGGCAGTCTAATGGCGATCGAGAGCTTTCCCGATGCCCGTGCGATATTGAACGGCCCTGGAGGCTGCCGCAACTACCATTCCTTCCTTTCCGAGCTGCATTATCCCAGACCTATGGTGAGGGACGAGCCAACCTTCCAGGAGCAATATTTCTTCGGCCAGTCTAGGATACCTTGCACTTACCTCGACGAGGAGGACTATATTCGTGGTGCGATAGATAAGGTGGAGGATCTTATCGGAGTAGTGAGGGACAAAGGAGATACTTTGTCCGTCATCATCAACTCCCCCGGTGCTGCCCTCATCGGGGATGATATCGGCGGAGCGATCGTGCGCAACGGGCTCTCGGGTAAGATGCTATCCCTGGAGGACGTGCTGGTGTCGACGCCAGTTTCCAGCAGTTATGATGCCACCGTACGCTCCATCATAGCCTCTTTGGATATTTCGCCGGCGGATAGAGTAAGCCAAACGGTCAATCTGCTGGGGATGTCCATCCTGAACAAAGGGTGGAGGGACGACGTCATGGAGCTGCGTCGGATCCTGACTCAGATGGGAGTAAAGATCCTTTCGACGCCCGGGGCAGGGAGCACAGTGTCAAAGATCACCGACTCGGTGAAAGCGTCCTGCAACATCGTCGTAAGCCCTGAACTCGGATTGAGGACCGCTGAGCTCTACAAGGAGAGGTATGGCATCCCGTATATCATACCCTCTGATGGCGCTCCCGTGGGCTTCAAGGCGGTCAGGAACTGGATCGAGCAGGTTGCCAAGGCTACGGGGTCGGACCCGATCGGCGCGACTCTGTCATTATCTTCCCGCCGGGTGGAGGCATGCCGCCTTCTGACAAGGTTCCAATTCCATACTACTCTTCCAAAGGGCGCGACCTTCGCCATCAAGGCGGACAGCTCGATGGCACTGCCATTGACCGAGTTCCTCATGAACTACCTCGGAATGATCCCCGTAGCGGTGCGAGTAAACCCAGGCGAGTATCTGCCTATGGCAGAACGTCTACGATCCCTACTCGAGGAGAGTGGGTTCGGGGGCGCGTGGGACAGAGACATTACCCATGATCGCGCGGACATCGTCCTGGCTGACGGGCATTCGGTCAGGCTCTTAAAAAGAATGGGAGCTTGCCAGGGAGGAGTAGACCTAGGGCTTCCGTCATTGGATAGATTCGACTTCATCCCCCGGCCGCTGATGGGGCCCCAGGGAACGATGCATATTCTGGACGAGATAATCAACAGCTTGTGATAAAATGGGGAGGAGATCCGGGACCAATCGAAGGACCGGCCGATCAGCTCAATCATCGAGAATCTGGGCAATAGCCCTGAGGCTCAAGGTATCGCAGATCCGCTCGGCGATAGAAACAGAATCCTCGTCCGGACCGGCTACCCCGTTCCTTACGAGATATGGCAATATATCCCGGTCGTAAGCCCCCATGTATGTGGAGAGCACGCAGTGCAGTGCACTCAGTCCGACAATCATCAAAGTATCGCAGCCCCTGTCTCGAAGAATCGCTTCCAGTTCGGTTTTATTAAAAGCGTTCATGTAGCGCTTGACAATCACGATATCGTTCTTCTCTGTCTTTATCTCAGACAGGTACTCGAATGCGGAGCTCCCAGTCACCATCCCTTTCTCTTCGTATGAATGGTAGGACAGGATGATGGGCGCCCCACACCTTCTGAAGATCGATATCGCTTCATTCATTGCATCCATGTGAACATCAACCGATGCCCTCAATCCTCTGGATATCTCCATCCAACCATTCTGGACATCTATGACTAGCAACGCAGGCTTCAAATACTCACCTTCCGCCGATCTCACTGATACTGACAGAGGAAATGGAAGATGCCACCCTCTCTTTGGGCGGTAGAGAAGTGGCATCCCGATGCCCACCCACTGAAGAGCATCTGTCGTCCCCATCATCCTCCGTTTTTCATCCGCTTTATTCATCCCCCCTTCATGCGCCGATCTAGCCTCATGTACTGCTCTTCTTCAGCACTTTCAGGCTCCCGATGAAGAAGGCGATCCCGAAGCCGACTAGCACCACCAGGGAGACCCAGGGGAACGACTGGTCTAAAGCAGCCGCTCTAAGGCATTGGCTGGCATGCGTCAACGGCAGAACATTCAATATCACTCTTAATGCGTCGGGCACCTGGCTGAGCGAGAAGAATGTCCCGCAGAGAAAGCTCATCGGCAATATCACTAGGTTGCTGAAGGTGGCCATGTCGGCATGCGATCTGATCATCAGCGCAGCGAGCACCCCCATCAGGGAGAAGGTAAAGCATGAGGCTAACAACGCGAGGAAGAATAGGGGCCCTATTGCCAGTTGTGGTGACAGCAGCAGACCCACAGCAAGTAGCGCGAAGCAGCTCAACAAGCCTCTGACCACTCCGATGAGCGCTTTCCCTACGACGATCGACGCTAGGCTTATCGGGGACATGAGCATCTCATCGAAGCTCTTATAGTACAATCGATCGACGTTGAGCTTCATAGCAGCTCCACCGAAGCATACGGACATCGAGGTAAGAGCGATGATGCCCGGGATCACGAACGCGATGTAGTCAACCCCGTCGAAAGTGATCCCCTGTCCTAGACCATACCCGAACGCCAGGAGGTACAATATTGGATTGACGAGGCTGGTGGCTACAGTGGACACGACATGGCGCCTCAGGAATCTCAGGTCCACCCACAGTACGGTGAACGTGTCTTTGTACAAGTTCATCATCAAGCATCACCGACCTTTTGACCAGTAAGCTCAACGAACACATCCTCAAGATTGGAATCCCGGATGATTACCGTCTTGTCCGCAGCACCGACGTCCTTGAGGTAGTTCACCGCCTCGACCCGGTCCGAAAAATACTGATAACGGGTCTCCTTGCTCTCATAGAGCATCTCCACGGCCGTCATTCCCAGTCGTTTTCTGAGATCGATGGGCGAGCCCTGTGCGATGATCCGCCCATGATCGACGATGCCGACGCGCTGACACAGTGCCTCGGCCTCCTCAATATAGTGGGTTGTCAGCAGAATGGTCGTGCCCTCCTTGTTCAAGGAGCGCACTAAATCCCATAACTTCCGCCGGTATTGAGCGTCCAGGCCGACTGTCGGTTCGTCCAGGAAGAGCACCCTCGGACGGTGGATCAAACAGCAAACGATGGTCAGCTTTTTCTTCATGCCTCCGGACAAGGTCTCGACCATCTTGTCGGACTGTTCGGTCAATCCCGCATAGTCCAGAAGCTCATCGATGCGCTTCTTTCGTTCGGCGGCGGGGATGCGATGGAGACGACCATGGAGCTCCATGTTCTCCCTTACCGTTAAATCCCGGTCCAGGCTAGTGTGCTGTTGCACCACGCCAATAAGCTCCTTTACATTGTCGGCCTCTTCCAAGACGTCGAACCCCCCGACCCTGACCCTACCAGAGGTCTGTTTTGTTAGGGTCGTCATGATCCGTATGGTAGTGGTCTTTCCCGCCCCGTTGGGGCCGAGGAGCCCATAGATCTCACCGGACCGGACCGTGAGGTTAAGGCCATTGACCGCTGTGACCTTGCCATACTGCTTTGTAAGTCTCTCGATCTGAATGATGTCTTCCATACCCACGCCCTCCTTCGTTTTTCTTCTCGATATCCATATGTTTACATTTTCACTTAGGTGCAAGGTCAAGAGCTATCGGCCGTCCGGCCCAGGCGTGTCCCGGCTGGATGTGCAGCACAAAATAATCCATCGCGTGGACCAGGTGAAGACGACGATACGATGAACGATATGTGATCGGCTCACCTTCCTTCGTTCGCCTCTTCCAGTACCGATTCCGCGTCCAGGTAGATCTGCTTCAGCTTTTCCTTGATCTCCTCGCTGGCCTCCCAGAGCCCCCGCTCGATCGCTTCCAGCAATCGGCTGGCCATCTCCCTGAGCGCGTACGGATTGCTCTCTTCGATCCACTTCCGGTTCTCCTCGTCGAACAGGAAGTGCTCCGTCAACGACTCGTACATCCACGGTTCGATGATATCCGAGGTGGCGTCCCAGCCCAGGACGTACTCGGTCAGCTTCGACAGTTCTTGTGCGCCTCGGAACCCGTGCTGCTTGAGGCCCTCGAGCCATTTGGGGTTGAGCACCCGGCTGCGGAAGACGAACTTGCTCTCCTCCTCCAGCGTCCTGGTCTTGAGACGCTGTGGATCGGAACTGTCGCCCATCACGGACAGCGGTTTCTTCCCTCCGAACACCCTGACCGTGGCGTTCATTCCACCCAGGATAGTATAATCGTCATCGATATCCAGTAGGTCGAACTCCCTGTCCTCGTGGTTCTTGACGGTGACGTCGAGGGCACCCATCCTCTGTTTGAACGAATCAGGCAACTTCTCCCCCTTCCACCCCCGCCCATAGGCGTGACATCCCCAGGTGACGTAGGTATCGGCCAGATCTTTGGTGGTGGACCACTTCGAGGACTCGATGAGGACATCTACTCCTGCCCCGTACTCGCCAGGAGGATCTCCAAAGATACGCACCAGTGCCTTTGATTGCGCGTCCTTGGGAGATAACCCTTCGCGGATCGATTGCTGAATGTCCTCCCTTAGGTGCTTGACGATGAAGTTCTCATCCTCTGATTCGTCCAGCGAGGCAATGGTCTCCACCCCCTCGTCGATCATGTCGACCAGATTAGGGAAAGTATCGCGGAACAGGCCGCTGATCCTGAGGGTCACGTCGATCCTCGGCCTGCCGAGATCCTTCAATTGGATAACTTCCAAGCCGATGACCCGGCTCCCCGTGGCGCTCCATTTCGGCCGCAGGCCCATTAGCCATAAGATATAGGCGATGTCGTCCCCGCCCGTCTTCATCGTGTCGGTCGCCCACACCACCATGCCTACGTTCATGGGATAGCACCCCATCTCCTTGACGTGGCGCTCGACCATCTGGTCGGCCATCTTTTTACCGATCTCCCAGGACGCCGGGCTGGGTATGGAATCTGGATCGATGGAGTAGAAGTTACGGCCGGTAGGCAACAGGTGTGCGTTCCCACGGGTGGGGCATCCCGATGGACCAGGGGGTACGTATCCGCCATCCAGTCCGTGCAGGAGATATCGGACCTCGTTCGAGGTAGCCATCACATTCGGGTAGACCTCATCGCACAGGAACGTCACGACCTCCGCGAGATCGGCATTGTTGCCGGGTGTAATCTCGCGCACAATCTCCTGGCATTCTGCCTTTGTAAAACCGACCCCCATCATCCTGTCGATAATATCATGGCATTGGCCGTCCACCTCGTCGAGGAGACTTCCGTTCACCTTGCCTAGCGTGGGGTGCATTTGTGACGGGTTATCCTGCAATTCCCTTATCTCCAGCCCCCTCGTCTCGGCGACCGCCGCTCTCAGCGATGGCACCGAACCGTTCTGGAGACGGGTAAGGCAGTACAGCATCTCTTCGAGCCTCTTGTCCTCGGGCGGCCGTCCCATGATGTGGAGACCGTCCTTGATCAGGGCATCCTTCATCTCCAGAAGATAATCGTAGAGCTTGTCGATCTTATTGTCAAAGTCCTCAGGGGCAGCGTCCATGGGAAGGCCGATCTCTTCGAACATGGACAGTCTCTTCACAATAGCATAGATGTTCTGATTATGGACCGCCAGCTTTTCCATCTGGCCGGTATTTGACGCTCGCAGGTAAGCTTGGACATTGGACTCTAGGTCCATCAGGTCATCATAGCTCCCCGCCCGGGTCATTGCCGGGATCAGATGGTCCAGGATGACTGCCCCACTTCTTCTTTTAGCCTGGATGCCCTCCCCTGGGTTCTCCATGATATATGGATTGAGATTGGGCATGCTTCCCAGCACAACATCGGGGTAGCATTTCGCGGACAGCCCGACGCTCTTGCCCGGGAGCCATTCCAGCGTCCCATGACAGCCCATGTGGATGACAGCTTGAGCTCCGAACACGTCCTTCAACCATCGATAGTATGCCAGGTACTGATGGGGCATCACCACATCGGTGCTGTGGTAGAGGGTCTCCGCCTGGGCGTGATACCCTCGATTCGGTTGCAGTCCAATGAAGACATTGCCGTTTTTTACTCCCGGGATCATCAGCCGGCCATCGATGTTATACAGAATTCCTGGAGGTTCTCCCCAGTTACGGCAGATGGCATCCTGAGCTTCAGTCGGGATGTTGTCGAACCAATCACGATACCGGTCTTTTCCCACCGAATCGGCAGCCCTTTCCTTGATCTCCTGGGGAGAAAGCCACTCGGTATCGTTCGTGACCCCTGCCATGATCTCATCCAGCAGCTCCTTACCATCTGATGGTACATGATCGAGATAGTAGCCTGCCTTTTCCATCTCCTTCAGGATATCAGATATGCTCTGGAAGGTGTCTAGGCCTGCAGCGCCGCCCACTCGGTCGTTCTTAGGGGGGTACATATACAGAAGTATGGCGACCTTCCTCCGGTCCACAGCGGTGCGCCTTAGCTCCGCCCATGACTTGGCCAATGTAGCGACCCTTTCGATGCGATCGGCCATGGGTATGGCCACGAGGCGGCCGTCCCTTGTCCGCTCGTTGCATGAGATGGGCACGGTAATTATCTGGCCATCATATTCGGGCCAGACCACGTTCACTGATATTTCCATGGCGCTTAGGCCGTTGATATCGCCCTCATATGCTTCTCGGTCCTTCCAGACCGACATGGTCTGAAGGATCGGTACATCAAGGTCCTGGAAGAAATTGTGCACCTCCATCCTGCTGCTTCCATCGCCGGGGTTGGATAGGGATATCTGCGAGAAGCCCATGTTCATTATGACGGAGTCGACGCGGGGGCGGTCACCATCCATGAAATATTTCTCAAATACGCTTCGGATTCCGATCGAGCCTGTTGTACTGCTCGGAGAGGTTACGAAGAACACCGGTATGACATTGGCGCCTTTCTTTTCCAGTGTCCATATGATCTCATTGATGGCTTCAAGGTTGCCGGAAAGCCAGGTGGTCTGATGGAACATCACGCCGATTGTCGGCCGGCCCGGTTTTAAGGTTGATAAATATTCGATCGGATCAATCATCGTGCCATGGTCAGGATGGTATATTCCTTCGGTACGGGGCCTTGATGGCTCCGGCACCTCGATGGAGGTCATACCGTCGATCGTCTTGCAAGCCCATGCCAGAATGCCCATATCATTCTCCTTCCCTCCGAGCTCGACGAAGGCTCTAATGAGGTGATAGTCGGCATCTGAGTAGGGGAAGAGATCACGATATTGGGAGGCGACATCATTCTCGTTGCAAGCAACGAGGCAACATACCTTGTTAGCAAGGACGGTTTCTTTCAAACGATCGAATTTTTTGAAATAGGACGGGTCTCCATGAATGCGGACGATCAGCAGGTCCGCCTTTTTTACAATTTTTTGGAAAGAAAGAAACTCCTTTTCCTTGGAATCCAAATCCTCGGAGTCAACACAGACCAACTGGACCTGACCGGCTTTAGGTAAAAAATCCTCCAATGCCGATAGCATCACGGCACTATCTTTCGTTCCTGCAGACAGATTGACGACTAACGCGCCTCATCCCCCCATTTCGAAAACCAGAAATTGCTATCAAGGGTGCCAGACGAATTCGGTTGTGTACTGTTCGGTCTGATCATCGAACGATGATAGCAAGGTCGGTTCTTTGTTGGATATATACTCCAACATGATAAATATATTGGATGATATCTCCTTTAAATGGTGTCGCATTATGACACTACCACGAACGCGCATGGTAAGGCCCAAGGGGCAGAGTGAGGGAAGATGTCAAGCAACGGGCGATCAGAGGTGGTGGTGGAGGATCTCATTAAGGAGTATCAGCCGGCTCTAGGGAACGCGAGGAAGGCCGACCCAGTACGGGCTGTGAATGGCATCAGCTTTAGGATCGAGCGGGGCCAGATCTACGGTTTGCTGGGACCGAACGGCGCCGGGAAAACTACCACCATTAAGGTCATCTCGACCCTCCTAACCCCGACATCCGGGAATGTATCTCTCTTCGGGATGGACGTTGTCAACGACTACCGCGAGATCAGGGAAAGGATAAACCTGGTGTCCGGAGGCGAGAGAGGACTCTACTACAGGGTATCGGGGAGGCAGAACCTCCGGTTCTTCGCCGATCTTTACCGCCTGCCTCGGGCAACGAGGGACCTCAGGGTGGATGAGCTGCTGAATCGGGTGGGCCTAGAGAGATCAGCCGACAAGAAGGTCGAGGAATACTCGCGGGGGATGAAACAAAGGTTGCACATCGCCCGCGGATTGATCAACGATCCCGATGTGCTCCTGCTCGATGAGCCGACGATCGGACTGGATCCGGAGATCGCTCATGAGGTCCGCCTGCTTGTCGATGAGCTTAGGCGAGAAGGCAAAACAATCCTTCTGACGACCCACTACATGCGGGAGGCGGAGGAGCTTTGCGACAGCATTGGTATAATCTCCAAGGGAAGGATGGTGGGCAAAGGCACGGTATCGGAGCTCAAGGACCTCATCAAGGATGCGACCGTCATAGAGATAGTCGCGCGTGACATTCCCTCCCGGTCGGTCGAGAGGGTCAGGCAGATGGATGGAATAATCGACGTCTCGGTTCGCGCCGATCAGTCCCAATGCATCATGAGATTGCGGGCGGACCATGGGGATGTGAACATTCCGGCCATCATCTCCAGGCTGGACGGATGTCACATCAAAAGGATAAGCAACGAGGAGCCGACCCTGGAAGATGCTTACTTGGGCCTGGTGAGACAAGTTGATTAACCCCCGGGCCATCAGCCAGGGCTTCGTCCAACAGGCCCTGACGTTCCTTGCCGATCCCCAGTGGATCATTCCCAGCATCGTCGCTCCCTTCACCTTTACCATGGTCACGTTGATGATCTACCCCGAGAAGAGCGGGCTGGTGGTGCTATATGCCATCCTGGGAGGGGGCATTCTCGGCATGTGGGGCAATATGATCCGGTCCTCGGGATTCAGCATTACGTACGACCGGGTGATAGGGACCCTGGAACCCCTCATGATGACCCCCACCCCGATCATAAACATAGTGGCAGGGCGAGCGCTCTGGAACACGTTCATCGGCCTGTTGAATGCCGGCCTCATCTTCATCCTGGCCATATTGGCCTTCAATGTTGAGGTCAGCCTGTCGGACCCCGTGTTATTCTTTTTATCGCTGGTGATCACCTTGTTGTCGCTGGGAGCTATCGGGGTGCTCCTGTCTGCGCTCTTCGTTCTCACCCGAGCCTCTGGTACCCTCGTCCAGATAATTGAACTCCCGGTGTTCGTGATCAGTGGGGCCCTCATACCGATATCGGAACTCCCAGAATGGACATGGCCGCTATCGATGATCCTCCCCCCGACCTGGAGCGTTGACGCCCTACAGGTTTCCAGCGGTCTGATGAGCGGAAATCCGGTTGGCTTGGGAGTGGTTGGAGACCTCATCGTGGCATCGATCCTCGGGGCGTGCTACATGCTCGTGGCGATCGCTCTGTTCAGCCGCCTAGATAGCAAGGCCCGGGCAAGTGGGCAGTTGGGGATGTGGTGAACTATGGGCATCGGGCACTATCTGCCGGTAATGAGGGGCGCATCGATGGTATCGATGCGCTCATACTTTACCACCGTCCCGAAATGGCTATGGGCGGTCCAATTGCTGGTGATGAGCATAAGTCAGATGGCCTTCTTCGTCTACGTTACTCAGGTCTCGGGGACAGCGAAGATGACAGTGGACCAGGTCGCCCTGGGCAATGCTCTTCAAACGGTATCATATTCCGCCGTGTTCAGCATCTGCAGCATACCCGGCGAGGAGAAGCATGCCGGGACCCTGCCGCTCATAATGATGACCCCGAGCAGGATATTCACCGTGGTCCTGGGAGAATCCCTCTTCCAAATAGTGACTGGAATAATAACCGTGGCCTTTTCACTCCTCATCGCCGCGACGTTCTTTGGCGTGAGCTTCGCCCAGGTAAACCTCTTGGCCGTTTGTGCCGTGATTTTGGTCACATGCTTCGCGATGGCCGGTTTCGGCCTGATGCTGGGCAGCTTTGGGATCTATCTGCGGTCATCCACGCTGTTGGCCAGCCTCTTCATGTACGTGGGTCTGGTCTTCTGCGGAGTGAATTTTCCAATAGATCAATTGCCCAGCTTCCTCCAGCCGATATCATATGTCCTTCCGTTATCATACGGGGTCAGGTCTCTATCACTGGCGGTCAGCGGATCGAATGTACTGTCCATCCTCCCCAGCCTTATCGCAATGGTCGTCATAGGATTCATTATGATATTGATCGGAATGGCGATGTTCTACGTCTTCGAAAAGATGGCGAGAAGCAAAGGCACGACCGAGATATTCTGACCTGGGGCTCGACGAAAATTTCACCGTTCCGTCTGAACCTTGATATCTGCGACGGCAACGATCTCTCTACCAGAGTAAAAAAATGAGCGGTCCGCCCGGAGGCGGGCCGCTTCCCCTAGGGGTAAAGACCTAGCATTGCACCAGCGGCGCTCGTTCAGGAGTACACCTGGAAGAACGCATTGACGTCCACCGAATCAGGGTTGGCCACCGAGGTGAAGTGCTTCAGGTAGTAGTGGAACAAGGTGCCGTAGTCATCCACACCGTTGTCCAGGTTCGGATACAAGGTATCCTGATAGAACACCACCTCGATCACGTACATCGGTCCGTTGCCTGCCTCCCTCGCCATCCCCAGGATGTGCGGGTTGTAGGCGGTCCCGTTGTACCGGTTGTCGTCGTTCACCATGTACGAACGCAGCTTGCTCACCGCGCTCTCGTTCCCACCGTACCGGAAGCCGGCGTGGTTGTTGTCCACGTAGTAGGCCGCGTTGAGGCCGATGATGTGCTCTACCGACACGGTCTGGTACATGTCGGTCAGTCCTGGATCGCGCTGACCGATGCTGTCCGCCCCGGCGGTCTCGGCGTGGATGTTGTTGATGTTGTTCTTGCCGGTGATGCTGATGTCCGAGGTCTTGTCGTTGGGGGAGGTCCTCGACATGAGGAAGGTCTGCTTCTCGCTGGCGGCCAGGGTCGCCGATGCCGCGGTCACCTTGGAGATGATACCATCATGCCAGGCGAGGTACGAGTAAGCACGGTCCATATCTCCCTGGATAAGGTAGGAGATCATCAGCAGAGTACGGTCCATGTTCTCGTTGGGCTGGTTCACTCCCGCCTGGTCGGCACAGGTAAGGAACATGACGTCGATGCCCTGGGGGTTTAGCTTCGATTCCAGAACATCATCCACGCCGCTGTTGAAGTAGCCGATGATGTAGACATCGATGCCAGCCTTGATAATGGCCTCGTAGTCCGGGTCGTTGGGCTCTCCGAAGCTCGGTATGCTCGCATAGGCCGGGTTGAAAGCCACATAGTTCTTGGTGATGAAATTGTCGGCGATGGCGATCTTGCTCGTGGCGTTGGCCACCTCGACCGCCTGCGCTCCGCTGCAGTACGCGGTGGCGATCTTGTTCACTGGCCAGTGGACGACGGCGATCTTGTTGTAGTTGTTGATGTAGAAGACCTCCATGTCGTCGCCGTTGATGATCTTCTTGAGATAACCGACATCGTTCTGGTCGACGATCCCATCGCAGTTGGCATCGGCCAGGGTCGTCGAGGAGTTCTTGCCGTCGATGATCCCCTGGAGATAGGTCACATCCGCGTCATTGATGTAATCATCCTCGTTCGCGTTCCCGTACACCCAAAGGCGCGATGACGCGCTGGGGTACTCGCTCTCGATCAAGTGCTTGCCCTGAACGGCCCCGCTGTTGGAGGAGCTCTTGGCATTCTTCATGAGGAACATTGCCCCCACTCCTGCCACGATGATCACCGCCACCAGGGCTATTGCTATCACTTTCTTGCTCATTCGTATCCCTCTAGTCTTTCCTTCGATTGATATTGATCTTCCAGCGTCGATAACAGAATGATGTGGGGGCGTCTCTCGACCTCTATCAGTTGAGACCTGACGCCGTACACGTCCATGATGCTCCTCTCAGTCATGACCTCCGCCGCGGTCCCATCGGAATGGATCTTCCCCTCGGACATCATGAGGATCCTGTCGGCATACCGCGCGGTGATGTTCAGGTCATGGCACACCATCAGGATGGTGATCCCTCTCTCCCGCGTTAGGCGCCGGAGAAGCTCCATCACCTCCATCTGATGCCTGACGTCCAGGTTTGAGGTCGGCTCGTCCAGTATCAGGAGGTCCGGCTCCTGGGCCAGGCCCCGGGCGATCATGACCCTCTGATGCTGCCCTGCGCTCAGCTCGTTGAAATCACGCATCATGTATTCCTCCAGACCCATGGTCCTGATGGTCTCCTCGACCACCTCGAGGTCGTGATCGGAGGTCGTCCAACCCGCCCGGGGATGACGGCCCATTAGCACTGTGTCCATGACGCTCATGGGAAAGGTGTCCCCGGACGAGTTCGGAACATAGCCGATGCGGACCGCCAGTTCCCTGAGGGTCATGTCGTTGATGTCCGTGCCATCGAGGGTCACCCTGCCACTGAGGGGGCGGAGGAGGCGGTTAACGCACCGGGCCAGTGTCGTCTTGCCGACCCCGTTGGGGCCGATGATGCAGGTCAGATTGGGCTCGCTCAGCTCGAAACTGACGCCCTTGAGGACCTCGGTCGCACCATAGCTGAATGATATGTTCTCGACCTTCAGGTCCACGCTCACCACGCCTCCTTCCGATTCTTCAGGATAAGGTACATGAAAAGCGGGCCGCCGATGCACGCGGTGATCACCCCGACCGGCAGCATCGTGGGCGAAACGACAGTGCGGGCGACGAGATCGGAGACTATCAGCATGGCGGACCCGAAGATGGCCGATCCAGGAATGAGGAACTTGTTGTCCGAGCCCATTACTATGCGGACGATGTGCGGGCAAACCAGCCCGACGAAGCCGATGATGCCGGTGAAGCTCACGATCGACGCGGCCATGAGGGTGATGACCAGGAGACAGATCAGCCTCCTGCGCTCCACGTTCACCCCCAGGGACTTGGCGCTCTCGTCTCCGATGCTCATGATATTGAGCTGGTTCGCGAGATATTGCAGATAGACGGAACCGAGGATCACCACCACGGTCATGATCGGCAGGTTCTCCCAGCTCACCTTGCTCAGCGAGCCGATGGTCCAGGTATAGACGGCGGCCAGATCATCAGGGGTGGCCAGCAACATCAGGAGCGAGGTGATGGCGCTGAAGATGTACATCAGCGATATGCCGCAGAGGATCATCATTGTGGGTGATGCTCTTCTCACCTGGCTCAGGATGAGGACGACCATCGCCGGGATAATGGCGAAGATGAAGGCGTTGGTGACGATGCCCGCTCCTGCGAACAGCTCGAATCCCAGGATGATGGCGATCGCCGCTCCCAATCCGGCGCCTGAGGATATGCCCATTGTGTAAGGGTCGGCCAGAGGGTTCTTCATCATGCTCTGCATGGCCGCTCCGCAGGCCGCTAGGCCAAAGCCGCATACGATAGCTCCGGCGATGCGGGGAAGACGCAGCTGGAGAACGATGTAGGCTGCCTGGGGATCGACCTGCCCCCACCCCGTGAATTGCTTCCAGATGATGGCGTAGACATCACCAACCGCAATCGGGTACGAGCCGATGGTGGCCGAGTACCCTCCCGTGAGGATGACCACGAACACGCAGAACAGCATGAAGGCCAGCTTCTTCACCACGCTCTTGCGGTACGCCACCTGGAGAGCGGACCTCTCCTTCGTTCGAGCGTTCTCCAAGGATTCCATGGTAAGCGACCTCAAGATGCTGTTGGCCTTAGTAATACGAATTTACAATTCGTATGCATACGCTCTATAAATTAATATTGTCGGAATAAGGAAACCACGACCTGGCGGCCGCATCCAGCATTCGCTACGGTCGCATTCAGAAGGCCTTCCGGAGCGGTGTGATCACTTCTCGGCGACGACGATGAAGGAGCGAGGCAGCGAGATCGCCTCCCCGTCGATCGATTGCTGGAACGGGTCCATGCCCTGCATGTCGACGAGGACGAGCCTCGCCCCCAGCTCCACCAGGGCGCTCATGTCCCACTGGGGCCGTCTCTCCCTGCTCAGGGGGAGATCCCTGGCGATTTCCTTGATGATGTTGGTATCCACCCCGTCCAGGTAGCGGTGGTCGCCTCCCTTCCTCATGCCTTCCTCCAGGGCGTAAGCCTGGTCGTACAGGTGCAGGTAGTGGTTGCCGTCGAAGACTATCATGCGCCCGCCGGGACGAAGGACCCTCAGCCATTCGCGGTACGCTTGACGGGGCTTCTCCAGGTCCCACACCAGGTTCCGGGAGAGGATCAGGTCAAAGGTGTTGTCGGGGAAGGCCAAATCCTGAGCGTCCATGCGGCGAAAGGTCGCAGTGACCCCGAACTCCTGGCAATTCTTCCTCGCCATATCCAGCATGGCCTCGGTGTAGTCGACGGCGGTAATCCGGTGCCCCTCCCGCCCCATGAGGATGGGGAAGAACCCCGGCCCGGTGCCGATGTCGAGCACCTCGAGGGCCCCCTCGGAGGTCGCATGCCTCTTGATGACGCCCATCCACCGGCCCCAATCCTCCGACCCCAGGTCATCCAGGATCGAGCGGGAGTAGCCATCGGCCCTCATTGTCCAGTAGTCCCTGATGGCCTCGAGATGCCTCAGCTCGCCCTCTTCTTGGCAGGGGATCGAGCCCGGGAGGTAGGAACGATCAGGCTCCCGGGCTCCGGTTCGATCCATCTGTTCGGAGCTGTTGCGAGGATCAAGCGGACCTGACACCGGGCTTCACCCCCATGACCATGAAGTGGTCGTTGGTGCTCCCGTACGCAAGGTGCCTCACGCCATGGAGGACCCGGTCCTGGATATTATGGATGACCCGGACGTCCCCGAAGCCGGCCGCGCGCATCATGTCCACGTCCGTCGATGGCCTGGAGGCCCGCGTCGACCAAAGCTCGTCCATGGCCTTCTCTGCTTCCACCCCCCGCCCCCTCGTCCTCAGATACTTGGGCGGGGAGTCCAGGAACACCCCCATGTTCGAAAGCCGGACCCTCCACCAGGTGCTGCGGGGATCGGACCTCCAGTTGCCGTCAACGTAGACGACCGTGCTTCCTGGTCGCACCACGCGGTACCATTCCCTTAACGCCCGCTCGGGATGGGGCAGGGTCCAGAGGACATAGTCGCTGATAAGCGCGTCGAAGGCGTTGTCATCGAAGGGGAGGGCCTCCGCATCCCCATGACGGATGTCGATGCTCAGCCCGTTGTCCGCGGCGTTCTTCCTGGCGGCCTCCAGCATTTTCTCGGAGAAGTCGAGGGAGGTGACACGGTGGCCCATGTCCGCCAGCTGCATGGACACGATCCCCGGGCCACAGCCGACGTCGAGGACGCTCAGCCCCCGGGGGCCGATGACTTCGGCGAAGAGACCCTGCCATGCTCTCCTCTCGCGATGTATGGAGAATCCCTTGGTGACGAACTCGTTGTAGCTCCGGCTATCGGCGTCCCAATGTTCCCTGATTCTCTCGTTCATCCTGCGGAGGGATGCGTAACACGATATTTAAAATGGTGTTACGAAGACTTGGAAGGTATCCATCGTCCGATACCAGTACGTTCCGGGACGAAATGCCTGGGAGCGGGAATCGTCGATCACGAGCGAGAGATCACAAACTCTTCCGAACGAACACGATGCCGTGGCTGAGCAGGTTGGCCTCGGCCAGCGCGACATTCTCCATAGTGATCTGCTCACCCACGATGTTGGTGAGCACCGCGCTGTTGCCATGCATCACGATCCTGGTGGCGCCGTTCATGATCTCGATGATCTTCCCGTCATCGTTGAGGAACACCGTCGACTCGCACATGGACGATAAATCGCCGGATGCGATATTAAGGAGATCGCCTCACAGCGTCCTCTGCTTTCCCCGCGGTTGCTTACGGCAGCGCGGCTTGGGCAGCGCATCGTGGAAGATGTACTTGACCGGGATGCGCTGGGTGGTGCCCATCTTGTAGGGGCAGGAGGTGCACCGGTAGCCAAGAATGACGGAACCACCGTAGATGGTCTCGTTGCGGATCTTGCGCATGCGGGAGTCGCACACCGGGCACCGGCCTCCTTTGACTCTCACGCCAGTGTCGCGGGTCTCCACCTCCACCGTCACCAGACCGGACTGGATGGCAAGACGGCGGACCCGTTCCTCGGTGACCTTGTAGTCCTTGTCGATGCATCCGAGCTTCTCGCGCACGAATCGGGCGAGCAAGCGCTGGGAGCCGATCGCGCCGTGCTCACGAAGCACATCGGCAATGGCTACCGCTAGCATCTCGGCATTCGGGACGCGATAGCTCATGCCACATCATCGCGTGGCACCTTAATGATGGTTGCTATTGTCGGCTACCTCATCAGCTCCGCCAGCACGCTTTTCGTATGCTCTCTCGCCAACGACAGCGCATCCGCGGCCAGAGGGCCCCACATGCCGGTGACAGCGAAGTGCAGGAGATCCGGACGCACGTGGAGACCGCGCGCGGTAGCTATGTCCCGCATCTTGGATGCGGCGTTCTTGTCCCCCTTCCCTACCATCTCCAGCTGGTGCTTTCTCTTGGCGTCCTCCTTGGACAGGGGGCCGACGGTGTCGAACATGATGATCGGCTTCGACCTCCAGTACTCCACATTCAGCGTCTCGAGGAACTTTGCCGTCCCCTTGGTCATCTTCATCCCCCGGGTCGGCGAGCCGATGAACATGACGTCGCCCATCGGGCTCTCCGCTCCGTCCTTCAGGAAAACCAGCTCGACCTCATGTCCCTCGGCCATCAGCTCGGCGGCGATAGCCTCGGCAACCTGCTTGGTGTTGCCGTTCACGGTGTCGTATGCGACAATGCCCTTCATGCGCCCTCCTCTAATCCTAACTCACGAGATATACCGTCCCCGCCCGGTATAACCGTGAGCTCGGCACAGCGCATATCTACCGGCCGCTCCAAATCATCGGCGAGGGACAGCATGGCGGTTAAGGTCATCATCATGGGCGCGGCAGGGCGGGATTTTCACAACTTCAACACATACTTCAGGAACAACGCGGGATACGAGGTGGTGGCCTTCACCGCCGCGCAGATACCGGACATCGAGGGGCGCCGATACCCGAGGAAGCTGGCCGGAGAGCGGTACCCAGAAGGCATCCCTATCGTGGCCGAGGGCGAGCTGCCCTCGCTCATCCGCGAGCACGGGGTGGAGCAGGTGGTCCTCGCGTACTCCGACCTCTCGTACGACGAGGTTATGCACAAGGCCTCGCTGGTACTCGCCAACGAGGCTGATTTCCGCCTCATGGGCAACCCCCACATCATGCTCGGGTCCAGCGTTCCGGTGGTGAGCGTGTGTGCGGTCCGCACCGGCTCGGGGAAGTCGCCAACAACGCGGAAGGTGTGCCGCATCCTGAGGGGCAGAGGGCTTAAGGTCGTCGCGGTCCGCCATCCCATGCCATACGGAGATCTGTGCCAGCAGATCGCGCAGCGCTACGCGTCGTACGAGGACCTCGACCGCTACGAGACGACGATCGAGGAACGGGAGGAATACGAACCGCTGATCGATAATGGCATAATAGTGTACGCCGGGGTCGATTACGAAGCGATCCTGAGGGAAGCGGAGCGGGAGGCGGACGTCATCGTGTGGGACGGCGGGAATAATGACCTGCCGTTCTACAGAAGTGACCTCAAGATCGTGATCGCCGACCCCCATCGCCCGGGCCACGAATCGTCGTACTATCCGGGCGAGGTGAATGTGCGCACCGCGGACGTCATCGTCGTCAACAAGGTGCAGACCGCTGACAGGAGCGCCATACTCCGGGTCAAGGAGAACTGCAAACGCCTTAACCCTCGGGCAACGATAATCGAGGCCGCCTCGCCGATCTCGGTCGACCGGCCGGCGGAAGTGCGTGGGAGGAGGGCGCTGGTGGTGGAGGACGGCCCCACAGTGACCCATGGAGGGATGGCCTTCGGCGCCGGGCTCATCGCCGCCGAGGACAACGGGGCGATCATATGCGATCCGAGACCCAGCGCGGTCGGGTCCATCCGCAAGACCTTGGACAGGTTCCCGCACATCTCCCGAGTGCTGCCGGCGATGGGTTACTCTCCGGAACAGGTCAAGGAGCTGGAAGAGACGATAAACAACGCCGATTGCGAGGTAGTGGTAACCGGTACGCCCATCGACCTGCGCCGGGTGCTCCGGGTGACCAAACCCATCGTCCGGGCCCGGTACGAGGTGGCAGAGATCGGGCGGCCAGGCCTCGAAGAGATATTGACGGAATGGTGGGGCCGCATGGTCGGGAGGGAATGATCATCGCGGACTAATGCTCGGTGCTGGCCTTCTCCGAGTGAGCGGACGGGTGAGAGACCGTACCATTGTGATCGAGCCTGTAGCTCCCTCGGGGAACGAGCATCTCGAACCTCGCCCCCCTTCCCTCCACCCCATTCTCGATAATCTCGATCTCGGTGATGGCAAGGATCTCCCGGACGAGGAAAAGGCCCAGCCCGGTCTTGGCCCCGAAGCCGCGTAGAAAGATGAGCGGTTTCTCCTTGCCGGTCACGCCGACGCCGTCATCGCGGTACACAAGCACCAGACGGTCGCTGTGCTCCTCATAGCGGAGCGAGATCGTGGTGATCTCGCCTCCGTGGCTCAACGAGTTGTCGATGAGGTTGTAGAACACCTTCTCCAGCATGGCATCGGCGTAGACGTACAGCCCCTCGACCTCACAGGCCACTTCGAGGTTCTCCAGGGCCAATTGGGAAACGGCCCGCCGGAAGGCCTCGTCCACCCGTATCCATGCCGGAGCCTTGATGCCGATGCATTGGTAGTCGCCGGTGAACTCGATGAGCGATCGCGCTGCCTCCGACGACCGCTCGGTCTTCTCCAGATAGATCCTGATCTTCTCCAGGTCATCGCTCTTGAGCCCCAGGGAGACATATCCATCGATCACCGCCAGGCGGTTCAGCAGGTCATGTCGGGTGAGTGAGGAGAGAATGTCCAGACGGGCGTTGGCGGCACGCAGGGCCTCCTCCGCGTTCTGCCGATCGGTTATGTCGCGCAACAGGATCATCCTCGCGCGCATCTCGCTCCGGACCCTGATGGACATGATGGAGACGTCGAACACCCGGCGCTCGGAGCCGTTACCGACAGTGAGCTCGCCACGCGGCGCCCCCCTGTCCAGCAAGGTCTTCAGGTCGGCACCGGCACAGAAGGTCAGCTCCACCGGCAGGCCGAAGGCCTTGTTCGACGGAAAGATCAGCAGGGGCTCGGCCGAGGGGTTCACGTCCACCAGCCGGCCGTTTAGGTCGATGATCAGCATGGCGTCGGGCATGCTCTCCACGACCTCTCCGCGGGCGATGGGGCGGACATCCAGCAGCTGATAATGATACAGCCCCCAAGCCATGATGGCCCCGCTGAACACGAAGGTGGCGGGGGCGAAGTCGACCGATCCGAAGATGCCGAAGTAATTCTGGGCGGCGTCCGAGAGCAGGGGCGGGATAAACGACAGGCCGATGATCGCGGCCTGCTTCTTGAACAGCGCGTTGGCCCCGATGGTCGAGTCGACCAGATCGATGATGGCCACGATCATGATGCCGTACGAGTACACAAGGTAGAACGGGTACCACACGCCCTCGGATGTCTGGAGGATCGCCGGGGTGCCGGCGCTCAACGAGTAATCGTACAGGAACAAGGTATGCCACTGCGAGGTCAGCGCCAGGGCGGCGGTGATGAGAGGCACGATGGAGATGGCCATCAGGCTCCTGTTGGTGAACCATCGTCCCCGGCCATCCAGGCCGATGAGCAGGCCGAACACCGCCACGCTGATGAACGGGGCAAAGAGGAACTTGAGATCGTTAAGAAATATTTTACCATCCAGCGTGTCGACGATAGTGCAGAGTGCCTGCAGCACCGACCACCCGGTGGCGAGAATGATGAGCATCTGAAAGAACTTCGTCTCCGGCATGGGTTCGAACCGGCGGCTGTACAAGTACAGCATCACACCGATGAGCGATGTTCCGATTAGCAGCCAGAGTAGAGGTGAGTAGGCGAGCGTGAGGTCGCACCTAAAGGGCGTTAAGAAATTATACATTAATATAAATTTCCACTTATGTTATCAAACTAGATAGGCTGACCTGGAGGGGTCAGAGGATCTCCCGCTTGCCGCCGGAGGTCGATGATGTATGCCCTGGCCTTCCTGTTCACGACCTCACGAACTTGATGTACTCCAGGGACTCGTCCTTCTGGAACGCGGCCAGCATGTTCTTAAGGTCCCCCGCCGGACCCCCTACCAGGAAGATGTCCAGGCACTTTCCGTTCTTAAGGTGGGAGTGGACCTGCGTCCGGATATTATCTTGGAAGATGTGACGCATCTCGTCAAGACCATGCCCTTCATCGGTCTTGTGGACCGAGATCATGATGCCCTCGACCTCCCCCTCCAGCTTCTCCCGTTCCCTTATCTCCGCCTCGGCCGAGCGGAGGCACATCCGGATGGCTTCGCTCCTACCTGCCAGACCCAGCATCTCCTGCAGGCGATCCAGGTCCTCGATGTTTTTGTCGGTAAGAGAGACGCTGATGACGGACATGTTGCGCATGAGAAGGCATCGTTAATAGCATATATAAAAAACGATGCTATTTTGTTAATAGTGAACTCTATATTCGTTATTATCTTATCATAGCGGCAGTGATATTAATATGAACTTAACCAAGAGATCAAGGACCATAGTGGCCGTGGCCTTGGTGGCGGCCATAGTGCTGGCCGGCTCAGCCATGGTCCTGTCGACGGCGAGATCACCCTCCTCAGATAAGCTGCAGGTGGTTACCAGTTTCTATCCATTGTACTACTTCTCATCGCAGATCGGCGGAGACCTGGTCGAGGCGTCGATGCTCATCCCCGACAACGCGGACCCCCACTCCTGGGAGCCCACTGCATCGGACATGGTATCGGTGGACAAAGCTGATGTCCTGGTGTATAACGGGGCTGGCTTCGAGCCTTGGATCGGAACGGTGCTCGACGCCGTGAACACCTCGGGCATGGTGGTCGTCGATACCAGTAAGAACGTCAGCCTCATGATGTCCGATGAGGTCCGCGAGATGTACGACGCGGCGGTCGAGGCCTACAATGCTGGCATCAACGCCACGGTCACCGCCACCGCGGATGCAACGGCTGCACCGGTGGTCAGTGCCTCCGGCTATCTCAAGGTCGATCTTGCCCACCTGTCAGACGGCTACGGTGGGTATGTCAAGGTCATATCTGCCGAGGGCGGCGACCTGCGCTTCTTCATCACCGATTCAGCGAATCTCACTATCACCGATGTCAACGGAACGGAAGTGGAGTATGAAATGAACAATGGTGCCGTGAGCTCGTACCCGATGTTTAACAGCTCCAAGTTCGTGGAGCTGGAGGCCGGGGAACAATACACCTTCCACTTCACCTCCAACACCTCGGCCAGCACGGGCCTGATATCCGTAGCCGGGGTCGAGGAGAGCGAGGGAGGAGAGGAACACCATCACGGCCTCAATGACCCGCACTTCTGGCTCGACCCAATGAGCGCCAAGGTTCAGGTGCAGAACATCCTGGCCGGGTTCATCAAGGCCGATCCAGACCATGCGTCCGTCTATCAGGGGAACGCCGCCAACCTGACCGAGCGGCTGGACAAGCTCAACCAGGACTATGTCGACGGATTGGCCAACCGCACCAAGGGCGCCATCGTCACCACCCACGAGGGATTCAACTACCTCGCCGCCCGCTACGGCTTCAAGGCCTACGGTGCCACCGGCATCTCGGCCGACTCGCAGCCCAGCGCCCAGGACCTTGCGAACCTGGTCGATCTGGTCAGGACCCTCAATCTGAAGTATGTATATTCCGAGCCGATCTACAGCGATTCGGTCATCAACACCATAGCCTCGGAGACCGGGACGACGGTGCTGGTGCTGGACGGGGTGCACGGTCGAACGGGCGTCCATGCGAACATGGACTACTTCCAGATCATGTACGCCAATCTGCAGGCATTGCAGACTGGGCTGGAGGTTTCGTCATGAAACGGTCACGCGCCCAGGCCTGATCGGTGATCTCATGGCACAGAAAGTCATCGAAGTAAGGGATATAGTGGTACGGTACAACGGAGTATCAGTGCTGGACCACGTGTCTCTGGACGTGATGAAGGGGGACTTCCTGGGCATCGTGGGGCCGAACGGAGGGGGCAAGACCACTCTGCTGAACGCGATCCTCGGCAACGTCAAGCTTGCCGGGGGGGAGGTCCGGCTGTTCGGCACCGAACTCTCGAAGTTCAAGGACTTCCAGAAGGTCGGTTACGTGGCGCAGCACGCCATCCAGTTCGATCCCCTCTTCCCGGCCACGGTAGAGGAGATCGTGCGTCTGGGCTGCGTGTCGCGCGGGCGGCTCGGTCGAAGGATCGACGTCGCCGGACGGAAAGCGGCGGAGGAAGCCATGGAGCTCGTCGGGATCACCTCGATCCGGAAGAGAAAAATAAGCGAGCTCTCCGGGGGACAGAAGCAGCGCATCTTCATCGCCAAGGCCCTGGTCAAGCGGCCGGAGCTACTGGTGCTGGACGAGGCGACCAGTGGCCTCGATGTCACGGTCCAGGACCGTTTCGTCGGCCTCCTGAAGAGGCTGAGCGAGGAGACCGGGGTCACCGTGGTGACAGTGTCCCACGACCTCTCCGGGGTGATGTGCCAGGCCAACAAGCTGGCGGTGGTGAACCGTCGGCTGGAGGTCACCGAGATCGTTGAGGGCATGGACCCGACCAAGGCGCTGCGCGACGCGTACGGGGAGCACTTCACCTTTGTGTTCCACCACGAGCGGGACGGATGCCTGATCCACAACCACGGGTGATGTGATGATTGACATCGTTTCCATGTTCGGTTACGCATTCTTCCAGCGCGCCTTCCTGGGCGGGCTGTGCGCGGCGGTGCTATGCTCGATCCTCGGCGTGTTCATCGTGCTCCGGCGCTCGGCGCTCATCGGGGAGGGTGTAGCCCACCTATCGTTCGGGGGCATCGCCCTTGGCCTGTTCCTCTCCGTATACCCGCTGGATACCGCACTCCTGCTCTCGCTAATTGGGACCCTGGGGATATCGTACCTTCAGCGGAAGAGGATCGTATACTCGGAGATGGCCATTGGGATCATGATCTCCTTCGGGCTCGGCCTGGGGGCCGTGCTGGCAAGCATGGCCGGGGGGTTCAGCGTTGATCTGTTCTCCTATCTCTTCGGTTCGATCCTGACGATCTCGTCGAGTGACCTCGAACTAATCCTCGTGCTGTCGGCGGCCGTCCTCGTCTTCGTCCTGGTGTTCTACAAGGAGCTGATGTACATGACCTTCGACGAGCAGGGGGCGAGGCTGTCCGGGGTGCCCGTGGGGATCATCGACCTGGTGTTCAACATCGTCCTGGCGTTCACCGTGGTGGTGTCGATCAAGATCATCGGCTCGCTGCTGATCTCGGCGCTGCTGATAATCCCTGCGTCCTCGGCCATGCAGCTGTCGAAGTCGTTCCGCGGCACAGTGGCCATCAGCGTGGCCTTCGGCATCATGGCCGTGCTCCTGGGGTTGGTGTTCTCCTTCATCTACGACGTCGCGACGGGAGGAGTGATAGTGCTGATCAGCATCGCCCTGTTCCTCCTGAGCGTCGTCCTGAAGAAGGTCCTGGGCACGGAGGCGGCGATGGCGGAAGGCAGGCCGACGAAGGAGGACGGCCAGGACCCGGCCCGATGACGGGCTTCCCGCCGCCATCTCCGCAGGATATGGCTGTGAGCGGGTGACGCCCATCCGCCCGGCCGTCCTGGCCGGTGATCGTCACCGGCCAACGGGGATGGATATCCTCTGAATCTTCTGCACCTCGTTGCTCCGCATCGAGACCGGCTCGGCCAAAAGGCCCTCGAGGGCCTGCGTGGCCTTGGGGTTGATCTTCATCCATGACCCTGTCATCGCGTCCTCGGAATCCCACAACGTGACGTAGGTGGCCTTATCTTCGTCGTCCGTGGACAGGAGGACGAGCATCCCCTCGAAACCGTCGCGCACTTCTCTGCTCACATTGGCGATGATGTCCAATCCCTCCTCTCTCTTGCCGGGATTGAACCTTACGTCCACAACTCTAGCGTAGACCATTTTCTTCACCGTCACGCACTTGGTCGGAACGCGTAGATATATCTCTCGATGGTCGGTGCCAGGAACTTGAAAAACCTCGCCGGTGAAGGCGGACGGGGAGTCGGGAGCGATTATTCCCAGCTACTTGACCGCGGTCCTCGGCGGGGATGGCATCAGGAACGCCCCCACGATCATCATCGCCCCTATGCCGTAGAGGGTGCCGATGATCGCCAGCATGAACCATCCGCTGATCAGAGTATAGGTGTAGCCAACGTTAGCGATCAATATGGCCGAGGCGATGATCACCAGGATCGCTCCGATCACGAGCCACGAGGTCTTCATATTTCCTCCTCCGTTTTTCATTGGATGACATAGTTAATAAAGCAGACTGGGAAGCAGGCTATGAGCCGTTCTAGCCACGGAATCAAGTTATGTGAGGACCGCGTTCACCGGTCCCGATAGAATGAGGGTCCTGGTGATCAACGGCAGTCCGCGGAAGAACGGAAACACCGCGTCGCTGCTGATGGCGATGACAGGGAGGCTGCAGGGCAGGGGGGACACCGTGGTCTACCGAGATCTGGTGGACATGAACATCCGCGATTGCATCGGCTGCAACAGGTGCAAGCGGATCGATGCCTGCGCTCTGCACGACGACATGGTCCCAATCTACAGGGAGCTGAGGGAGGCCGACGCCCTCATTATCGGCTCGCCCATATACGTTGGCGCAGAGACCGGGATAACTAAGTGCTTCCTCGACCGCATATATGCTCTCCTGGCGCCGGGGGACGGCCCGCAGGGTGTTATCACCAGATTGCCTAAGGGCAAGAGGGCGTTCGCCATCTTTCCCTGCCGCCGGCGGAACGGTGCTACGCTGTACGCGGACATGGTCAGGCGATACGAGGAAGTTTTCGGGATGCTGGGCATTGACGGCAAGGCGATGGTGCTGCCGGAAATCCACGGGGACATGGATGTCCTGGGGAGCGAGGTCGGCCGGGGGGCGCTCGAAGCGTGTAAAAACTTCCTTCTTCAGCCACGGAGCCCGGAGGCTGGGGGGCCGTAGGCGATGGAGGTTCGGGTCTCGGAAAGGACGATTGCCTTCGTGCTCTATCCTGGAGTAACACTGCTGGACCTCGTTGGGCCGCTGGAGGTGTTGAGCAAGCTCCCCCCGCCTTACCGCGCAGTGGTGGTCAGCTCAAGCAAGGTGCCGATGGACACCAGCCTTCCCCTGGAAGTCGTTGCCCACAAGACGTACGAGGAGGTGCCCCACCCCTATGCGATCATTGTCCCGGGCGGCAGCGGCGGGGCCATACGGGCCATGGGCGACCAGAGGCTCCGCGATTATCTGCTCGAGGTTGACAGAACGGCGAGCGCGGTCGGCTCGGTGTGCACCGGCTCGCTGATCCTCGCCGCGGCCGGTCTTCTCGATGGCAGGAACGCGACCACGCACTGGAGCTACGCTTCATTCCTGGAACGGCTGGGCGCTAGGTATGTAAGGAAGAGATGGGTGCGAGATGGCCGGTACATCACCTCCGCCGGGGTCTCCGCAGGTATCGATATGGCGCTGCAGTTCGCTTCCGAGCTGGTCGGAAGCGAGGCCGCAGGGAAGATCCAGATCGGGCTGGAGTACGAACCTGAGCCGCCACTGGGACCGATCGACTGGGAGAAGGTGGATATCGCGGAGAGGGAGGGCCGGATCCTGGACAAGATGCGGAGTGAGCTAGCGCACCGGCCGGACCTGCTGGCAAGGCTGGGGATCGAGAGCGACCGATCCTGAGCGCGAGGACATTTCAAAACCAATGAAACGTTACCGGTTTTGTCAGCCTACACGCGCTCGGCCTCTACAGAAATGTCGATACTACAAACGCTCGACACCACGATGAACAGCATCGCCATCATCAAGAACTGACCGATGCTCGTTAACCTACTGACCTTCGTCATGACCACCCACTGAACTGTTCATATAATATTTTTTATTTTATACACTGCCATCAGAGCTGGCGACGCCGCGAGGATGCTGCGATCTTTTTTCACCAAGCCCACTTTGCTGCGTTCTGCAGGGTCCGCCGAGCATTCGTACAGAGGGGTCCGGCCAAGGTATAAGGTCATCATCCGACATTGGGCCGCGGTCCGAGGCGGTGCAAGCGTGGGGTTCGACAGCGAGCAGTGGATAGGTGAGCTGGTGGGGCGACTGGAGGAAGAGTTCGGAGACAGGGTGCTTTTCATCGGCCACACCGGGAGCTACGCCCGGGGGGAGGCGACGGAGGAGAGCGACGTCGATGTCAACATTGTCCTTGACCGGCTGACCATGGACGACCTGGACGCGTACCGGCATATCATTAGGAGCATGCCGCACAGGGACAAGGCCTGTGGGTTCATCTGCGGGAGGGAGGAGATGAAGGCGTGGCCAGCGCATGAGCTCTTCCAGTTCACGCAGGGGTGCAAGTTGCTCCGCGGCTCGCTGGACGGTCTGATCGCTACGCCGGGCGAGGAGGACATCGCCGACAGCATCAGGAACCTGGCCTCCTCCGTGTACCATCTGTGCTGCCATAACTACCTCTTCAGTGAAGAGACCGACGATGCGGCGGAGGGGATGAAGGACGCGTACAAGGTGGCCTTCTTCGCCATGCAGGAACTGGTCTTCCTTCAAGAGCGCAAGTACGTGCCGACCAAGAGGGAGCTGCTCCTGCATCTCGATGCAGAAGATCGGCGGGTGCTGGAGACCTGCATGCACTGGGCCGAGCTGGAAGATGATCGAAGGGACCGCCCTGAGCACTATTTCTCGCTGCTCAAGGACTGGAGCAGCAGGATGCTTGGAAGCGTAAGGAAGGCATAACGCTGGCGGCGAGAAGGGCTGCTGGTCGAATGTCGCTTTTTGCACGCCGCCGGGCGGTAAGGTGTAAAGGCGGACGGAACGGTTATCTTGACCCTCCTCGCTAGGTTCAGCGTGAACCTCATGCACGACCGGTACCTCGCCTCGTCCTTGATCATCGATTGTGACCATCCCACTGTCCTCGCCAAGGCGAAGGATCTCTCCGCTGGCTTGGACAACGATGTTGAGATCGCACGCCGGTGCTTTGGGTTCGTGCGCGACGAGGTATATCACAGCGGCGATCATCACATGGACCCGGTGACGCTCCGTGCCTCGGAGGTGCTGGAGCATCGGACCGGTTTCTGTTACGCCAAGGCTCACCTGCTGGCGGCACTGCTCCGGGCGAACGGGATACCGGCCGGGCTATGCTATCAGCGCATCGCCTGCGGCCGGGGATTCTGCCTCCACGGACTGAACGCGGTGTTCCTGAAAGATCACGGATGGTACCGCGTGGATGCTAGGGGCAACAACGAACAGGTGCGCTGCGAGTTCATCCCGCCGACGGAATCGCTTGCCATCTCTCTAACCCAACAAGGGGAGATGGACCTGCCAGACATCTTGGACGAGCCTCTGCCGTCGGTGGTCAAGGTGCTAACCAAATACTCGAGCTACCTGGAGGTCTTGAGGAACCTGCCGGACATCGAGGTCGTATCGACACGCTGAGAAAAAGATGGTTTAGAGGCGAGGTAGCCGATCGGACGCTCGCTCCATCGCCTTCATCGTATTAACACCTGGACCTCGGTCAGGAGGTCCTTCTCCGATGTCTCCTTGGGATCGCTGAGGTAGAGCTCCCGGCCCGGCAGGTGTGCTCGCAAATCGTTCGCGTCCAGGTATTCGTGGACGCGGCCCCAGGCACTTCCGATGTCCTGGATTCGGCCGCGGTGCAGCATGGTGACCGCTCTGCCGCCTTCCAGCGTCTGCATCGTGTACCTATCGTTAACGGAGACGCGGCCGTTGATCGGGATCGCTACCTCGACATCGGCGTCGTTCTCCTTGTACTCGTGGTCGTGATAGATGGCCATCGGCGGGCCGCAAATTCGCGCCTCTGGCTGCTTGACGAGCATGTCGCAGATCTCATTGATGAGGCGTGGTATCGCTTCTTCGTACTTTCCCTTCTCCCGTCGGGAGACAACTCGAATCGGGGGGAGCTCCTTGATCTTCGCTTCTTCGTTGTTCATGTCGATCATCTCTTCGAAGGTCTTGTTGTCGAGCTCCACCATGATCGATCTTAGTTCGTCCATCTGTTTTTGGACCTCTGCGGTGCGCCGCTTGACGGCATCGTCCAAAGCTGCGCGGTCCGATCGTTCGTCCATCACATCAAGGACGATCTTCATGTCCTGGACCGCGAACCCCAGGTCCGCCAGCTTTTTCAGCAGGAGGCCTCGCCGGATCTGCTCGTAGGCGTACATTCGATAACCGGTGATCTCCTTCTTCGCCGGGACGAGCAAGCCCTTCTCGTCGTAGAAGCGCAGCGCCTTGACGCTGAGCCGGGTGATCAGGGAGAAGCTCCCTATGGTGAGAAGTCCGTTGCCGTCGGTCATGGTGGTCTGGATGACGATGTGCGGGATAATACATTAACGACCGGAATCCGCCCCGGGGGAGAGTTGAGGCCGCCATTGCCTAAGGCTCCGACGGAGGCCGACACTTCGACCCATTCGAAAAAGATGAAATATCTTGCCAGACATGGCACGACCACACGCGGGGGTAGCCAAGCCGGCCAACGGCGCGGGACTTAAGATTCCGTCCTTAGTGGTTCATGGGTTCGAATCCCATCCCCCGCACTCCTAGACTTATTACTCTATGACTGGACATTAATCGCAAACGATTTATTTCAAAGACAAGATATCCTTCTGGGGGAAGTTAACGTCCAAAGCAAGCTTAGTCCTGCCGATCATTGCCTTCGCACTTATTTCGGTGATTCTGCTTGGCAGTACGGCCAACGTCATAGCCCAGCCATCGGCCATTGAAAAATGCTCTTCGGCCATCGACAATGATCCTCAGAGCTCGGGCCAGAGCAATTACTCCACGTCATCGAACTATGGCCACCTTCTCTGGAAGTATGAGTCCGGTAACTCAAATAATTGGGTAACCCTAGATTGGTTCCTCAGGCCGCCCATAGCAATGGGGGCAGATAACACGGTCATCCTCGAGGTTGGGGGAAGCCTGTATGCCGTGAGGAACGGCTCATTGGTTTGGCAATATCATGTTACTGACGAACAAGGCCCAGTCTGGAGGACGATATCCCCGCCTTGCGTTGATCCTAATGGCCATATTTACGTGGGCAGCTACGACAAATTTCTCGTCGCCCTGGACAAGGATGGCAGCCTTCTGTGGAAGTATGATGCAGGATATCTAATCGATTCTACCCCCGCGGTCGGTCCTGATGGGACCGTGTACGTAGGGACGACGGTCAACGGATGGGATGGGAACGAAAGTCTTCACTACTATCTTCACGCGGTCAATCCCAACGGAACCCTGAGGTGGAAGGTGGAGACTGGCCCATGCTCGGAAAGTGCTGTCGTGGTGTCAAAGGATGGCACGATCTACATGATCTCAGGGGCTAGCAGTTCGAGATGGGATCAGAATGCTCGATCGCTATACTCGATAGATCAGAATGGGAGCGTCAACTGGGTGCTGCCTTTGGGCAATAGAAGTTTCCTTCCCCCTGCGGTCGGTGATGACGGAGTGATCTACCTGAACACCTGCGATATTTTCGATGATACCGCCGACCCCTTTCTTTACCTGGAGGCAGTCCTTCCGAACGGAAGCGTGTCGTGGCAACTGAATGTGAATAATATCTGCCATTACTCGTCGGGCATGTACGGCACGCCCCCGGTCATTGCCGCTGACGGCACGATCTACATAGGGATCTGTGATGGCATTGCTGCGATCAATCACAACGGGACGTTCAGGTGGAACTATTCCATCGACCGCGGCCATGCCTCCACGCCCTCCATTTCTAAGGAGGGGACTATCTTCTTTGGATCGATAGGACACGACGATCCCGATAAAGGCAACCAGGGTTACGTATTTGCACTAAATCCAGATGGCTCCTTAAAATGGAAGACCAAGGTAGTTGATTATGCACACTCCAACACTATCATCGGAGAAGATGGCACAGTCTACGTTGCTGCCAACGGCAACATTTTCGCCATCAATGGGGGTACCTCTCCAGAAGCAATGATGCTTGTGACGATAATGGCGATAGGGATGGTATTCGCGGTATTGGCGGCGATCATCGTATCATTGAGGAGGGGTAGGAAGAAACCATCGTCCTGATGTTGGTAGCCAAGCATCTGATTCGGCCAGTAGAATTCAATGAGCGATGCGAGGAGTCATGCCATCTTCTTAAGGTACCATAATCTCTACGTCAGATGCTCCGGAAGGGGCCCAGCTCCCTAAAGCTTGCTCATGAGATATGTTTCAAAATCTGTAGGGAGCCGGATGGGCTCGGCCGTCTCCACCTTCGTCTCACCATCGATGACCGCCTTGGTCATCAGCACAAGGTTCCTGGCAGCGTCTGGTGAGAATCCCGCCTGCACCAAAACACTCTCCCAATCCCTAGGCAAGGTCTGTCGAGGCAGGACATCCCTTTGCATGGCCTCGGCGAAAGCTTGTGCGATATCATTGGAGCTATAATCACGAGGGCCCATTATTTCAAGGACGCTCTGTCTTGGAGCATGTCCGATCATGGCATCGGAGAGGAAACCGGCCACATCTGGTGGGGCCACCATTGGCACTTTGAGATCGACCGGAAAGAAGGTCGGTAAGATTCCATCATCTCTTACCGTCCCGATATATCCAAGCCAGTTGCTGTAATAGTAAGCAGGGCGGACGATGGTATGCTCGATATCGAGATCGGAGAACGTTCTCTCCAAAACATAAGACGCTTCCAGATTGCCTTTTCCTCGACCGTTCTGCGCCCCAAGTGAAGAGAGACCAACGACTCTCGTCACTCCTGCCCACATGAGTGCCTCCCGGCAATTATCCATCATGGTGCGGATGTCCTCAATGCAGTTTTCGCAGCGTGGGTTCTCGGGAGTAAACACGAACGCGGCATCCCCGCCCCTGAACGCCTCCTTAAGGGACTTCAGGTCGAGCATGTTCGCAGCGAGTACCTCGGCTCCCTGCTCTCGGATCTCACCCAGCTTTTGCAGGTCCCTCCCCACTGCCCTGACCGGTTTGCCCTTCTTTAACAACATCCCGGCCAGCATCGAGCCTATCTGCCCGGAGGCCCCCAGCACGACGAACATGATCTACACCTTCGGGCCATTTTTCCACATCGCCTCTCTCAATGGGCTGTGATTGAATGCCCATTGGCTAAAAGGACTTCGACTGATCATGGCGGGCTAACAAGCAGCACAACGCGCTCAAGGATTCTAATCTTATATCCAGCTACAATTATTCTTAAAAGTCAACACGAGCGATATCGCCATGGAAGGGATGGTGGGCACATGGCTTCGGCGTGCAGCTCGGCGATGGACTCGTTCTTGATCGAAGTGCAGAAGGTCGGCCTCTTAGGCCGCCTGTTCTCTTGGGGCAGGATAAGAAAGCTCAGCTACGAGGCGAGCAATGAGTACGCGCTTCTAAAAAGCCAAAGGGACGGTGCGAGCCAGCAGGTCGCGAGCTTGAACCTGCTGCTCGAATCGGCGAAGAAGGAATCAGAGACCAGCAACCGCGAGGTCATTAGAATTTCGAACGAGCTCGCCAAGTCCCAAGCGTCGCTGGAAGAGATAAGGAGCATCTTGAACGACCGCGTGATGCGGATCAAGGAACTAGAGGCCGGCGTCAGCGGGAACCTGAACCAGATCGCTGAACAAAGAGCCCAGATCGTCAAGCTGCTCCGTCAGATCGAGGACAAGAACGCCGAGATCACTGTCTACGAGGGCAAGCTGGCCGAGGCCGCTACCGCCAGAGACAGCATATCCGTCCGTGTCAAGGAGCTCGAAACCGAGCTGTCGAGCAGTAAGAACAAGCTCGATGAACTCACCTCGGCACTGGCCGAGAGAGACAAGAGGATAACACAGTTCGAGAGCGTACAAGAGGCCAGGAAGGAGGAGCACATCCAGAAGCTCGCCGAGGTACAGGGCTTCATGGGTACGCTCAAGGAGGACAAGGCCCGGCTGGAAAAGGAGAGAGAGGACGAGATCGCCTACAGGTTCGAGGAAATGAAGCAGACCTGGCTGAACCACGAGCGCCGAGTGGAGGAGACGCTCAAGGCACTGTGCCAGAGGCATACCATCGAGTACCTGGGCAAGGACAAGGTGCCGTTCAAGGGCAAGCCGGACAATACGCTGAAGATCTGCGAGGAGTTCGTGGTCTTCGATGCCAAGAGCCCGCAGGGCGATGACCTCTCGAACTTTCCCGACTACGTAAAGAAGCAGTCGGGCGAGGTGCAGAAGTACGTCAAGGAGAAGGACGTCAAGAAGGACGTGTACCTCGTGGTTCCGACCAACACCATCGACCTGTTCGAGGAGCACACCTTCAACCACGGCGACTTCAAAGTCTTCGTGGTCACCATCGACTCCCTGGAACCGATCATCCTGAGCCTCAAGAAGATCGAGGAGTATGAGTTCCTCGAACAGCTGAGCCCGGAGGAGCGCGACGACATCTGCCGCGTCCTCGGCAGGTTCAGCCATCTAACGAAGCGCCGCATCCAGGTGGACTCCTTCTTCTGCAACGAGGCGTTCAAGGCGCTCAAGGAGTGCGATTGCCTGCCGGAGGACATGGCTCTGAAGGTAGAAGAGTACGAGAAGGCGACATTGCTCAACCCCAACAGGGAGGATAGGAAGAAGCTGATCTCCGAGAAGGTGCTGCAGAAGGCGGTGGAAGAGGTGAAGAAGGACTCCGACTTCCTGGACCTTGATACGTCGGAGGAAGTGTGCGGAGGCATTGCCGAGATGCCGCTGATGAAGGAGAAGAGGGTCGAACGGTAGTTCCGGCGGGCGCTACTTCTTCCTAGCCATCACTTAAGTTCGAAGACTGGAAAAATCGAGTGGGAGAACGATCCCATTTGATGATTCAGCAATTATAAGTAAGAAAATAAAAAACTGGGGCCGGTTTAGAACCGGTCCTTCGGCTTGTGCTTCTGGAAGCAGTCCCTGCAGTAGACCGGCCTGCCCTCGGTGGGCTTGAACGGTACCTGGGTCTGGCATCCACAGTCGGAGCACTTAACATCATGCATTTCGCGGGGTTCGCGGCTGTAGCCGCCTCTGTTGTTTCCGTACATTACTATACCTACTTTGTCTCAAAAAATCCCTAGAGATCTCTGATACGGAACAACCTAAGGGCTACTAGTATATAAACCGGCCTATTGGCCGGGCTGGCCAGGAGCTGCAGCCGGGCCGCGACCGCCCTCATGTGGGGCGAGGACCCGACTGCGAAACCATTCGGTACCGGACCACGATCCGCTCACCTGTAGTCCAGCGCGGTGTCGAGGGACCTAGGGATCAGAGGGCCGAAGTGTACATTGCGCTCTTCAGTTCAGCATATCGGGGCCGCATGTATCCATAGTTCAAGGGCGATCAGATCAAAGCTCGCTCTCTGCCATAGGACAGAACAGCCTTTCCTTCTTCTAAGGTTACGGTGAATCCGTCGAGGAAGCCCAGCAGGCCCTTTGAGGCGATATCGTAGTCCAGGTAGTTCACCAGCACCGGTGTCAGGAAGAGATCGTGTCCCACGTAGATGTCCAGGCAATCGGACCTCTCCTGAAGGTTCTTACGGACCCAGCTGATCAGCGCCTCAGTGCCTTGAGGCACCGGAGCCATGGCCTTGGCCGGGATGCGTCCGTTGACCCATTCAACGGCGAACCTGTTCAGCCCCATGACTGCCAGGTGCTTGTCCACCTCCTCCTCGTTGAGGACATAGGTCCCCGGCCTGCCCAACATCGTAGTGACGGTGACCGCAGCATCAAAGCCAGCACCCTCGGCGATCAGGGAGGCGGTGTCCACGCAGCGCTGCACCGGGGATGAGAACAGACGAATGTGCTTGCGATGGCCCAATCTCTTGCCCAGCGCTCTGGCCATCTCTCTTCCCGCGGAGGTGAGACCATCCGAGTGCAAAGCCACATCTGCACCGTACCGCGCGGCGTGCCTTATCAGGAGGGCCCCTCGGGGTGTGCAGTTCAAAGAAGCTAGTTCCGGAACCTCACATCTGGCATTCCGTTCCTGGGAGCTTTGATCGTCCGGTCGCATCGATCCCATGCGAAGTTCTTCAGGTTGATAAAGGATATTATCGCTGGACTGTTGATCGTTTCAAGGAAATCGCCATCGTCCCTCACTTATCGGGGAGAGGAGATTATTATCTGGTAATGCTGTCCGGTCCGCGTGGAGAAGAAGAACATCGAGGAATTGTCGAATATCATATTCGGTCTGGCACTGACCGTCGGAACGCTAACGCTGGTCAAGCCGGCCGAGGACAGCTTTGGCGAGCTTCTCCATATCCTGAGCAGCTTTGCTCTATCCTTCATTGTCCTGCTTTGGTTCTGGTGGCTGTACATCCGGACCATGAGGGGCATGGTCATGAACAGCCAGGTGAAGTACGGATTGAACTTCGTTCTGCTGTTCCTCGTCGTCATCGAGCCCTATCTGCTGACCATTGTCGATACTGTTTCCGGCGCGACCGCCTACGCCATCGATCTGGGGACGGTCATGGTGGTCTTCGTCTTCTTCTGGCATTTCATGCGCAAGGAGACCCCTCTTACCGACGAGGCTAGGTTAGACAAGCTGAGGAGGGGCCGCAATTCCATGCTCTTGAGCGCAGCGATATTCTACGCCTCCACCCTGGTGCAGCTCTTCCCCCCTATCGCCTCAAGTGGGGCCCAGGGGCTGATCTGGTTGTTCGTGCTGGTGGTGGCGATGGTCTATCGGCTGAGGGAATGACACCGAGATAAAATGGAAGAAGTTTACCGTCCCGATGCCACACCGGGACGCGGCTGCTCTGCTCCGGTGACCTCAGTTTCCGAGCTTGCGGCTGAAGATGATCGCGGCGATTCCGAGGATCACGGCCGAGGCGATGAGGCTGATGGCCACCGTTATCTCCAGGGGGGCCATCTCCTGCAATGCCGGCAGGACCGCCAAAGCGGAGAGCTGGTTACCGCCGTAGATGGTCAGGATGACCCCGACCAGCACCGTCCTCACCAGGCTGCCGAAGAGGACCGCCGCGGCGCAGGTAATGCTTGCCATGGCCAGTGTGACCATGAACGGCTCGTAGAGCGCCCCCAGGTCCACCGCACCGCTGCTGACCCAGTCGTAGCCGTTCGCCAGCACCAGGGCCAACGCCGCGGCCACCAGGACGCAGGCGAGCACCGCAACGTACTTCGCAAGGAGGAGGTGCGAGCGCCTCACCGGCCGCACCAGGAAGAGGTCGAACGCGCCCTGGGAGCGCTCGTTGATGATGCTGACCGAGAGCGTGGTCGAGGCCAGCAGACCGGCGGCGGACGACACCACCATGGCGGTGAACGCCCCCAGGGGCATGCCGACGTCTGGAGAAAGGAAGTACAGCAGCACTGCCAGGAGGGGAAGGCCGACGAACAGGACCGCCATAACCTTGGAACGGTAGAAGCCGTTCAATTCGTCCTTGACCAGAAGAGCGAGGCTCAGTTCGATCCCCCCACGTAGGCCAGGTAGACGTCCTCCAGCTTGGGGTCGTGGCGGTTGAACGACCTAATGTTGCATCCGGCCTTCATGAGCGCCTCGATGATCCGCGGCACGGTGGTGTCCCAACCGTCCTCGTCCTTCAGGTGAGCGACCAGGCAGCCGGCGGACGGCTGCCTCAGGTCCACTCCCGGGAGGGCAACCGATCTCCACTCCCCCTTGTCGTTGACAAGCTCCACCACTAGCTCCGAGCGGAGGGACACGATCTTCTCCAGGCCCTTGATCGGCCCGGTGTAGCGGACCTTCCCGCTCTGCAGCAGGCCGACCGAGTCGGCTAGGTCCTCCACGTCGGAAAGTATGTGCGACGAGAACAGGATGGTCGTCCCCGAAACCCGCAGCTCCCTGATGATGTTCTTGAACAGGAAGCGGCTCGCCGGATCGAGCGCGGCCATGGGCTCGTCGAGCACCAGGACGGACGGCTCATGCACTATGGCCTGAGCGAAGCCCAGCTTCTGCTGCGTCCCCCCGGACAGCTTGCCGACCTTCCGGTCCCGGTACTCCTCGAGGCCCAGCTGCTTAATGACCTCGTCCACCCGCTGCTGTAGGCGCTTCCCCTCCAGCCCGGAAAGCCGCCCCAAAGTGAGCAACGCCTGCTCCGCGGTCCTCCACTCCTGGAACGCCGCCTTCTGGGGCAGGTAGCCGACCTTGACCTTCTGGTGGGCATCCCTCAAGCTCATGTCCACTCCGGAGATCATTACCCGACCGCTGTCGTAGGGGGCGATCCCGAGCAGGGAGCGGATGATGGTCGACTTCCCCGCTCCGTTCGGACCGATCAGCCCAAACACCGTTCCCGCCTCCACCTTGAGCGTGGCGTGGTCCACCGCCCTCGTCGGTCCGTAGCTCTTCACCAATTCTTCGATGCATATCGATTCCAAGTCGAACACCTGCTTGCAGGTCAGCGTACTGTGCCGGAGATCTTCAGCCGATGTTCGCCGCGGTGATGAGGAAGCGGTCATCTTCCGCCAAGATCTGACCTGAACGTCCACCGATCGGTTGATTTTCAGGTCGCGGCGAAGCTAGCCAGTCATCTCGCCCGGTCGGCGACGAGCTTGTCCACCCATGTCGGATAAATGCGCATATCGTAGAACAGGTTGGAGTACAGGGATTCGAAGTCGCTGTTTGAATTAATGGAACTCTCCGCCTCCTGCAGCTCCCGTAGGTCCCGGGCCCACATCGAGAACACCATCAAGCCCGGCTCGACGTTGGAAGCGGAAATGCCGAGGATATGCGGATCCTTCCGATTCATCATCGCCACCCCCACCTTCTGCGGCGACCGGTCCGGGCGCAGCTTGGCATGGACAATGGAGATCGGATCCCCGGAAGAGGTGGGGACCCAGTCGAGGACATAGAATACCGACTGCTGCTCCTCGAGGTTCTCCAACCTCCGCCTCACCGTCTTGGGGGTGGAGCCGACCTCCTCGGCGACTTCATCGAGAGGCCGTCGGCAGTCCTGCCACAGCGCGTGGACGATCTTGTGATCGAGCTTCGAGAGAGGATCCTTGACCGGGGGCGGGCCGACCATCGCCATGAACACGACCTTCAGATCCTCGATCCTGCCAGCCTCCCGAACGAAAGCCTGGTAGCTCTGCATCTCCTCGTTGGAGCGCACCTGGGCATCCACGTAGAGGAACTGCCCCCCGGCGGCGGTAAGCCTGGAGGTGCAGATATGGTTCCCAATATGCTCCATCGTCGCCGCCATGCTCGTGGTCAGGGACCGGCCGTAGAGGGAAACGAACCCCCCGCCGGTCACCTGGGGACCAAGGCGGGTCCGGAACCCCACGATCACGCCCTTGGATATGAGCTGCTGGATGCGCTTGTGCGCTCCGTTTACGGAAAGCGATAGGCGGTCGGCCAGGTCCCGGTACGGCAGCCGCGGGTCAGCGGCCAGCTCCTTGGTGATCAGGATGTCCGTTTCGTCCATGTCCGGCCCCCGAACATCGTTCTAGGGGTAATAACCTGCCATGGTGCGAGCTGGTCGGTCCGGGTCAGTTCGCCGTCACGCCCTGATCTGGCCCCTACCATAGCCCATATATCGGCCCGATGAAGAAGAACGCGATCAATCCGATTGAATTGTTGAACCCGTGGGCGAGCACCGGCGCCCACAGATTGTCGCTGAACTTCAACCTGGTCAAGCTGAAGAAGACCGCGTCCAGGGTCGTCACCACCACGCCGATGGTTCCCTGTTCAGTATGAGCGACCCCGAACAGCAGCGAGGTCAGGACGACCGCGATGATCACTCCGAGCAGGCCCCTGCCGACGATGTCCCGTGTCCTCACCTGGAGGTAGCCACGATAGACGATCTCCTCTCCCAGCGCGGCCAGCGTCCAGCTCGCCAGCAGGAGGAAGGCTAGGCTGCCGACGTTGCCCTTCAGCCCCTCGAACCCGCTCAGGTCCTGGGTCGTTCCGGTGAGGTGGTTCAGCACCGGCATGGTGAGGCCCAGCTGCAGTATCGTCCATCCGACGGTCAGGGCGAAAACGATCAGTGCCATCCTCAGCGGCCGCTCCGTCCGCCTGAACCCTAGTGACCTGACCCCCTGGCCCCGGGCCAGCGTCGTGACGGCACAGACCGCGAGCAACACCAGGGTAGGGACGAACAGGTCAAGAGCGATGACGACGATGGCGATTATCAGTTCGGCTACCGATACGATCCTCCACGCTGCATCCTTTTTCATTCCGCACCCGGATATTATTCGGGGATAAAAAAACGTCCACCATGGTCCGGGGGCGGCGAACCGCACTTTGAGTGCCTCACCCCAGGGCGGCTCGACCGCTACCGCCCGGTGACGTCCTGGTTGATCCCGACCACTTTGAGGACGTTGCCGCACGCGTCCTTGAGAAGGCCCACGCGCACGATGACGTCCCGGACCTCGCCGTCCCGGCGCATCATGCGATGCTCGATCTGCAGGTAATCGCACTGCCACCGCGTGCCGGTCATCATGAACTCCAGCACTCGTTCGACATCCTCCGGGTGCACGAACTCCCGCAGGTAGGTCTCGGCGTCCATGGTGTATCCGCCCTCGCACTCCGCGGTGGTGCCCAGCAATTCGTAGAAGATATCATCGAACACATAGAGGTTCGTCCGCACGTCGAACTCCCAGCTCGCGATCTTGGCGAGGTCGATGGCCATCCGGGCCTGCAGCTGTCTCACCCTCAAGTGCTCCTCTGCCACGTGCCGGGCCACCGCTTGCCGGACCTTGTGCGCGAGCTCGGCGAACTGCACCTCCAGGTCGTAGCCCTTTTGCACGTAGCAGGACGCGCCCCCGTTGTACGCCTCGATGACAACCTCCTCCCGGCTCCGGCCAGAGAACAGTATGAACGGGATGCCCCCGTCCCTCTCCCGGACCATGTGCAGGAACTCAAGGCCATCGATCTCTGGCATGCTGTAGTCGGAGACCAGCGCATCGTAGCTCTTCGAGGCCATCATGTCCTTGGCCTCCCTCACCGAGGTGGCAGTATCGACCGTGAAGTCCCCAGTCTCCTCTAGGAAGGTCTTGACCAGGTCGAGGGAGTACCCCTCATCGTCCACGTACAGCATTTCAATCATGGCGTGATGTGTTCTCCGGCATTGGAATCCAAATATATATTCTTTAGATGTCCGCCCTGGACGGTCAGCGGCTGGCCACGACGAACAATCGCTTGAAGGGGAAGAGAACACGGCCGTCGCCACGTGACGGGTAGATCGACCTCAGTGCCTCAAGAACGTGAGCCTTGAACTCCTCGGTTCGATCGTCAGGCAGCCGATCAAGGTACGGCCGCAGGCCGGTGGACCCCACCATGGCGACAATGTCATTATGATCATCCATCACGTGGAAGTACTCGGTCGCCCACATCTGGACCTCATCGGCCAACGGGGACAGGACGTCGTAGTAGAACATGTCGGAATAGAACGAGAATCCCGTGCGGACCTCGCCCAGCAGGGACGCCCACCGCGGCGAGGCGGCCAGGTCGGCGATGGCCCGTGAGATCGGCATATGGTCGTACTGCGGGATCTGGGCCGCGAACACCCCCCGGTCATTGAGCATGCGGAACAGGCGAGGGATCAGAATATCATGCGACGGCATCCACTGCAGCGAGGCATTGGCGAAGATGAGGTCGAAGTTGCCGAGGTCGCCGAGGTCCCCACAGGCGTCCCGCACCAGGAACTCCATGCCTGAGCAGTCGTGCCTGGCCTTCTCAATCATGGACGCCGAGCTGTCCAGCCCGATCACCTCCGCCGTCGGCCACCTGTTCCGCAGCGCGGCGGTGCTGTTCCCCGGCCCGCAGCCTAGGTCCAGGATGCGCTTAGGGGCATCCGACCTTACCCGGGAGATGAGATCGTGGACCGGTTGGGTTCGCTCTTCGGCGAACCTGAGGTATTGCGTGGGGTTCCAATCGGACATCGGGCACCTGGACGCTCCCGATAGTCCTTAATCGGTAATGAATTGATATGCCCGGCTGCTCTTGGTCATAATCGCCGAAAAAATGGGTCGCGTGTCGTGCTGAGCATCTGTGCCAGGGCGATCGTCCGAAGCTGCATAATATTGAATAACCATGGCCTTAATTAATAATCATGGATGTCGGAGTCCTTCCTTCTCGTGACCGTCCTGCTCGGGACGCTGCTGGCCTATAGCCTGGTGGCCGGAAGGCTCAAGGGTGGCATCCTGACCCCGCCGATGATCTTCCTAATGGTCGGTCTGGCGGTGAGCCCCCTGGCTCTGGGGGTGCTTCACTTCAACGAGAACCGTGAGCTCATCATCATCTACGCCGAGTTGTCCTTATCCATCGCCTTGTTCAGCGATGCCGCTTCGGTGAACTTCAAGGCTGTCCGCCGGAACCGTTTGCCGGTGAGGCTTCTGCTCATTGGGCTGCCCCTCTCCATCTTCCTGGGCCTGGTCCTGGCGCTCGCCACTTTCACCGGCCTCTCGTTCGGGGAGGCTGGACTGATAGGTGCCATCCTCGCCCCGACCGACGCAGCTCTGGGCCAGGCGATACTGCACGACGAGCACGTCCCCGAGAGGATACGCGAGGCGCTGGACGTGGAGAGTGGCCTGAACGACGGCGGATCGATCCCGTTCTTCGCCCTGTTCATCTCTCTGGCCCAGGAGCAGGCCGGGCAAATATCGCTGGGGACCTGGGTCGTTTTCTCGGTCGAGCAGATAGGGTTCGGCATTCTCGTCGGAGCGCTCATCGGCTTCATTGGAGCGGCGCTCATCAACCGTTCGATCGATAACAATTGGATCAACCAGAGGCGCCGTCCGATCGCCCTCATCGTCCTCGCGCTGCTCTCATTCTTCATGGCGGACATGGTCGGAGGCAGTGGATTCATCGCCGCCTACGTCGCCGGCCTGACCGTGGCCGCTTACCGTTCTAGGATCACCGAGGAGCTGGTCGAGTACGCCGAGGTGGAGGGCGAAGCCTTGAGCCTCGGGGTCTTCTTCATCCTCGGCCTGGTCTTCGTGGAACTGGTGCCCAACGTTACCTGGACGATAGTGGTGTACGCGCTGCTCAGCCTCACCCTGGTGAGGATGCTGCCGGTCTGGATATCGCTCATAGGCGCGAAGCTGAGGGTCCGGGACAAGCTGTTCATGGGATGGTTCGGCCCGCGGGGGCTGGCGTCGGTCGTGCTGGTCATCATCGCCATCGGCGGGTATGAGAACATCCCGGGGATGCTCACGGTCGTCACCACCGGCCTTCTGACCGTGGTCCTCAGCGTCTTCGCCCACGGCATTTCCGCCGCCCCTCTGGTGAAACGTACCTATTCCTCTAAACACGATCGGGGTCGGATCGGAGCTTCGGACGAGGGCGAGACAGCGAAGTGAAATGGGCAACGATAATATGGTTCAGAGTCGCTTAATGCCGCGAGGAAAGGTCACATGGAAGAGGTAACGATCAACGTCAAGGGCATGAAGTGCGGCGGCTGCGCGAAGAGGGTCGAGGAAGGTCTCAAGACTCTGCCGGGAGTGTCCGCGGTGGCCGTGGACCTCAAGGGCGCCAAGGTCAAGGTGTCGCTGGATAAGACGAAGACCACCGTGGAGCAGGTGCGCCAGAAGATCAAGGATACCGGATACAAGGCAGAGTGAAGGGCGGACCCAGGATCGCCGCCCCCGATTATCCGGGGCAGCAATTGTTCTCGTGACGGTGCGAGGTCCCGACCGAGCCCTTCGTCTACTTCATTTAAGCTCATCTTCCCGTCGATCGGCACGCTGGCAGTAATCCTCGGAAGATGTCTGGCCTCGGACGTGGCCGCCTGTCTACCTACCGGACGGTAGGTATAAGTAGAGGACGCATCATACTCTCGAACAGATCACCTGCCGGGTGGTAGGGAGCAGGAGTGGCGTGGTGAACATGGCCGGAAAGAGCAACGGGAACAAGGGGACGCCGACCGACGCGTCCGGGGAGAAGAGCACGAGGTCCAGGATATTCGATGTCTCGGTCGATCTCTTCGCCCAGAAAGGCTTCGACGCGGTCACCATGCAGGAGATCGCGGACGCGGTCGGTATCAAGAAAGCGTCGCTGTACTATCACTTCGAGAGCAAGGACCGGATCCTCGATGAGATCCTCAGCTACCCCATGCAAAGGCTGGGTGAGATCGGCGGGGAGGTGGGCGCGTACAACGAGCAGCTGATCGTCTCCGATGGCCTGGAAGGCTTTCTCGCCCGATCGCAGGAGGTCGTCCTCAGCTGGATGGAGACGCCCTACATCGAGAAGATAATGCGGATCATCTTCGTCGAGCTGTACCATAACGACCGCATCAAGGAGTTCTTCGGAAAAGCCGTCCTCGATGCCGCCAGTGTGTTCTGGGAACAGAATTTCGCCATCATGATGAGGCACGGGCTGATCACGGAGAAGGACCCCAGGGTGCTGATGGGCGAGTACCTTTCCTTCTACAGCCACACCTGGATGGAGTACTTCCTCTTCCGTTACGGGCGGACCGCAGGTAACTATCGACAGGAGTACGAGGATCAGTTGTCCGAGCACACCCGGTACATGGTGTGGGCCTTGAAGCCCGAGGCCGACGGCTGCAAGAGCTGATGCCGATGCCTGCCTTATGTGCTGACCGGATATCGAGACCTGCACGACGCATCGATGTGCTGCCCTCAATGACGGCGGAAGCGACGTACCCATGGCCCGCCGGGAGGGGATCGCCATGAGCTCGGTCAGCGAGATCAAGCGTCCAAGGGTTCTGCTCTTCGGCTACAACGGCGCCAACAACACCGGCGCGGAGGCCAAGCTCCTCGCTACCATAGAGGAGATGCGCGCGCTGATACCTGACGCCGTGCTTACGGTCCCAAGCCTGGACGTCGATCGGCTGCGCCGTTATCTTCGAGAGGCCGATGATCTGAGGATCGTCCGCGTGCCGACGACCTATCGACGCACGGTGCGCCGGCTTGTGAAGGAGAGCGACCTCGTCGTCCTGGTGGAGGGCTCGTGCTACATCGAGACCTTCACCAAGGCGCTGCTCGACGCCTACCTGTGGGCCACGAGGTGCGCGCACGAGTTCGGAAAGCCCTGTGTGGCCTATGCCGTCGACTCCGGCCACTGCACCGAGGAGAGCGTGGATAAGGTGAGACGGGACGGGAGCTTGACCGATCTAATCATCATGCGCACTCGCACCGGGGCGGAGCGAATGCGGGCGTGGGGGGTCACTGCGCCGATCAAGGTCGCCGCTGACACCGCGCTGCTGATGAGGACGGACCCCCGGGACGCGGACATTCTGGAACGTTCATTGCCAGGAGGGACGGTGGGCATCGCGGCGGTGGATTTCTTCCTCTTCCCTGTCGTGCCCAGGCCGTGGGGCCGGCGGTCGAGGTGCTACAAGTGGCCCTACTACTTCGCGTGGAGCAGGGAGCGCCGTCGGGCGGCCGCCGAGCTGGCCCAGCGCTTCGCCGAGCTGGCGGACCGGTTCGTCAAGGAGCATGACCGGAACGTGGCGCTGCTGTGCATGGAGTCGGTCGACGATGACCTGGCCAAGGACATCCTCGCCCGCATGAAATGTCCTGAACGCGCCAGGATCTTCTCGGCCACGGAGCATAATGCCTCCCAGATGGCCTCGGTCCTGCGGTCCCTGGACCTCCTGGTCACCTCCCGCTACCACGCCGGAGCGCTCTCCCTCGAGGGGCATGTCCCCCAGATCGCCATCGCCCACGACGTTCGCCTGGCGGACCTGTACGACGAGATCGGGATGAAGGATGAGTTCTTCTTCGAGCGCTCGGCCGAGGGCCTGTGGCCTCAGGTAAGGGCTAAGGCCGACCGCCTGCTGAACGATCCCGGGGAGGTGCGCGCCCAACTGGCCAAAGCGCACGAAGAGCATGTCATCCGGGCGAAGAGCGCCAGCGGATGGGTCGCCGAGCTACTGAGGGAGAAGGGGTGGAGCGTGGGACCGTGATCCTGCTCACCGGAGGTTCCGGCTTCATCGGCACCTACGTCGCCAGGTGGTTCCTGGCGAACTCCGGCCATAACATCACCGTGCTGGCGCGGGGGGGCGATGACCGGGAAGCGAGAGACCGGTTGGCCCGAGTTTGGGGGGACCGCCCGGAGGTCGCCAGCGCGCTCGGCTCGAGGGTCGAGGTGCTGGCCGGGGACGTGTGCAAGGAGGACCTGGGACTGGAGCCATCGAGGTACGCGGAGCTGGCCCGGCAGGTGGACATCATCGTCCACTGCGCCGCCGACATCCGCCTCCACGCTCCGCTGGACGAGCTGAGGGAGACCAACGTCAACGGGACCCGGAACGTCCTCAAGCTCGCCTTCGCCGTCCACCGTGACCACGGGCTGAAGCGCTTCGCGCACGTTTCCACCGCCTACGTCGCCGGGGGGCGGAGGGGCGCGGTGCGAGAGGACGAGCTCACAGATCAATACGGCTTCCTGAGCAACTACGAGCGGAGCAAGTACGAAGCCGAAACGGTCGTCCGCGGGGCGATGGACGAACTGCCGATCTCCATCTTCCGCCCGGGCATGGTCGTCGGGGCCTCGGACGACGGCTATGTGAGAACTTTCAACACGCTGTACTATCCCCTGCGCCTCTACCTCGCCGGCAAGGTCAAGGTGCTTCCCATATCCCCCTCCCAGCGGGTGAACCTCGTCCCCGTGGATCACGTTGCCGAAATGATCGCCCGCCTTTCCCTCGATCCCCGGGCGGAAGGGAGGACCTTCCATGCCGTGGGCGATCCGGCGACGCTGCCGACCGTGAGGGAGCTCGTCAATGCCACCCGTTCCTGGGCCCTTGAGCATCTTGGGGTGTCCCTCCCCCGTCCCGTCTACCTGCCGATACTCCAGGGCACGGGGGCCAAAGGGCCGGCCAAGGACCTCGCTCCCCTGGCCGGCTACCTGCAGGAGCGGCGGGAGTTCCTTAGGACGAACGCGGACGACCTCCTCGGCCACTGCCCGGTGGACTGGCATCTCCTGCTCCCGAAGCTGCTGGAGTTCGGGACCTACACCGGGTTCCTGCACCGCAGTGACCGGACCGTGCACGAGCAGGTCTTGTTCCGCCTGACCAGCAAGCGGAGGCCGGTGCGGATGTTCGACATTGTGGACGGCGAGACCAGGGAGCGTCCCGCCGCCGAGGTCCGGGGGGACATGCTGCGGGCGGCAGCTGCCCTGCACGAGATGGGCATCGGCAAGGGCGACCGGGTGGCTATCGTCGGCGCGAACAGCACTCGGTACCTGACCCTCGATGTGGCCATCGGCATGGTGGGCGGAATCAGCGTTCCCCTTTACTACACCTCCCCGCCCCGGGAGCTGGACGAGCAGGTCGCCAGCAGCGGGGCCCGCCTCCTGCTGATCGGTTCAGGGCAGGTGCTCAAAAGAGCGCGCGAGATGCAGACCTCTGTTCCCATGATCTCGTTCTGCCGTTCGGTGCCCGAGGAAATGAGATCCCGGGCCCTATCTTGGGAGGAATTCCTCGACCGGGGCGTTGATGAGGAAAGGGCACGCTCCCCGGCGGGGCTGGGGGACATCGCCACGCTGCGGTACACCTCAAGCACCACCGGTCCGGCCAAGGGTGTGCTGTTCGATCACGATAACCTGCGGTACATGGCCGAATCCACCGCCTCCCTGCCGCCGTGGGAGGCGCGCAACTCTCAGGTCGTTTACCTATCGTTCCTGCCCATGAACCACGTGGTCGAGGGCATCCTGGCGACCTACTCGCCGTTCTACGCTCCGGCGGCCGTCGACCTCTACTTCCTCGAGGAGTTCAGGGAGCTGCGGAACGCACTTCCCAAGGTGCGGCCCACCGTCTTCTTCTCCGTACCCCGCTTCTTCGAGAAGTTGCACTCTGGCCTGGTCGACAACCCCAACGCCATGAGGGTGATGGCAAGGCCATCCAAGCCGACCTCCAAGCTCCTGGCGTCGGCGATCGGGAGGCAGGCCCTGAGGCGTGCAGGACTGGACCGCTGTGCCTACCTGATCTCCGGCTCGGGGGTCATGAGCCCGGCGATACTGCGGGACCTCCGGGTGCTGGGCATCGAGGTGCACAACGCCTACGGCCTGACCGAGGCACCGCTGGTCACAATCAACCGCCGGGGATGCAACGTCATCGGCACGGTCGGCACACCGCTGCCCAGGACGGAGGTCGCCATCGCCGAGGACGGCGAGGTGCTGGTCCGCGGACCCCAGGTCACCAGGGGCTATGACGGCCTCGAGGAGGATCCGTTCCACGACGGCTGGCTGCTCACCGGCGATACCGGGCACATTGCCGACGACGGTAGCCTCGTACTTCAGGGTCGGAAGAAGGAGCTGATCAAGACCGCCTACGGCAAGTACGTCAACCCTCTGAAGGTGGAGACGATGATGCGTTCTCTTCCCGGAGTGGAGGAGGCGATGGTGGTCGGCGAGGGCCGCCCGTACGGGGTCGCCCTGCTGTGGGTCGGGGGACGCCCGGCGGTGGACGACATCGATGCTGCCATCGTCAGCATGAACGAGCAACTGGCACGCCCCGAGCAGATCAGGGCCTGGGCCGTGCTACCCAACGACCTGTCCGTGGAGAGGGGCGAGCTGACTGCCAACATGAAGCTCCGGAGGCCTAGGCTGGTCCTGCGGTACCAGCCGGTGATCGAGTCGCTGTACTCGGGCCAGTCGTCGGCACCAGAGGCGCTGCACGTGGGTCGGGCGGGGAGGGAGACATGAGCCTGCGGCTGACCATCGCCTCGCGGTGGATGCCCCGCTTCCTCATGTCACGGGAGGTCCAGAGGATCGAAGCGAGGACGAACGCCACGCTGGACGCCCTTCTTCGGAGCGCCGGTTCCCATCCGCCCGAGGGCACCAAGGCCCGAGCAAAGGACCTGGAGGGCCACCGGGCGGCCATGGCCGGAGGACACGAGATCAGAGTGCGGGCGCTGATCGACGCCCTGGGCCGGGAGGAGGCGATCCGTGCCGCCCGGAGTGCGCTGAACGACACCGGCATGGAACTGGGACGGGAGGCGAAGGCGAGCCTCGGGGTCGGCGGTTCCTCCGAGGACCTCATGCGAGCGGCGGCGGTGATGTACCGCATCCTGGGCATCGAATTCTCGGTCCTCGACACCCCGGACGGACGACGGATGGCGGTCCGCCGGTGCGCCCTCTCCCAGGTATATTCCCATGATGCATGCCTGATGCTCAGCGCCGTGGACGAGGGGGTGGTGAGCGGGCTGAACCCGATGGCGTCGATGCGGTTCACCGAGCGCATGACCGGGGGCGCCCCGTGCTGCCTGGCATCGATAACGTTGAAGGAGGGGACATGAAGGCCATCGTGGTCGGGTCGGGAGCGGGCGGAGCGACCGCCGCCCGGGAGCTGTCAAGAACGGGCGCGGAGGTCGTGGTGCTGGAGGCCGGCGAGCGGTTCAAGCCGTTCACCCGACTGGTGGGGTGGACCGAACCCCTCAGGCGTGCTGGCCTGCTGGGCGGCGAGGCTAACGTCGAGAGGTTCATTTCCGCCTACCGAACCACGCGGTCGAGCAAGGAGCTGCTGCTGGTGCGGGGCATGGCCGTCGGCGGATGCTCGGTGGTCTCCTGCGGCAACCTGGTGCGGGCGGAGGCGGGACTGAAGGAGATCGGTCTGGACCTCTCGCCGGAGTACGAGAGCCTCGAGCGTCAGATCGGCATCGCGACGCTTCCCCGGGAGCGCTGGCGACCGACCACCCAGCGGATGTTCGACGCGGCCTCGGAGATGGGCCTGGACCCCCGCCCGACCCCCAAGGGGCTGGACATCTCCCGGTGCATCTCCTGCGGGCTGTGCGAGGTCGGCTGTCCCACCGGCGCGAGATGGGACTCCCGCCGGTTCCTGGACGAGGCCGCAAGATGGGGATGCCGGGTGCAAACCGGATCGGCGGTCAAGCAGGTCTTGGTGGAGGGCGAAAGAGCGGTCGGCGTGCGGGCGGAGGTGGACGGCCGGATGAGCACCATGAAGGCGGACGTCGTGGTCCTCGCCGCCGGGGGGATAGGCACCGCCCAGATCCTCAGGGCCTCGGGTATCGCCCCCAGCGATACGTTGTGGGCCGATCTCGTCCTCACCGTGGGTGGCAGGAGCAAGGCCGCGAGGCAGCTCGAGGAGCCGCCCATGGCCTGGTTCGCCCAGCGGGAAAGGCACATCATCTCACCGTACGTCGACGTCCTCTCGCACTGGTTCCACCGTCCCTGGAGAAACGTCGGCCTCCAGGACCGAGTAGGGGTAATGGTCAAGCTGGCCGAGTCCGCGAACGGCAGGGTACTGGAAGACGGCAGGGTGGAGAAGCCGGTGAGCGCGGAGGACCAGTCATACCTGCGCCGGGCCGCGGACGAGGTGAAGGATATGATGGGACGCGCCGGCGTGGAGGAACCCTTCATCAACGGCATATTGCACGGCGGTCATCTCGGGGGCACGGTGCCCCTGCGTCGCGAGGACGTCAGCGGCATGCGTCCATCATACCTTCCGGAGGGACTGTGGGTGGCCGATCTATCTCTTCTCCCCAGATCGCAGGGTCTGCCCACCATGCTGACCACCGCCGCCCTGGCCCTGCGAGTGGCCAGGAGCATTCAGCCGGAAAGCGGTCGAACATAGAGGTCACTTCTCCGGGATGCCTGACCTTTTAGATAACATCGCTCGCCGGGAAAAGCCTAACGACCTCTCCCGCCGAACACCGGAACCTGCCGGGGGGCGATCGATCACCGCCGCCGGCACCCTCCCCACCAGATGTGGAGCGGCTCTCGGGACGGCCCCCGGGCATTGCGCCGAGAAGCCCTGGTTCAACGATAAAAATAGTAGCGTTATGTTTGTTATATCCGTTATTCCAGTTAGGCGTCCAGATAGAATATGTCGGTGACGTTCTCGCCCGAATCAGTGAGCCTCAGCTCGCTGCCCCGGCCGTTCTTCCCGTCGACCCAGCCCTGCCTGATCCATCCGTCGATAAAGTGCCGGGAATAGTACATCTTCTCCGCCTGGGCCAGTTTATCTCGCCGGGAGTCCGTAGCCTTGAACTTCTCCATCGCCTCCCCATCATAGGTCCACACCCCGGCCTCCTTGAGATCCTGGATCATGGCGGCATACTTGGTGGACAGCTTGTTCTCCCTCCTGATCCGGAACCTCCTCAGGGCGATCACGAGATCCCGGGGCGGAGGGCTGATGCGGAACGAGGGCAGCTCCACCGGATCGGTGAGCTCTGTCTTTTTGCTGAACTGTATATATTGCGAGTGGTACAGCTCGTCCAATTGGGTCACGTAGTTCTGGTTGAGCTGGGAGTGCACGATGAACGGCTTGACTCCGTCGACCATCATCGACGCCACCGTCGCCGCGGCCACGTACTCCATCGTCCCTGACGAAAGATTGACATAGACGTCGTTGCCCAAACCCCGCTCCCTGGACATGATCGACATCAGCTCGCCCATCACCTTCTTGAACTGATAGACGTCGATCCTCCGCACCACGATGTCGTCGGCCTCGAACCCGATGTTGTGGAGCCGTTTGACGATCTCATCGTAGAAATCACTGAACACCGAACATCTCCTGTTCGACCCAATGCCGTTCCAGCAGATGAGGTAGATCTTCTCGGCCCTGAGGTCCCCTATGGGCTTAACCACCTTCAGGGTCTCGTAGCTCATGCAGCTGATTACCACCCTTAGGCGCGGCGATATGCTCGGTCCGTCAAGACCGTTGATGGCCGACAAGCCTTTTTTCGAAGCCTTGTTGGAATCGGTGCATGGGCTAGACTTATGCCTCATTTCCCCACCAGCTACCCGAAATCGACCATGAAGTTATAGTCTTGCATCAAGGTTCGGCATATCGCATCATCGGCGCTTCGAAATCCAAGGATGGCCGTCGAGATCCACAGAGAAAATAAGCGCGGCGTGGGAGTTTGGAGTGGGCTCCCTATTTTTCTATTATTTTAAAAAGCGAGTACTTCTGTAACATAAAGAGCCTACATTTCAAATGTGCAGAATTTTAGAAATTGAATATACATTCATCTGGAACAGAAAGTGATTTTTATCATTATGTCTGTCCGGGAACGAGGTTCGTTAGCGATGGTGTTCGATGCTGGCAATATTGCTTGGGTTTTGATCTCGACGGCGATGATCCTTTTAATGGTCCCCGCCGTGGCTTTCTTCTACGGAGGCATGCTCCGCAAGAGCAGTGTACTGTCCATGCTGGGTCAGAGCCTGCTCATCACCGGAGTAATAACATTGCTCTGGGTGATCGTGGGGTACTCGCTGGTCTTCAACAGCGACTACGGAGGCTTCATCGGTGGACTTGATTACGTGATGCTGCACGGGGTCGATGCGTTGACCCCGGCCCCCATGGCGTCATCGATACCCCACCTGCTGTTCATGATGTTCCAGGGTATGTTCGCCATAATCACCGTGGCGCTCATCATCGGCGGCACCGCGGAGCGCTTGCGGCTCAAGGCGTTCGTGCTCTTCGTCATCCTGTGGTCCCTCCTTGTCTACGATCCTGTCGCCCACTGGATATGGGGCGGCGGATGGCTGCAGACGCTCGGAGTGCTGGACTTCGCCGGCGGTATCGTCATCCACATCACCGCCGGGGTGTCGGTACTGGCCGCTGCCCTGATACTGGGTAAAAGGGCTTCGGTGTCCCACGGGATATCGGAGAACCCCCACAACATCCCCACCGTGGTCCTGGGCGGGGCGCTTCTATGGTTCGGCTGGTTCGGGTTCAACGGGGGCAGCGCGCTGAGCGCCGGATCGGTCGCCATCAACGCATTCGTCGTCTCCCAGATCTCCGCGGCCACCGCTACGGTGGTGTGGGGGACGATCTCCTGGCTGCACCTCGGTCGGCCGTCGGTGCTCGGTCTCATCTCCGGGGCCATCGCCGGTCTCGCCGCGATCACTCCCGCCGCCGGCTACGTGGACACCAGCGGAGCCATCGCCATCGGCTTTGGTGCCGGCGTGCTGTGCTACGGCGGCATCCTGCTGCGAAAGAGGATGGGTTTCGACGACGCTCTCGACGTGTGGGGCGTGCACGGCGTAGCCGGCACCTTCGGCGCGTTGATGATCGGCCTGCTGGCCACCTCCTCGGTGAACGACGCCGTGGTCCACAACGGTCTGCTCTACGGCGGGGACGCCTATCTGCTGGGCGTGCAGGCATTGGCCGTGGGCGTGGTTTGGGCGGTCTCGTTCGCAATAACCTTCATTGTCCTGAAAGTGATTGGGGCTATCACCCCGCTGAGGATGACCAAGGAAGAAGAGCGTATCGGAGCCGACCTTATCCAGCACGGGGAAACCGCATACAGCTAGGTGTTTCCATGAAGAAGATCGAAGCGTTCGTAAGGCCGGAGAGAGCAGACTCCGTAAAGAAGGCGCTGGAAGAGGCCGGAGCCACCGGGATGACATTGACCGATGTCAAGGGCCGCGGGGAGCAGAAGGGGATCGAGCTTATCAACCGGGCCGGTAAGTACCGCGTCGACCTGCTACCCAAGGTCAAGATCGAGGTGGTGGTCGAGGACAAACAAGTAGACCCCTTCGTGAACGCCATAATCGCCTCGGCGCGCACCGGCGAGATCGGCGACGGCAAGATATTCGTCTACCCGGTCCAGCAGTGCATCCGCATCCGCACCGGGGAGAAGGACGATGAGGCCATCTGAGCTTCGATCATCGTAATAAGCCGTGAAGAAGGATGGGGGCTGCGAGCACCGCCGCACCCCCTCTCTTGCATTTTTTTTTAATGAGCGCGAACGATGGATGATGCTACCCCGGCCATGGCGGCCACTCGCTCGATTGCCCGGACCGCTGTATCTGCGCCCATAGTCTCCAGTTGCCTGCTTGCTTGACCCCTCAATCTAAATACGGCCGCTTCCAAGCTCTTCACTCGTTGTCTTAGGTAATGGTATGGGGTTGGCTAGGGACATCACCAAGAACGCATTGGCCATGGCGCTAGTGCAGGCTACCACTCTTATCTCGACCTTTATCCTCTCGATCTTTCTGGCAAGGTATCTGGGAACCGAGAGGTATGGTATCTACACCCTTGCCTTCTCCCTATCCACCCTCATCTTCTTCATAGCAGACTTCAACCTGGGGTTCCAGCTGGTGGTGGAGGTCGCTCCCAACAAGGAGATCGCGCCACGGTACCTCACCAGTACCCTCCTCTTGCGCGTGATGCTGGGGGCGGTGGCCCTGTTCGTCACCCTGGCGGTCACTCTGTTCGAGGGCCTCCCGCCAGACGTGATCTACGCCATTATGGCCATCGCCGTGGCCACCTACTTCAACTGGTTATACAAGACCTTCACCTCGATGTACATGGCCTATGAGCAGATGCACTACGTGCTGTGGACCTCCATCGCCGAGAGGATGTTCACCATCCCCCTGGCCATCCTACTGCTGGTCCTCGGCTTCGGTCTGCCGGCGGTCGTCTTGGTCACCGTGGCCGGGGCGGTCCTGCAGTTCGTCCTCGGCCTCATCGTCTGCTCGCGTTTCGTGGTCCGGCCGTCCAGGAGGCTGAGCATCGACGACTCGAAGGCCCAGCTCAGGAAGGCGGTCCCCTATGCTACCCTAGACCTGGCGATCAACTCCCTTTTCTCGGTCAACGCCGTCCTCCTACAGTCGATCATTTTGTGGCTGGGGGGCGGAACGGCCCTGGCCCTCAGCTCCACGGCGATGTTCAACCTGCCGTTCAATATGGTCACTGCCCTGGTGGCGCTGCCCACCACGCTCATCGTATCCCTGGTCCCGGTGGTCTCCCGTACCCTGAGGTCATCGAAGGATCTGACCCAGATGACCCAACAGAAGGTCATGAAGTATATGTTCATCCTCGGTCTGCCCATCGGGGTCGGCGGGATCATCCTGGCGAACAAGATAATCCTATTCTTCTACGGTCCGGAGTATGCCCCGGCGGGCGTGGTCTTCGCTGTTCTTATGCCGGCGGTGGCCTTGAGCTTCTTCGACGTGGGAATGGGGAGCGTCCTGGCCTCAGCCAAGCGCATCCGCCTGCTGACCGTGGCCAACTGCGCCGCGGCGGTGGTGAACATCGCCCTCTGCTTTCTCCTCGTTCCGTTCTACCATGAGGTGGGGGCCGCCATCGCTTTCACCGTCTCCTACTTCGTAATGGTCGCCATCACCTTCGTGTTCCTGTGCCGGCACGTGTTCAGGATCGATCTCGTAGAGATTGTCTCCCGGCCGGTGGGGGCCGCCATCGGCATGGCTGCCGTTCTCCTCCTCCTTCCGGACCTCGGCCTGTTTGTCTCCATCGGCTTGGGGGCGGCGCTCTATTTCATCGCCCTGTTCCTATTCAAAGGGCTCAACAAACAGGACCGGGACATCCTCAGGGCGGTGCTCAACAAGTAAGGGGGGATGCCGGGCGATGGGCACCCATACCACTTTTTCGCTCAATATGGAGCATAATAGTGCATTCTAGCGGCTACCTTCATTTGAATTCTTATCCCTTGATGTACAGAATGCCGTCTCATGTGTCACAAGTAGGTAATAATTATCCTCGAAAGAAAAAATATTATATTCTTCTTTCTCGGATGGGCGGCACCATGGGCAACTACATGCTCGAGTGCACGGGCTGTCGTTCGAGGCTCGACGAGCGCGCGAACGCGTGTCCGGACCATGACGCGCTCCTTCGCCCGGTATACGAGCAGAGGAGCCTGACGATCTCGCCTTACAAGGGCATCTGGCAGTACTGCGAATGGCTGCCTGTGCACGGCATCATCAAGGGCTTCACCGGCGGCCCGGTCACCTACCGGAGCGAGGGCCTGGCCCGGGAGCTGGGACTCGACCGGTTGTACATTTCCTTCAATGGTTATTGGCCGGAGCGAGGGGCGTCGCTGCCGACCTGCAGCTTCAAGGATCTAGAGGCCCCACCCACGGTACAAAGGTTGATGGACCAGGGACGCGGCGACGTGCTGGTGGTGGCCTCCGCCGGCAACACCGCCCGGGCTTTCGCCAACCTGTCCTCGATCACCCGCCACCCGCTGGTGCTGCTGGTACCCTCCTCTGCCCTCGGCCGGCTGTGGCTACCGTCTGGGGCGAACACCGCCGGCTCGATCTTCGTCCTGGCGGTCGGGGGCGACTACAGCGACGCCATCGTCCTCGGCGACGCCATCGCCCGCCGCCCGGGGTTCGTACCGGAGGGCGGGGCCAGGAACGTGGCCAGACGGGACGGCATGGGCGTGGTTATGCTGGACGCGGTGCGGACGATCGGAGAGCTGCCATCCCACTACTTCCAGGCGATCGGGAGCGGGACCGGGGGCATCGCCGCCTGGGAGGCGTCCATTCGCCTCATCGCCGACGGCCGGTTCGGGACCACCATGCCGATCCTGCACCTGGGGCAGAACCTGCCCTGCGCACCCATCTACGACAAGGTGCACGGCGGGAGCTTCGATCCATCGTGCCCCCATGGAATGGTGGACGAGGTGCTGTTCAACCGCCGCCCGCCGTTCTCCGTCGCCGGTGGGGTCGCTGACGCCCTGCGCGCCACGGGCGGGGAGGTGCTGGGCATGACCAATCAGCAGTCGGACGAGGCCAAGGCACTGTTCCTCGAGTCCGAGGGCATCGACATCATGCCCGCTGCCTCGGTGGCCGTGGCCGCCCTCGTCCAGCGGGTCAAGGAAGGAGCGGTGGGAAGGAACGAGACGGTGCTGCTGAACATCACCGGGGGCGGGGCGGAGAGATTTCGCCGGGAAGAGGGTACCAAGGACCTCATCCCTGACCTGACGGTGAAGGGGCAGGACCAGGACATTGAAGCGATCACGAGCAACATCTTTGAGAACTTAAGGGAGGTCATGTGACATGGGACCGAAGCTTAGCCTGACGATCAACGGCGGGGTGGGGAAGAACGGCATCGAGGAACGCATCAGGAGGATCGACATCGACGGCGGTGACATCGTCGGCATCGTGGGACCGACCGGTTCCGGCAAGTCCACCCTCATCAGCGACATCGAGCAGCTGGCTCAGGCCGACACCCCCTCTCGTCGCACGATCCTCATCAACGGGGCGGTGCCCGACAGCATCATCCGCACCGACCCGAGGAAGAAGCTGGTGGCCCAGCTCTCCCAGAACATGCACTTCCTCTCGGACATGAACGTCGGGGAGTTCCTCAAGATGCACGCCAAAAGCAGGGGTAGGAGGACTGAGGTGGTCGAGGATGCCATCGATCTGGCCAACACCATGTGCGGCGAGCCCCTGGCCGCCGACCACCACCTCACCGCGCTCAGCGGCGGGCAGTCCAGGGCCCTCATGACCGCGGACATCGCGCTCATCAGCGACTCCCCCATCGTGTTGATCGACGAGATCGAGAACGCCGGCATCCGCAAGCAGGAGGCACTGCGCCTGCTGTCCGGGGAGGGCAAGATCGTCATCGTGGTGACCCACGACCCCGTGCTCGCGCTTTCCACCTCCCGGAGGATCGTCATGCGCAGCGGGGGCATGTCCAGCATCATCGAGCGGTCGGAGGGCGAGCGATCGGTTTGCTCTCGCTTGGCAGAGATGGACGACATGCTCATCTCGCTCCGCGAGGTCATCCGCAACGGGGAGATGGTGGAGGGCCACCTGTGAGATACGTCGTCTTCGCGGGAACCCCGGGGTCAGGGAAGACTTCGGTGCTCATCAACCTCATCCAGACGATTAAGGAGCGGGGAGCGAGCCCGGCGGTGGTCAAGGTCGACTGCCTATGGACGGAAGACGACAAGCGCATCGCCCGTCTGGGGGTGCCGGTGAAGACCGCCCTCTCCAAGGACATGTGCCCGGACCACTTCGCCATCTACAACATAGAGGAAATGTTCTCCTGGGCCAAGGGGACCGGCGCGGACACCCTGCTCAATGAGACCGCCGGCCTTTGTCTCCGCTGCGCCCCGTACACTGACCGGTGCCTGGCGGTGTGCGTGATCGACGTGACCTCGGGGCCCAACAACCCTCTGAAGGTCGGCCCCTTGCTGACCGCCGCGGACGTGGTGATGATGACCAAGGGAGACATAGTCTCCCAGGCGGAGAGGGAGGTGTTCCGGGAGCGGGTGCTGGAGGCGAATCCCGGCTGCCGGGCCATCGACGCCAACGGCCTCACCGGCAAGGGCTCGGCAGAGCTCGCGGACATCCTGATGTCCGCGCGCCCCGTCGACCAGGAGATGACGCTGCGCAACAACCCCCCTTTCTCCATCTGCACGCTATGCGCCGGGGAGTCCCGGGTCGGCAAGCAGCATCATCACGGCCTGCTGCGCCGCATCGACGGCTTCACCGAGTACAGGGGGGAGTGAGCTGGCCCGCCTTGAGGCGCTGCTGCCGGGCTTCAACTGCGGCCGGTGCGGTCACCGGACGTGCACGGAGCTAGGCGACGCCCTCATGGACGGCGAGAGCGTGGACCAGTGTCCGTTCATGTCCCAGGAGCGGTTCCTGGGGCCGAGGGCCGAGCTGGAGAGGACGCTCGCGTCCGAGGGCCGGGGAAAGAAAATAATAGGCATCATCGATGGCCTGGAGGCCCAGTTCTCCCTCCTCCCTCTGGACGGGGAGCCTTCCTGCCGGGAGGACCTTTACCCCTTCGACCGCGCCGCCCGGGTGGAGAAGGGCGATCTCATCCAGTACCGCCCCCTGGGCTGTCCCATCGTCCACTTCGCCCGTGTCCTCAATGAATCGCACGGCATACTGAGCGTACACATCGTCGGCCCTCGCAGGATCGTACTGGATGCTGCAGAGGAGCCCAAGGATATCGGGATGTGCATGGTGGCCGCCTTCGAGGGAGTCATCGGCCAAGGAAAGATGCCCCGGGTCGGGCAGACGGTGAGGTTCCTGCCCCAACATTGTATGATGGGGAAGGTGCATTCCGGCGTCGTGGTCGGCATCGAGGGCAGCAAGCTGAGGATCGAGGGGATCGACCTCAAGGTGTGGTGATGAAATGTCCAGCGGAGCCATGGACGCCTACCAGGGGCTGAAGGGCTGCGGGATCGGGCTGGTCGCCAGTGTGCCGTGCATTAACATGCGTGAGCTCATCGATCTGGTGCGGGCGGACCCGCAGATCGAGCACCTGGCCGTTACGAGAGAGGAGGAGGGGGTCGGCATCTGCGCCGGGTATCATCTCGGCGGCAGGCGGGCGGCGATCCTCATGCAAAACTCCGGTCTGGGCAACTCGATCAATGCGCTGGCATCGCTGGACATGCTGTACGGCATCCCCCTGCTCATGATCATCAGCCACCGCGGGGTGGAGGGCGAGCAGGTCTCGGCCCAGGTGCCCATGGGCCAGCTGACCGTACCCCTGCTGGAGGCGATGGGCCTGCCCTGCATCGTGCCGGAAGCGGGTGGGGTGGAGCAGTCCATCGCCCAGGCATGGGAGGAGGCGGAGCGGAGGGGCTGTCCCTCGACGGTGCTGGTACGTCCGGAGGTGTGGAGGTAGGATGAAGCGGATCGAGGCCCTGGAACTGATCGTCGGGAAGGCCGGAGATGCGCTGGTGGTCTGCAATCTCGGTTACCCGGCGAGGGAGCTGTATGCAGTGGGGGATCGGCCGGGTAACTTCTACATGCTCGGCTCCATGGGCCTCGCGTCATCCATCGGTCTAGGGTTGGCCCTGGCCCGGCCCGAGCGCAGGGTTATCGTGCTGGACGGGGACGGTTCGGTGCTTATGAACCTGGGAAGCCTCTCCACCCTCGCCTGCCGGGCGCCGGAGAACCTCCTGGTGATCATACTGGACAACGGCGTGTACGGCTCGACTGGCTCACAGCCGACCCCGGTCTGCCCCCGAACCGACCTCGCCAGGGTGGCCTCGGCCGCAGGAGTGGAGAACGTCCGGACGGCGGTCGGAGAGACGGACCTGGTAACAGCCCTCGGAGACATGGACCACGGTGTGATGCTGATCAAGGTGGAGGCGGGGAATGCGGAGGTGCCCCTGATCGACCTGACCCCTCATAATGTCATAGAGCGGTTCATGGCGTCAGCTTCCCCACGGCTTCGGTGATGCGGAAGGACCGGTCGAGGATGCGGTCGCGGAGCGTCCTGGCCGTTCGGAGGGCGCGGACGCGGTCGGACTGGCGACAGGTGACCGGCACGGTGACCTCCCGGCCGTCCACGGTGAACCGCACCTCGCCCAGGTCCGCCCTGAACACCTTGTTCTCGCACAGCGTCGAACATAGTCCGCAGTTGTAGCAGCGGTAGCGGTCTATGGTCGGCTTCCCGTGGGGGAAGCTGATGGCCTCGGTCGGGCAACGCCGCTCCGCCTCGCAGCACTGGCATCTTGCACACGAGGCACGGTCCACCCTGACGGTGGCGCTGACATCTTTCCACACCTGGCCGTAGTCGGCCACGGCGATGGGGTGGCGGTCCTTGATGTCCGCCACCGGCATGGGTATCTCGTCATCAGGCCTGGCCAGGCCGGACCGGATATCGTCATCCAGGACGGGGATGGGTACGGCCCAGGAGACCGCACATTCCGGACCGGCGGAAGTGATGAACCCGCCGATGAGCTCGGCGTCCATGCCTCTCATGTCCGCCGCCATCATCAGATTGGGGCTCCCGGCCGAGCTCCTGGTCCCCAGCCCGGTGACGAAGCCCTGGCCGCCGTTAACCAGCACCCGCGTGCCGATCCCGATGGTCCTCAGACCGGGGTCGTTCTGAATCGGATTGAGGTGTCCGCATCCGGAGAAGGTCAGCTCACGGAGGTGGGGCTTAAGCTCGGCGGCGTGGAAGATGGTGCGGACGGCCTCGTTCCCAGAGTTGACCATTGCCCGGTAGTTGCGGAAGGCGTGCCTGGTGGCCATGAGCACCGCGCTGTTCATGTCGTCCATCGAAACCTCCTTGGCGATGGCGTGGCCCTCTCCGGTCTCCGCTTCCACCTGAACGGGAGCTCCGGCGACCAGATCATGCAGCAGATGCCCGCCCCCGTACTTGGGATCGTGCTCGCTGACGGAGGTACCGAAGACCATGAGATCGAGGATGCCCAGCCGCTCGTTGGGGCAAGGGCCCACGCTGGTCGGTACGCCGTTCATGGTCACCCGGGTCGCCCTCTCGAAGATGCCGGGGGAGGAGATGGGGAAGGAGAGGACCGCATAGGTACCGCTCATGATGCCCCGGGTCCCGGTGGTCACCACGTCCACCTCCTCGAGCGCCCTCCCGTCCCCTCCGGAGATACGGTCATAAAGCTCCTGGACGGTCATCACGACGGCTTCCCCGCGCTCGATCTTTCGGTCGATCTCCATGATCGTCTGCTTCATTCGGGGGACTATCGGGCTCAAGCCTAATCCTTTTTTTTATGGGCCCTAGCCGCCGGACAATGCCAGAACCTAAAATCGCCCCGATCGGCATATGCGCGGAACGGGAGGAGGCGGGTCCCGGATCACCGAGGTTGGATGGCGATCCTCCCTGGCACCCCGGCTTCGCCCTGTCGCTGGATCTGCTCAGGCAGCTCCTCGAGCGGCCGGACCTCGCCTACGATCTCTCCGAACGGGACCCCCGCCTGCTTGGCCTTCACCATGGTGGCCATGGCCGTCCGGTACTCCAGGCCCGAGTAGCCGAAGGAGCCGAGAACGTCGACGTCCTTCTGGCAGACGTCGGTGAAGGGGCTGAGCTGAGCCTTGCCCGAATCGGCGGCGTTGCCGACCTCGACGATGCACCCTCCTTTCCTCACCAGCTGGAAAGACTCCTCGAATGCGCTGGGGTGTCCGGCGGTCTCGAACACGATATCCGCACCCTCGCCCCCCGAGAGCTTCTTGACCTGCTTCTGACGGTCCTCTATCGAATCGACCTCATTCATGTCGATGGCGTCGGTCAGCCCCATCCGCTTTCCCTTCTCCAAGCGTTCTGGCACCTTATCGATCCCGATGATGTTGGTCATCCCGAACAGGTTGCAAACCAGAGCATGGCACATGCCCACCGGCCCCATGCCTTGGACGACTACGGTCTGGGAGGGGTCCACGCCCACTCCGGTCTTGGTGTAGCCGGCCGCCGACCCCTGCGCCCGCTTGAACGCTCGGGTGGCCACGGCGATGGGCTCCACCAACACCAGCTCCCGGTCGTCCATGCCCGGAGGCAACTTGTATATGGGAAAATAACCTGGCAGGTACACGTGCTCGGCGAAAGCGCCCCAGAAGTGGGGCGGGTCATCGGCGGTGTGGGTCATGCTGATCCCCACCTCCTCGAACCCGCTGGACACGTTCGGTCGATCGGGAAGGTTCCTCGAGTACCAGTCCGGCCGACTGATCCCGATGCCCGAGGCGATGCGGTCTCCGGTGCTGAGAGGCTGCCCGGTGGCATCGGCCTCCACTCCCTCCCCCAGCTCACGGACCCGCCCGAACCACTCGTGCCCGAGGGCATGGGGCACCGGAATAGGGAGCCAACCCATTACCTGGTGGGTATCGGTACCGCAGACCCCGCACAGGACGACGTCAGCCACGACCGCACCGGGCCCCGCCGAGGGCGTGGGATAATCTCTCATCTCAAGATAATCGGTCGAACCCTGCTTGCTGAGTACCATCTCTTTAGCCATTCATATCACGCATGTTGAGCGCATGGACCAAGCATTTCAAACTTAGGCGACCCTTCTGTGCATTCGGCGGTCAGGATGGCCTTCCGCGATCATCGCGGGGTCGGTCAGATCGATAAAGAGTGAGATGGGGGCCGCCGCCCCGGTCGGGTTTGCTCGCGGGCATGGTCAATGGGCATAAGCGGCGGCCAGGCACGAGGTGCAAAGCAGCAGCACCGTCAGGACGATGAGCCACACCGTCAAATACCGCAGCCGGCGATGCTCGTCCAGCATCTCCTTCTGAATGCCGATCAGATTTCGCAGCTCCAAGCTGCCCACGTTGTCAGAGTCTTCCATGATATTCCTCCTATGCGCTAATGCGTTCGCTCTCATCGCAATGGGACGGGCGCTCACTGCCCGAGTCGGTGGAAAAAGGGCGCTCGCTATTTGCGCATCGGGACGAGGATGGAGACAAAGACCGCGCTCGATGATGGTTCAGGTTCGGCGCAGTCCCGACACTGGGCCGTCATCAGCTCCAGCGCCTCCGGGGGGAACAGCATGACCAGGGCCATGCAGGCGATCCATATGCGTGCCATCTCGCTGCCTAAAGCCACTTCGTTCACCTCACGCTCCCAAAAAGGCTTGAGATATAGTGGTTTGTGAACCAATCATCTTCATCTTGGCGTCGGGACGCCATGCTGGGCGGCAGGTCCCCGAGCGCTGATGGGATCGAGAAGGGGCGACAGGGGGAAAGGTTCATGAGGGAACGGCTAGAGAAGTCCAGTGCATGCTCGGCATGAAGGGCGGGATGTCCGGACCAAGACCTCGAGCCCGATCGGCGGCCGGCCTGAAGGACGTCGACGCTGTGATCATGGACCTGGACGGAGTGGTCACCGATACCGCGCGCCTGCATTCCGCGGCGTGGAAGGAAACGTTCGACGAGTTCCTCCGCCAGCGCGAGGAGCGCTATGGGGAGAGGCACGAGGCGTTCACCCAGGAGGACTATCTCAGCTATGTTGACGGAAAGCCCCGGTGCGACGGGGTGCGCGACTTCCTCGCTTCCCGGGGGATTACCCTCTCCGAGGGCTTGGAAGATGATCCTCCTCACAATGACACCGTCTGCGGACTGGGGAACCGCAAGAACCGCAGGTTCCTGGCGATTATCGAGGATCGGGGGGTGGAGCCCTATCCGTTCGTGGAGAAGGCCATCCGCTCGTGGAGGCAGCGAGGGACCAGGCTGGCCCTGGTCTCCGCCAGCCGGAACGCCAGGCAGGTGCTGAAGATGTCCTCCCTGGCCAGAATGTTCGACGCGGTTGTCGACGGCAACGACCTAGCCGCCCTCCGGCTGAGGGGCAAACCGGCGCCCGACCTCTTCCTGGAGGCGGCGAGGCAGCTGGAGGTGGTCCCGCATCGCGCGGCGGTCATCGAGGACGCCCTCGCCGGGGTGGAGGCCGGCCGGGCCGGAGGCTTCGCCCTGGTCATCGGGGTCGACCGCGGCCACCACGCCGCCGACCTCATGGCCCACGGCGCCGATCTGGTGATCGAGGATCTATCCTCGCTGGTGGAACTCCGCACCGAGGGCCTGCCATCCGCTCTCGACCGTTCCCGGGAGATCTTCAAGCGCCTCATCGGGGGCCAACCGGCGATCTTCCTTGACTACGATGGTACGCTCTCCCCCATCGTCGCCCGGCCCGACCTGGCGACCCTCTCCGACGATCTCCGGGAGACCCTGAGGCGGCTGGCTAGGGAGTGCCCGGTGTACATCGTCAGCGGCCGCGGTCTCGACGATGTCATGAAGATGGTCGCTCTCGATTCGCTGGGGTATGCGGGCAGCCATGGCTTCGAGATCGAGGGCCCGGGAGGCTCGTACTCCGATCGGGAGCGGGGTGCTGGATACCTCACCGCCTTGGACGACGCGGAGCGGAAGCTCCGACCGATGGTGGAGAGCATCCACGGGGCGATCGTGGAGAGGAAGCGGTACGCTCTTGCCTTGCATTACCGCCTCGTCTCGCCGCCCATTGTCCCGGTGGTGGAAGCGGCGTTCGACAAGGTCGCCCGGAGCCATTCCGAGCTAAGGCGAACCTCGGGTAAGATGGTCCTCGAGCTGCGTCCTGACCTGGACTGGGATAAGGGGAACGCGGTGCTGTCGATCAGCGATCGGCTGAGTGCCGGGCGGTCCCCGGTCGTTCCGCTGTACATCGGTGATGATCTCACCGACGAGGACGCCTTCCGGGCCATCGGGGACAAGGGGATAACCATTCTCGTCAGCGACCGCGTCCGGCCGACGGCCGCGCGGTACCTGCTCGATGACGTCGCCGAGGTCCAGGTGTTCCTTGATCGTCTTGTCGAGGGCTTCGAGAGCGAGGGTGCCACAGATATGTGGTCGCTGGTGTACGACGAGTATCGGCCGGGGAAGGAACAGCTGCGCGAGGCGCTGTGCACCCTGGGCAACGGATACATGGCCACCCGCGGTTCGGCCCCCGAGTCCGTGGCCGGCGAGCACCACTACCCCGGCACTTACATTGCTGGCATCTACAACCGGCTGCAGAGCATCGTGGCCGGCCGGGTCATCGAGAACGAGAGCATCGTCAACCTTCCCAACTGGTCCTATCTCTCGTTCCGCATCGCGGGCGGGGAATGGTTCGATGTCGATGAGATAGACATCGACGGCTTCCGTCAGGAGCTGGACATGCGGAGCGGGGTGCTTGTCAGGGAGGTCCGGTTCACCGATCGGCAAGGGCGCAGGACAACGGTCCGGCAACGACGATTCGTGAGCATGGACATCCCCAACCTCGCCGCGCTGGAGACAATCATCGTTCCTCAGAATTGGTCTGGCCAGGTGACGGTGCGCACGGCGCTGGACGGCAGGATCGGCAACACTCTGGTCACCCGGTACCGGGCGCTGAACAACCAGCACCTGACGCACCTGGCCTCGGGGACCGAGGGAGATGGGACGGTATGGCTGGAGGTTGAGACAAGCCAGTCCCACGTGCGCATCGCCGAGGCCGCCCGCACTGCGGTGTTCGAAGGACAGACCGCGGTCAACGGAGCGAGCGTCCCTCTCGAGGATGAGGGCCTAGTCGGGCAGGACATCAAGGTCGCCGTCAGCGAGGGTCGCCCCCTGCGGGTGGAGAAGGTCGCAGCCGTTCACTCCTCGCGCGACCCGGCCATATCGGAAAGTGCCATCGAGGCCCGCGACCTAGTCGCCCACTGCGGCAACTTCGCCCAGTTGCTGGAACAGCACGTACGGCGCTGGGACATGCTATGGTCCAGGTTCCAGATCGAGGTGGACCCCGGGCACGTGTGGATTTCCCAGATCCTCAATCTCCATGTCTTCCACCTGCTTGAGAATGCCTCGCTGCATTCCATCGACATGGACGCGGGCATCGCCCCCCGTGGTCTGGCCGGGGAAGCGTACCGCGGTCAGGTCATGTGGGACGAGCTGTTCATCTTTCCCTTCCTGAACCTGCACAGTCCTGACATCACGAGGAGCCTGATGTTATATCGCCATCGCCGCCTGCGTCGGGCGCGGTGGGCGGCGAGGCAGGAAGGCTACCGGGGAGCGATGTTCCCCTGGCAGAGCGGGAGCGACGGGCGGGAGGAGGCCCAGACCATACATCTTAACCCCCTATCGGGGAGGTGGGTGCCGGATAATAGCCACCTGGAGCAGCATGTCAGCCTGGCCATCGCCTACAACGTGTGGCACTACTACCAGGTGACCAACGACTTGAACTTTATGTCACTGTACGGTACCGAGTTATTGTGCGAGATCGCCCGGTTCTGGGTCAGTCGCTGTACCTACGACCCGGCCCGCGAACGGTACGTGATCCTGGGAGTAGAGGGACCGGACGAGTTCCACGAGGGGTATCCCGGGGCTCCCGAGCCAGGGGTGAACAACAATGCCTACACCAACGTCATGGTCTCATGGACGCTGGGGCGGGCGATGGAGGCGCTGCGGGAACTGCCTCTGCAGTACCACCGCGACGTGCGGGCCGAACTGTCCCTGGAGGACGAGGAGCTGGATCGCTGGAAGGAGATCGCCTTGAAGATTTTCGTGCCGTTCCACGGGGACGGCATATTGAGTCAGTTCGAGGGCTACGATGACCTCGGGGAACTGGATATGAGCAAGTACCGGGGCAAGTACTGCTCCCTCCACCGCATGGATCGCATCCTGGAGGCGGAGGGCGACAGCGTCCGCCGATACAAGGTGTCGAAGCAGGCCGACGCGCTCATGCTCCTCTACCTCTTCTCGGAGGACGAGCTCCGGGAGCAGCTGGGCAGTATGGGTTACTCCCTAAGCCAAGATGCGGTGCGGAAGACCATCGAATATTACTCAAAGCGCACCGCCCATGGTTCCACGCTCAGTCGGGTAGTGTACGCCTGGGTGCTCTCCCGCTACAACCGGGAGAGCTCATGGTCTATGTTCCTGGAGGCGCTGAGATCGGACGTTTCCGACGTCCAATGCGGCACCACGCACGAAGGCATCCACCTCGGGGCCATGGCTTCCACCGTGGACATCGTCCAGAGGTGCTACTCCGGCCTGGAGACAAGAGGGGATGCCCTCATCTTCGATCCCCGCCTCCCGCCCCAGCTGAAGCGGCTCAAGTTCCTACTGGAGTACCGCCGCCACCTGGTGGCAGTGGAGATCGATCGGGAGCGCATGCACCTGTCGAGCCGGACCAGCGACATCGCCCCCATCGCTGTCGGCTACCACGGCCGTACTTTCACCCTGGAGCCGGGGGGAGCCCTGGAGGTCCTGCTGGACGACGATGCCGGAACCTGAGTTTCAGCCGACCTGGGCGATGTACGCCGAGCCGTACTCGTCGGGTATCTCCCCGACCTTCCAGCCCACTGCGGTGGTCTCGCAGTAGAAGTAATCCTTGCCCTCGAACTCGTAGTAGGTCCCGGTCGCCTTAAGGACCGATATGCCGGCCGCGGCGTGCCCGTCGTACAGCAGGATGACCGCGTCATCGTTCATGGCTTCCATGATCGAGGCGTACAGGAAAGCTTTGTCCTCGCAGTCACCGGCCTCGTCGTACAACGTCTCCACGGGGAACCGCCAGTACTCGTCCTCGCTAACGCTCACCTCGTCCTCGACGTACTTGATGTTCTGCACGAAGGAGAGTACGAAATTCGCCTTGTTCACGTCGGAGAAGCTCGCCGACATACTCTCCAGCTCCTGGGCGACCTCCTGGACCACCGAGTCGTTGGGCGTGACATACTCATCGCACATGCTCACCGCCTCATCGATGGTGGTGGCGTACCGCTGCACCGTGCTGGTGTGATAGTACTGATACTCCGCGGCGGAGATGTTGACGCTCAGCGTATAGATCTTCCCGTTGAATGTCCAAGAGTACCTTCCGTCCCCGACCTTGGTGTTGGCGGACGAGTCCGGGTACAGCACCCCGCTGGCGATGACAGCCACGAGGATCAGCACCACCACGAGGGCGATGGCCACGATGACCACTACGGTCCGGTTGTTCCGTCGCTGGACCGGGCCGAACACCCCGCCTGGCGGAACGGGGGGCGCCAACTGATACGGGGGGGTCCATGGCGTCTGGAGATTGGTCCCGCAGCGCGGGCAGAAGCTACTGGTCGCCGGGTTCTGGTTGCCGCAGTGGGGGCAGAACCTGATCGCCGGCGGGGCCGGCACCGGGGCAGTCTGGGGCGCACCGCACGACGGACAGAACCTGGTCCCGATGGCCAGCTCGCTTCCGCAATATGGGCAGTTAACCGCTACGGGTTCGACCATGGTAATGGGACATCTAAAGAGGTCCGATTATATAAGTCATGAGAACCAGGGATGCATAAGAGATATGAATTCCCCGGACCAGGCCGTTCATCATCGGCCTGGCCGAAGAGGAGAGAATGGGTTTGGGCCCCCGTGTCGGTGTCCTCGGGCCCGGACGGTTGCAGTTTGCAAGCGTATCAATCGCCCCCCTTGCTGCTGCCGTTCCGACGGGCCGTTCGGACGCGCAGAAATGGAGGGATCCGCGCGTCGAAGGGTCCCCGCCGGTTCGGCGGCCTGCCCCGTTCTTGAGTAAATATATGTAGTTACATATTAAAATATATTTCGGTTAATGATAACATCATTCGGGTCCGGCCGCGGAGGGGAGTGATCAAGGCGCAGATGGGTCTCGTCCTTGTTCCGGCGGGCTCTCGATCCCCTCGATCGCGCACGCTGGACAGCGGCGATGCCGGCGGTGGGGGATCTTTTCTCCTTCCCACAGACGAGTAGGACCGAGCGGTCCGGGGCTCCGAAACCACGAAGGACCTTATCATTATGTAAAACGAGGAACCTTGCCGCCGGTTCAGGCCTTTCTATATGTCCAGAATAATTTTGGTAAGTATTATCTCAACTGATTGTATCCTGTGGCGTGGAGGGATGGATTTGCACTCCAACAAAGCACTGTCAAGCATCGCCATATCTTCGATGCTCGTTCTAATGGCCATGGTCGTGGTCGTGCCGATCGGCGCGCAGGCCGCTTGGCCCGATCAAGCGAACCTCAGCATCTCACCGGCGGAATTGTACCCTGGAGAGACCACCACGTCCAAATATACATTGGATATCAATTCGATCGACAATGGTGTTACCAAACTGACGATCTCCAATGTCTGGGTCAAGTACAGTTGGGAGACCGCGGCCCATGACATCCTAGCTTCGAGCGAGCCTCGTACAATCGGCGCTTTCCCCGCTCAGGTCGTATTCAGCAACAGCACTCATGTGCCCACCGATCAAGCGAAGGGAGCGTATTCCGTCAATGTAACCGTATGGGCCTATTCCAACGACGACCCGTTAACGCTCGTGACCCACACTTTCACCAGCGATGTTTCCATCAGTGACCCTGTCTCGGCCGTCGCATCCGCCGATCCGACCACTGGCTACAGTCCTCAAAACGTCACCTTCGACGTCACTGCCAGCGGTGGCAACGGCGTGTATTCATACACTTGGAATTTCGGTGATGGGACGGCGAACGTATCCCAGAAGTCTCCCACTCACACATATGATTCGAGCGGGAAGTTCACCGCCACAGTAACGGTGACCGACAGTCTGGGCAGATCGACCGATACGAACACCACGGTCACCATCGCGCCGGGGATCGGGGTGACAATAACGGCTCAGCCTTTGTCCGGTCCGTTCCCGCTAGAGGTCAAGTTCAGTAACACCGTCACCAACTCGGTGGATAATGAACTGACCTATCTGTGGAACTTCGGGGACGGGTCGAACAGCACTGAATCGTCCCCCACCTATACTTACAATAAAGCAGGCAACTACAACGTGAATCTCAAGGTCACGGACTCTCGCAACCGGAGCGCGGTATCAACGGACCTGACCGTCAGGGTCAGCGCCTCGATCTATCCGATCGCGAGCATCAACGCATCGGTAAGCAGTGGCCACGGTCCTCTGACCGTGGATTTCACCAGCACGGTCGAAGGTGGCACCTATCCATACAACTATATGTGGAGCTTCGGGGATGGATCGACCGATTCAAGTGCCAACCCTTCGCACACCTATGACGAGCCAGGCGTCTATGTTGTCCAGTTGACGACCATCGACTCTGCCAGCCGGCAGGACGTGTCCGAGCAGCTTACCATCACCGTACTCTCTGACACCACGATGAAGGTGGTGATCGGCGCGTCGAGCCTGAAAGGCACGTCCCCGCTGACAGTAAACTTCAACAGCACGATCGTCGACGGTACCGGGCCGTTCTTCTATACCTGGAACTTCGGTGATGGGAACACCAGCACATCGGCGAACGCGACGCATTTATTCAATGAAGCGGGAGAGTACAGCGTGACCCTGTCAGTCAAGGACTCGCTGTCGAACGTGACCATCTCGAACACGCTGGCAATAGTCGTGTCCGAACCAAAGGCGGCCACCATACCGGCATGGGTACTGATATGGGGCTCCACGGGCGCCATCATCGCCGTGGTGGGCGTGGTAGCGTTCACGATGATGAGACGCCGGATGTGAAGCGGACCGAGGGGACGGGGCCTCGGTGCCCCGTCCTCGCCACAACCAGTTAATAGCCGGCCCGGCCTTCCCCCATCCAGGCGTCGGAGGGAGGGGATGTCCGGCTCGAAACGTCAGGTGATCGTCACCGACATCGGTGAGTATATCAATCAGCGCGAGTGCGAGCGAAGCTTCAAGCTGCGCATCAACAAGGCGGAGATCGCCCGTCGGTTCCCCTTCTACGGAACGGTGCGCAGCCCACTGAACCCCATTCTAGCTACCCGTGGACGGAAGCGGGAGAGCGAACTGCGGGACGCCCTCGCCGGGTCGATGCGCTTCCTCAACCCCGGAGGCGACCAGGAAGAGGTCCGCATGGCGTGGACCACGCTCCTGCAATGCCTAGCTGACCTTCCGGCGGGCACTGACTGCTTCGCCCGGGAGGTGGAGATCGAGGGTCCGGTCGGGGAGTTTTCCCTTTTCGGCCGCATGGACTTCCTCATCCTCCGGTGGGAGGGAGGCGTCCCCCACCTGCGCATCGTGGAGTGCAAGGCCAGCCGGAGGGACAAGACCTACCACCGCATCCAGCTATCCGCGTACCGCACCATGGTGCGGGAGATCTTGGAACGTGATGGCCTGGTTCTGGGGGGACAGCGGCACGATGACGTCGTTCTAGAGTCGGTGGTGGCCCGCATCGACGAGGAGACCAACGAGGTGCAGGACGCGCTGACCATGCCGTCCCTGGACCTGGACCAGGAGATGGGAGATCTCCGCAGCCTATTGGCCGCCGACGGCCCGCTGGCCCGCATCGACGCCACCGCTCTCGACGCGCTGAGCTACTGCCTCGAGGCCAAGTGCGATGCCTGCGTCCACGCCCCCATCTGTCTGCCGGAGAGCGCGAGGCAGCGGCGGCTGGAGCTGATCGGCCTGGATCCTGCCTCGGTTCGCTCGATGCGCGACGCCGGCATACACGACCTCGATGCCCTGGCCGATCTTGACCCTCGGAGCCGGGAAGCGAGGCGGCTGCGCAGCACCGTCGGCTTTTCCTCCGACCTCGACGACCTCATCGGCCGGGCCAAGGCTCGGCGTTCCACCCTCGTGGATCGCCGGGAGGGTGACTGGGAAGTCATCGCCAAGCGGCACTCGGGACCGGGGCTGCTGCCCTCGCACGACCATAACGGCCTGCGGCTGGTGAGGGTGTTCCTGGACGTGGAGTACGACTACATCGAGGATCGGCTGGTCGGCCTCGCCGCCCATGTCACCGACAGCGACATGGCCCTGCTGACCCCGAGGACCGAGGGCCACGTCCCCGTCCCCGCGCTCAAGGAGACGTCGGAGGACGGCGTCGAAAGGTCGCTGCGGGCGGAGGAGGTCGTGCGGATGATCACCTCGCCGTGGTCGGACGACGTGGGTGCGGATGACTCGGCGGAGGGAGCCTTGCTGCAGACCTTCTTCCAAGACCTCGTCGCCGCTATCGTGAAGGTCGGGGGGGCCGGGGATCGTCCGCTTCACTTCTACACCTGGTCGATGGGGGATATGGACCATCTCATCGATGCATGCTCCCGCGCCGGAGGAGGGGCTCTGCATGACCTCACCGAGTTGCTGGGCTGCCGGGCGGAGTGCAGGGCCGACCTGGAGCAGACGATCGTCACCCCCCTACGGGACGAGATCGAGCAGAAGGTCATGCTCGGCTACACTGGCCTCAGCCCGGTGATCGCCTCCTCTCTCAGCTGGTTCGGTCGGCCCCGGTTCCACTGGACCCGGCAGGTGGGCGGAGAGATCGTTGACCTCTCGGCGTCGTTCCGCCGCGACATCTTCGACTTCCGGACCAAGCTCCACACCTCGCCCGAGGGTGGTTGGAGCAGGCGGGGGGAGCCGGGAGCGGTGGGCAGCTACTTCGAGGTCCGCGCCCACTTCAGCTCCGACGTCAGCTCGCCGTACTGGTACGCGATGTGGGGCATCCTGCCCGAGGCCAGGGGACGGGACAACATGCTCCCCCGGGCTCTCGAGGACTACCGGCGGGGAGGCACCGCCACGCTCATCTCCTCATTCCTCCTGGCCAAGTGCCAGGCGCTCCGGTGGCTGGAGGAGCGTTTGTTCACTACCGCGGGCATCGTCAAGCCCCCGGTGCCGCTGGGCCGTCTGAGGGAGATCGGTTCCCGCTTCGCCTCCCGCTACGATATCGTCGACGCCAGCCTGGACTTCCTCCGCCTGGATCACCACGCGAGCAAGACCGAGTGGCTGATCGACGCCATGCGCTCCCCCGCGTCACGCGTCGCCGACGGCTCCTGCCTGCCGTTGAGGGACCTTGGCCTCTTCCACGGCGAGGACGGACCGCATGTCGGCGGGCTCATCGACCTGGAGAGGTACTCGATCGACAAGGAGGTATACTCGGCCTCGAGCACCATCGACGAGGGCGGGTACGTGCGCATCGTGCCCTACTCCGGCGACATCGAGCGGGCGCCGAACATCGGGGACTTGCTGCGCCGGGGGGTGACGGCCAAGGTCGACGTCCTGGTCCCCGACGCCGATGTTTTCGAGGCCAGCATCTACGTGTACTCGCCCCGGGGAGCCTCTACCGAGCATTATATACTGCCATCCCACCGGGAATCTATGGATGGCGCAAGGTTCGCCCTGGCCGGGGAGAGCCTGAGCGACTTCGTCCACTCGCGGGTCGACAAGTGGCTGAGCGAGCACTCCGCCTCGAGGACCGCCCGGTGGTTCGACCCCCAGGCTCCGTCGGTGCCGGTGCGCGCTCCCCCGTCCCCCGAGGCAGCAGAGCGCTGGCGGGCGGTCCTCCAGCGCCTGCTGCTGAACGACCGGCACCTGGACGATGTGCAGGTCCAGGCCTGCCTGGACGGGCTCGCCTGCACCGTCCAGCTTCTCCTCGGTCCCCCGGGGACGGGGAAGACCAACACCACGGCGGCGGCGGTGATGCTCCGCCTGGCCTCCCGCCCTCGGAGGAAGCTTTTCTTCCTATCTGCCAGCACTCATACCGCGGTCGACGAGCTCACCGGGAGGATCAGGGACGTTCTGCCCGTCTTCCGCCGGGCGGCGGACGAGGTCGGCATAAATTACAACACTCCCACAGTCCTCCGCCTCACCTCGGATAGGTTGGCGGAGGGCGAAGTGGTGTGCACTGAGGATGCCGCCCGCATGCAGGGGGCGATGAGGGCCGGTGACCTGGTGCTGTGCGGCACCATAAATGAGGTCCTGAAGAGCGCCCGGACGCTCAATGTCGGCACCGGGGCCTTCGCCGACGGCCTCATAATCGACGAGGCCAGCATGATGGTCTTCGCCGACTTCCTGGCGCTGACAACGCTGGTCGCCGAGGACGGGGAGATGATGCTGGCAGGGGACCACATGCAGCTGGCCCCCATCACCGCCCACGACTGGGAGGACGAGACCAGGGAGCAGGTGCTCCGCCTCACGCCTCATCAGAGTGCCTACAGGACCGTCAACGATCTTGCCTCTCGGACCCCTCCCGGAGCCATAGGGCGCTCCGCTCTCAGCATCACCTACCGCCTCACCCCTGAGCTCACTCACCTGATCTCCGGAGTGTATAGCGGAGAAGGGGTCGACCTGAGGTCGTGGAAGGGCCAGGACCCCAAAGCCGGCAACATCGCCTCGCTTGGAGATCTTTGGAAGAATAGAGGCGTCTTCCTCGTCGTCCACGACGAGGCGGGCTCCAAGAAGAGCAACGATTTCGAAAGCCAGCTGATCCGCGACATCATGGCCTCGAGAGGGGTCGAGGAGCACGAGGTGCGTCCCAGGACAGTGTCGGTCATCACCCCGCACCGGGCGCAGCGCGGCTTGCTCAAGAACACCTTGAACCCCGCGTTCGGGTATCATATTAAGCTCATCGACACCGTGGAGCGCCTGCAGGGCGGGGAGTGCGAGACCATAATAGTGTCCGGGACCCAGAGCGACACGGGAACTATAAGCAACAACGCCGAGTTCATACTCGATCTGAACCGCACCAACGTCATCTTCTCGCGAGCCCAGGAGCGGCTCATCGTGGTGTGCTCCCGCAACCTGCTGGACAGCATGCCCGCGGACATCGACGACTACGCGTCGGCTTGGTTGTGGAAGCACCTCCGCGCGGTGTGCGACACCACCGTGCTCGAGGTCCCTGGTTACGAGCATCGGGTGGATGTCCGGGTCCCCGGGAGGTTCTGGGGCACGGTAAAAGGTAAATCGGGAACGATTCGATGATAACACCAACGACGGAGATGGACAAATGAAGATAGCGATCATCGGGAAGGGCCATGTGGGCAGGGCGATTGGAGCGGGAGTGACGAGAATCGGGCATGAGGTCCGGTACGGTCATCGCGAGCCGGGGGAGCGGCCCAAGTATGCGGCGGAATGGGGCGAACTGATCGTCCTGGCGGTGCCGTACCATCAGATCAGCAACCTGGTAGAGGACATCGGCTCCCTTATGGAGGACAAGATTGTCATCGACGCCACCAACCGCATCGGTCCCAACGGCGAGCCGGTGCCGTGCGGCGACACCTCGGGGGCCGAGGAACTGCAGAAGGCGCTGCCCCTGGCCAAGGTGGTCAAGGCCTTCAACACCGTGTTCGCCCAGAACCAGGCCACCGGCCATATCGGGGAAAAACAGCTGGCCGGCTTCGTGGCTGGCGATGACCCCGAGGCCAAGGCCGCCGTCATGTCTCTCCTTAAGGACCTGGGATACGATCCGGTGGACAGTGGCTCGCTCAGGGCGTCCCAGCACCTGGAGGCCATGGGGCTTCACCTGGTCGGCCTGGGCTACGGACAGAGAATGGGAACGGCCATCGGCTACCAGTTGGCCAAGGGATGAACCCACGCCCGTGGACTGGTCCACGTGAGGTTGGGAGCATCGTTTATAAGCGTCCCCGCCGTAATAATGTCACATGTGCGAGTCGACGGTGCTGCTCAAGGAGGATAGCGGTCTGCGTTCGGTCATGGTCGATGCGGTCAAGGTCGCCATAGATGATCGCGGCTGCGTGTGCATCGACCCGCTGGGACGATCCCTGCCGCTCGATGGAACCCATGTCGTGGAGATCGACCTGCGGAGGCACCGGATCATCCTGGAGCGGGCTTGAATGTCCCTGAAGATCGCCGTTTCCGGTAAGGGAGGGGTGGGAAAGACTACCGTGGCCGTGGTGCTGGCATCCCAGCTGGCCAGGGAGGGTCGCGATGTCATAGCCGTCGATGCCGACCCCGCATCCTCGATGCCAGCGGCGTTAGGCATCCCGGAAGGGGAGCGGAAGACCATCGTTCCCTTATCCCAGATGCTCGAACTCATCGAGGAGAGAACGGGAATGAGGCCAGGGGCGGGAACGGGCGGGCTGTACTCGCTGAACCCCCAGGTCGATGACCTCGCCGATAGATATGCAGTGCGCTGCGCCGACGGGATCAGGCTCCTAGTCTTGGGTACCATTAAGGCGCCCGGAGCCGGCTGCTTCTGTCCGGAGAGTGCGCTGCTCAAAGCCCTGCTGCGCCATCTGGTGCTCGATGACCAGCACGTGTTGGTGCTGGACATGGAGGCAGGATTGGAACACCTGGGCAGATCGACCCTGCAAGCGGTGGACCTTCTCCTGGTAGTGGTCGAGCCCGGTCGACGGTCGGTGGACACCGCTTCGCGCGTAGCGGCCATGGCTAGGGAGCTGGGGGTCCGACAGATCTACGCGGTGCTCAACAAGGTCTCCGCTCCTCAGCAGGAGGTGGAGCTTCGTCGCCTTCTACGAGAGGCATCGCTGGAATGCCTCGCCGCCATCCCGTTCGACGAGCGGCTGGTGCAGGCTGACCTCTCCGGGCGATCAGTTATGGAGAGCGGGGCCCGGGGAGTTCTGGACGCAGTCGCCGTGATCAAGGACGAGATGCTTCGCCGGTAGGACTGGACCGGGGCGAAGGCCTGTTATACGGGGCGTTGTCAATCGTTTGGCATGAGCGACCAGTACCCCGAGATCCTGTCCATCGAATGTCTGCGCGTACCCACCAAGCAGCTGAAGCCTGAGGAAGTGGACAAGAAGGCCGAAGATAGGGCGCTGGATCCATCGACCCAGGAGGTTCTCAAGAAGACCATGCGGGAGGGCACCGAGACGGTATGGGATCGACTGGAGCGCCAGACCCCACACTGCAAGTTCTGCTCCGAGGGGATATCGTGCCAGAGGTGTGCGATGGGACCCTGCCGGATCATGGGCGGAGACCGCGTCCGGGGGGTCTGCGGCAATGACGCCAACCTCATCGTGGCCAGAAACCTTCTGGACTGGGTGGCCATGGGATCGGCGGCCCATTCCGACCACGGCCGCGACGTCGTGGAGGCGATGCTCAAGACCTCCCGTGACCAGGCCCCCCATTATGCAGTGGCCGACGAGGCCAAGCTCCGGAGGATAGCTCAGGAGTATGGCATCGACACATCCGCCCCGGTGAAGAAGATCGCCGAGTCGCTGGCGCTGGCGATGATGGACGAGTTCGGCATGCGCAAGGGCGAGCTGCAGATGGCCAACCGTGTCCCGGCGGGTGACCTCGAGCGGTGGAGAGCCACTGACATAATGCCCCGTGGGATCGACCGCGAGGTGGTCGAGGCGATGCACCGCATCCACATGGGAGTCGGCAACGATCCCTATGGCCTGGTCATGCATGGATTCCGGGCGTCCCTGGCCGACGGCTGGGGAGGCTCCATGATGGGGACCGAGATATCGGACGTCATGTTCGGCACCCCCGAGCCGAAGCGATCCAGGGTGAACCTGGGGGTCCTCAAGCATGACCAGGTAAACATCGCGCTGCACGGCCACAATCCGGTGCTGTCGGAGATGATGGTCAAGGCCGCCGCGCTGCCTGAGCTGGTGGAACGGGCACGGGGGGTGGGGGCGGCGGGCATCAACCTGGTGGGGCTGTGCTGCACCGGCAATGAATTGCTCATGCGCAAGGGCGTGCCCCAGGCGGGAAACCATCTGGACCAGGAGCTTACGATCACCACAGGGGCGCTGGAGGCAATGGTCGTGGACTACCAATGTATCTTCCCAACCCTTCCCAACACCGCCGCCTGTTACCACACCAAAGTCTTCACCACCTCGCCGAAGGCCCACATCACCGGGGCCACCTTCATGGAGATCAGGCCGGAGAACGCTTTCGAGCAGTCCCGCCGCATGTTGGAGGAGGCCATCGACAACTTCCCCAACCGCATGAAGGAGAAGGTATTCATCCCCGATCGGCCGATGGAAGCCATGGTCGGTTTCTCGGTGGAGGCGATCAAGAACGCCCTCGGCGGCAGCTTAGGGCCGCTGCTGGACGTGATCAAGGCGGGCAAGGTCCGGGGATGCGTAGGGATCGTCGGATGCAACAACCCTCACATTCGCCACGACTACGCCCACGTCACCCTGGCCAGGGAGCTGATCAAGCGGGACATCCTGTGCGTGGAGACTGGTTGCGCGGCCATCGCCAGCGCCAAGGCCGGACTGTTGCTGCCCGAGTCGATCCAGTACGCGGGGGACGGGCTGAAGGAGGTATGTGGCTCGCTGGGCATCCCCCCCGTCCTGCACATGGGTTCCTGCGTCGACAACACCCGGGTACTGAACCTGGTGGCGGAGCTGGCCCGGGAAGCAGGGGTAACCATCGACCGGCTCCCGGTAGCCGGGGCAGCCCCAGAATGGTATTCCCCCAAGGCCGTTTCCATCGCCGAGTACTTCGTCGGAAGCGGTGTCAGCGTGGTACTTGGCATCATGCCCCGCATCGGAGGAAGCAGGGTCGTCACCAGGCTGCTGACCGACACAATCGAGGATAGCATCAAGGCCAAGTTCTGGGTCGAACCAGAACCAAAGAAGGCGGCTGCTCTGATCTATGATCACATCGAGATCAAGCGGAAGGGGCTGGGATTGTAAGGCTCGGGGCTCTGCCCCTTATCTTATCTGAGCTTTGGCGATCTTGGTAAATGAGATCTCAGGCCTGCGGCCCGATCATCCACGGGAAGATCGACCGGAGGCCTGGGGAGGGTTCATCCCTTCTTGTCCTTTTCCTCGGTCGATGGGATGCGTCTCGCTGCGCTTGATTTCTTATAGTTGCTGTACGCAACGCAACCAGTGCACTTCGATCCAGAGAATTGGAACTGGCAAAAATAGCAGTGCTTGTCGCCCACGATGCTCCATCCGTATTTGAAAAAGGAAAAGCCAATGGGGTGTTATCAAAGTTGATGTTCCTATTATCAAATGCAACGTTTTACGATTACGAACACTTTCCGGGAGGTCTGTAAAAAAGTTTTCCACGTCCCCAGAATATTATACTGGATGATGACATATTTCGAGCGGGACGGGGCTCAGGGGCGCTGATGCTCGAGGGTCATCGATGCGATGTAGGCGTACCCCCGGGGCGTGCTCTCCCCTCCGTCCGGTTGGACCGAGAAGGATGCCGTCATTCCTTCGTGATCGGCGGCAAGCCACATGTGGGCGAGGGCGATGCCGACGTTGATGCGGTTCATGCCGTCGGTGACGGCTGAGCGGGCGGCATAAGCATGTATCGTCCCATCCCCGCCAGTGAAGTACCATGACTGGTTGTTCATGCCCGAAGGAGCGATACGCGCTGCCTCCAGGACCTCGAAGTGGTCGGTTATGTCCGTTATCTCGGAGAGGGAGCGGCGCTTGAAGCCGGAGCGGTCCCGGCGGGTCACCTCCCGGGGAGGTCCGAAAGCGAGCATGATCACGAAGTCCAAGCCCGAGAGCTGCCTCATGCCCCGGACCGGTCGGGGGCCTCCCTGCCAGCAGCTGCCAAGGCCGATGGCCGACAGGAACAGGTCCGCCTGCTGGAGGAGGAAACCTGCATTGGCTTCGAAGCCCGGTTTCTTCTCGGAAAATACTGCCAGGTAATGGGGGGCGTCGACCTTGAAGATCCCCTTGACCTCCTCGGGCCCCATGAGTCTGAGCTCGGTCCGGATATCCGGGAACAGCGGCCTCATGGTGGCCGTGAAGGCCACGACCCGGTCCATGGTGGCCACGTCCAGCTTCTCCCGGTCGAACTTCCTCACCGACTTGCGAACGAACATCGCCTCGTACAGTTCCTCGCTCATGGCCCTCACCCCTTACTATCAGAGGTACAATATCAAAAGAACGCATGATCGTAGGCGGCAGCGAGGACCCGGCCGCTATCGGGCTGAAGCCATGCGGCGTATCCTGTGGCCGTGATATCGATCCGCAGACCGGCAACCTCGCCCTAGGGCCGGGATGCGCCGCGATCGTCCCAGCCAGGGGAGAGTAGCGAATAGTGGAGCCAGGTCGAAACAAATTAGTAATGATGTGTCATGGATAAGACCAGTGTCGGCACCTGCTGGCGCGGTCACGGCCCCGTAGCCTGCCCTCCCTGGCCAGATGGCGACGGGGATGGTGTGGCGGCAGGGATGGGGACGTAGATGGAAGAGACAAGGCTGCTTCTCGATATAACCTTCCTGACCGCCATCGCCGGCATATGCTCCATTCTGCTGGTCAAGCTCAAATTCCCCTCCATCATCGGATACCTGGTGGCGGGCATAGTCCTCGGCCCCACCATGCTGCCGGACCTATGGGTGGACAACATCACCGTCTTCATCCTCTCCAACATGGGCATCGTTCTCCTGATGTTCTATATCGGGATGGAGCTGAACCTGAAGGAGCTGCGGCGCATCGGCTCGTACACCATTGCCGTGGTGACGATCAATATGACCGCCATGGTCATGTTCGGCTTTCTCGTGGGGACCATGCTCCTGGGGCTGGACACGGTGACCTCGATCTTCCTCGGGGCCATAATATCCGGCACCTCCACCGCCGTGGTGGTGGGGGTGCTGCAGAGCCAGGGCAGGCTGGGGACCAAGGAGTCCAAGCTCGCCATCGGTATCACGGTCCTGGAGGACATCGGCCAGGTCATCATCCTGACCCTGGCGGCGCCCCTGCTGGTGGGGGAGTCCCCGACCCTCGGCTCCACCCTGAGCATGGTCCTCGTCATCCTGGTGTTCATCGCCCTGAGCATCGTGCTGGGCATTACCATAATCCCTAGGCTGCTGAACTGGATCGCCCGAAACTATTCCGGGGAAACGCTCCTCCTCGTCGCCATGGCCCTGTGCTTCGCCATGGCCCTGGCTTCCAGCACGATCGGACTATCCATTGCCATCGGAGCGTTCCTCATGGGGGTGATTGTTTCCCAGTCCGCCTACGTCTCCGTCCTCAAGTCAAAGATCGAGCCGATGAAGGAGCTGTTCATGGCCGTGTTCTTCATCTCCATCGGGATGCAGATCGACCCCACCCTGGTCCTCTCCGGCCTACCTCTCGCTCTGATCATCGCTTCCACTTTCACCCTGGCCAAGATATCGAGCGTCACCCTCGCCTCGTACATCAACGGGATGGGAATGCGCTCCAGCTTCAGGGTCGGAGTCAGCCTGGTAGCCATGGGTGAGTTCGCGTTCATCATCGCCAAGACCGCCTTGGACGCAGGGTTGATTGATCAGGGCTTCTACTCCTCGGTGTTCGGGGCGGCCCTCATCACCATGGTCCTTCTGCCGGTCCTGTCCCGCCACTCCGACCGCCTCTACGACCGCCTCGTCCGTTGTGTACCTCAGAAGGCGATGTATTCGTTATTGAGGTTCAACAAGTTCAAGGATGAAGCGGGGAAGCGCTTCGAAGCCTCGGCGGAGATAAGGAAGAAGGCCAAGTCCGAGCTCCTCCTGCTGTCCCTGGACCTGGTGGTCATCATCAGCGTCATGCTGCTGGTCAACCTCCTGTCGACCATGAGCGAGGAGCTGAAGGATGCGGCTCAGGGATTCCACATCCTGCCGATTCTCCTCCTCTTCCTGGTCGGCCTGATCATCATCACCCCGGCGGTGTTCAACACCATGATGAGCGTCCGGCGGATGGCCGCCATGATGACCCGAGGGGCGCCGGGGGAGGCCAAGGGCAGCCCGACCGCCACCTACCGCCTGGTGCGGAACCTGGGGGATATGGCCCTGGCGATGGTGCTGATCCTGTTGTTCGCCCCCTTCGTGACCGAGTTCGGGGTCGGGATGTACCCCGCTCTGATTTTCCTCCTCATGACCTGGATGGTCATCCTCTATCTGGTCTGGAACCGCTACAAGAGAGTGTATGAACGGGTGCGCTCCACGATCAACTTGAACATCGTGAACCCCGAGGACGAGGATGAGATCAAGGATGCACGATGACCACTGCCTTTTCGGTCATGGTTTGAAGTAGCCAATGTCCATTTCCTAGGCATGATGGAGGCCTCTCTGATCATCGAGCTTCCCGACACCTGGATGTCCGACATATGCGGACGCCATAAAACCACCATCCATATCCAGCGATGCCTACCGTACGGGTCGACGGGCGGACGCAGCCTCATCGAGATCGACGAGGGCGAGGACCCCGGGATGATCGTGGGCGAGATCCAGAAGCATCCGGCCGTGGAACGAGTGGAGATCACCCGCACTGACGGGGGCAAAGTCGCGGCGACAGTGGTGAACCGGACATGCCGAGCCGGCCAGATTCTGGCCGCGTCCGACTGCTTCATGGTGGGGGCGCAAAGCCTCGACGGGGGGCGGGTGAGGTGGAAGCTGATCACGGGAAGAGAGGGCTCCCTGCAGGCGCTGGTCGATGAACTCCGGAGGGCGGGAAGCAGGGTCGATATCGAGCGGGTGAGAGCGATCAAGGACAAGTCCATATTGACGAGGAGGCAGGAGGAGGTCCTCTCCCTAGCGCTGAGAGAGGGCTATTACGACATGCCAAAGCGCGTCCACCTTTCCCAGCTGGCGAAGAGGCTCGGCATCTCCCCGTCCTCGCTGGGCGAGCTGCTCAAGAGAGCGGAGCGGACGGTCATCGAGGAACATCTGCGAGAGCTCTGACCGGACATATCCGGAACAATTCCCAAGCCTGGGAATGGGATGACCATCTGCGGGCATGGGCCAGGTTCCCTGGCTGAGAGATGCCCGGAGGCTGACCATGACCATCATAGCCATACCGACGCAGGGCAGCAAAGGGATGGACGACCGAGTGTACGAGCATTTTGGGAAGGCCCCTACCTTCACACTATTGAACCTGGAGACCGGAGGATTGACCATCATCGACAATACCAGCGATCATATGGGCGGTGCGGTGAGCCCGCCCGAGCTGATCAGGTCGACGGGGGCGGACACCGTGGCCGTCGGTCACCTGGGAGCGAAGGCCGCGGACCGCTGTGCTGAGCTGGGGATCACCGTGCTGTGCGGGGCCCGGGGAAGGGTGAGGGACGTCATGGAGCAGGTCAGGGAGGGTCGGTTATCGTCCTCCGACCCAGGCCTGATATGTCAGCGCCATTGACCATTGGTCCCGGCGCTCCCCGTCACAGCCGGGACTTGGCTTCGGCGTACGACCGGTCCACGCAATCCAGATTGATATGCTCGGCCTCCAGGTCCCTAAGCTGGAAGCCGAAGGTGCGGACGAACTCGTCGATACGGGCGTCGAACCCCTCCTGGTCCCCCAGTCCGGTCTGGATCTTGAGCGCCAGCTTGTACCCGGCCATTTCGAACAACCACTTGATGGTGGCGAGGTCGTCCCCATCGATGCCCCGGGTGATCTCCATCTTTTTCATTAGCGTCCGCCAGTTCTCGGCCCAGCCCGGGGTTAGATAGAATACGCCTGGGTATCTTTTAAGAAGCCGCAGGTACCCGTCCGTTCCGCCGAGGACCGCGGCGATGCAGTCATCGACTGGTCTCTGCTGTTGGTCGGAGATGATGGTTATCGGTCGGCCCACCGTCCGGGACATGGAGCCCACGTCACTGAAAGCATTGCCGCACAGGCCGTAGAAGAGGAGGATGGAACGGCAAACCAGGGCCATAGCGGCGGCGGTAGCCGAGACCTCCTCTCGCAACCGTTCGGGATGCTCGTGCAGGGCCATCGACTTCATGTACACCAGGAGAGCGAACCCTTCCGGGGACAGGTGCTCGATCTCATCCTCGCCGATGAGTGTGACCGGTGGTCGGCGGTCCAGGGCTAATAGCTTCCTCACTAGGTTCTTGGAATCCTCGTTGTCGACCACGAACAATCTAGAGATACTGCGATCACCGCGCACCGCGTAGACAAGCTCGTCCTCCAGGATGGGGCAGCCGATGATTCCGAGCACCTGGTCAGCGGGCATCGCCGTCCTCCGCATCCGGACCCGGCCCGAGACGGTGGACGATCTCCTCGGTCCACTGGAGGGCGACGACCCCACGCTCGGTGATGCGGTACAGATGCCTGCGGCGGTCTGCCTCCACGTACCCGGCCTCGATGAGTGCCCGGAGGTGGAACTGTAAGTGGCCTGTGCGCAGCTCCACCGCCCGGCCAAGCTCGCTCAGGCTTCGCTCCCCCCGGCGCAGGGTGGTGAGGACTTTGATCCGCCAGGCGTTGGCAAGAGGGTCGAGGATCCTCTCGGCGCGGTCGGCGGGGACGGGCTCTCGGGGAGCGGCGGCCCTTACCGCTGAAGGTCCCGGCCCGAGCCTGGTGATGAGTCCATCGTACACCTGCAGCACCGCCCTCACCCTCCGCACGGTCTCCTTGGCCCCCCGTGAGCAATCGTCGTCCTGGCAGGCAGAGCACTCGCCGGAGATGAGGCCCTCCACCTCGTCCAGGAGCTCCTTGGCGCCCTTGACGTCGTCCCTCATGAACCTGTCCGCGGCCGCGTCTACCGCTCCCTCCAGCTTGGCTAGGCATACCGACTTCAGCTCGCACTGGGAGGATGCGGTGAGCGTGGGAGCCTCGCTCTGGAAGGTACGGCGCCCCTCCTCCCCCACGGCCACTCTGATCTGTTCCAGGAACGCGCTCTTTATATCAGCATAGCGCAGACGTACCATATGGTCGCCCAAGGTGCCCATCTCGCTCCTCAGGGACCTTATCTCCTCTATCATGTCTTGACTGGTCATGGTTGAATAGAAAAGTATTGTTTGGCAATATTAAAGTATTTTGTATGCCCTCCTATGACTCGGTGAGAAAATGGTTGCATTACCTGACGACGTTTTCGCCCTGTTGAACGAGCAGAAGGCAGCGAAGGTATTGGGAACGAGGAGCGCCAACAACGATGTGCATATAATCAACGTCGGTGGCTCTGGGGCCATCGACCCGGAGACCATCTTCATCGGTGAGATCTTCATGCACAAGACCAGCGAGAACCTGAAGCTGGCCCAGAAGGAGAAGACCAAGGTCTCCGTACTGGTGTCCCAGGGCTTCAAGTCCTACGAGGTCAAGGCCTCGGTGAAGGACTACATGACCTCTGGCCCGGTGTTCGACAAGATGGCCGGGGTGTTCAAGTCTATGAAGTTCGATCTGAAGGGCCTGTGGCTGCTGAAGGTGGAAGAGGTTTGGAACGAGAGCCCGACCTACGATGCGGGCAAGAGGATGGTCTGAAGGTCGCATATCCCTCCAGTAAACCACTTCCCTCTTTTTTCAACATGCTTCCGCCTCAGATGAGGACGGCGATCCCCACCACGCCATAGCTGACGAGTTCGATGGACGGGTTCCCATCCTTGGCCAGGAGGTCCGCGGCGGCGGAATGGGCCTCATCCGGAACGATGACCAGCGCCTTCCCCCCGGCCAGTGTGACCTCGGTGAACTGGTCCAGGGCCTCCGGGCGGTCGAGGCTCCCCTCGCTCTCCACGAACTCCACGTATATGACGCGGTCCCACAGATCGGAGACGATTATCTCTCCCCTCTCTCCCCTCCGTTCGAGGAAGATGTTGTAGTCGGTCTTCGTGCCTGGGATCTCGTGCTCCAGCATCCTGAGCCGAGCCTCCACGATCCTTTCGATGGTGGTTCCGGGCATGCCAGCGCCTCGGAACCCACCGTATAAAACGGTTGCGCCCGTTGGGACGTCAGAACGGCATAGGGACGGCGGTCTTGGTGGAAGGCTTCAGCTTGGCGCGGACGCCCGCCACCCACGCCTTCTTGACAGCCGGCAGCTTCTTGCCCTGGAGAAGCTGGGCAGTGTACTCGATGAATGATGTGACCATGTCCTCGTTGACCTTCTCCACTCCCTCCACCTCGTCGATGATGGAGTCGTTGACCATCTGCATGAGGTATGCCTTGACCGCGAAGTTGACGTTCTTCGAGGACCGCTTGACGATCTCCATCAGCGTCCGGTCCTCGGTGGCCTGATAGATGATGTTGAGATGAAGCTCGGGGCCGAAAGGCATCAGCCCGTCCTTGATGCCATCGAACATCTCTTCGATATGGGATTCCAGGTCCCCGGTGTGAATCGTCCGGAAACGCTCTTCCATCTTCCTCTGGCCGATGCGGAAGGCGGCGATCAGGAGCTCCTCCTTGGTCGGATAGAGGGCTCTGACCTCGGCGACCGGCACGCCTGACGCCTTGGCGATATCCGTCAGGGTGACATTGGAAAAGCCCTTGCTGGCGAAGAGCTCCATGGCCGGCTTGATGATCTTCGAGGGGTCCGCTTTCTTCTTGGTCCCAGGCATGTGACCGCCTATGACGAGGCCTCGATTTAAATGTGGTTGTCGCCGCCCTGCTGCCCCTCGCGGAGGCCATCAGGTATCAGCCGAAAGCCGTATTCCACATGGACGTCGGGTAGGCGATCATGCGCTCTGAACCCCCGTGCCGATCGGTCGTGAAGGATGGCTATGTCCACGTCGCCGGGAAAGTGGAGGAGGAAGGCCCGCCCGATGATTCCGATGGCCAGAGTGATGTGTGCGTCATGCATACACCAGACAGTTGAAGATGACCTGGGCGTGGATGAACACGAACGCGGGGAGGGCGAACGGCCATTGCGGCCCGGACGGGTCGTCGAGCACCACGAGGTCGGCGACGACGCCGGTACCGGCACCTTGAATATGCATCCGCGCTGAAGGATGCCCGAGAGGTATGAGGAACGGCGGTTTATCGACGGCCATCGATCTCATGACTAAGTTTGCGTCCCGAACCGGCCTGGAACCGGAGGGCGCCGGACCGCGGCGGTACCTGTGGACCGACTCCTTTGCGGTGTGCAACTTTCTCGAACTCCACCGCCTAACCGGGGAGGACAGGTTCCGTAGGCTCGCGCTTCGCCTGGTGGACCAGGTGCACCGCGTCCTGGGTCGCCACCGAGGGGACGACGGGCGGAGGGGATGGATCAGCGGCCTTCCCGAGGATGAGGGCCGTGAACACCCGACCGCCGGAGGGCTGCGTATCGGGAAGAAAGTGTCGGAGCGTGCCCCCGGGGAATCAATGGATCCACGGGAGGAATGGGACCGGGACGGGCAGTACCTGCATTATCTCACCAAGTGGATGCATGCCCTGGCTCGGGTGAGTGAGGTAGCCGCTGAGCCCCGGTATCTGAGGTGGGCTATTGAGCTGGCCGCGGTGGCCCAGGAGAGGTTTGCCTACAACCATCCCAGCGGGGGGAGGAGAATGTTCTGGAAGATGAGCATCGGCCTCGACCGCCCCCTCGTATTGTCCATGGGTCAGCACGACGCCCTCGACGCCTTCGTTACCTACCGCGAGCTCCAGCTGGCCGAGGAGCAGTTTCCCGAAGCCTCGTTTCCCGATCTGGGGCCGGCCATCGAGGACGCCACCGCGATGTGCAGGAAAGGCAGCTGGGCGACCGATGATCCGCTGGGGGTGGGGTCGCTGCTCATTGATGCCTGGAGGGTGGCGAGTATGGAGGACGGCACCACCCTCGGTTTGCTGCGGCACATCTCCGCGGAGTCTGCCGTGAGCATGGCGGCGGTCGGGGAGATGGACTGCGACATTCCTGCCACGCACCGCCTGGCCTTCCGGGAGCTGGGGCTATCCATCGGCCTGCACGCGGCGGAGCGTCTGGACGCCCGCCCGGGAGGGATGGACGAGGTGCTGGCTGATGAGTTCGACATCCTGCGGAGCCACGCACCCCTGGGAAGGCGGATCGAGGCGTTCTGGTCCGATCTCCGCAACCGCGACAATGACCTGTGGCGGGAGCATGAGGACATCGACACGGTAATGCTCGCCACCAGTCTGGTGCCGGATGGCTTTCTTCGGGTGTGGGTTCCGGCCGAGGTTCCGATCATGACCGAGGAGAGGGCCCGCTAGGCCTCGAGCTTCTCCCTGACCATGGTGCGGAACTCCGCCTCTCCCTCGACCTTGTAGATGCGCTTCGGCTTGAGCTGACCCAGGGACCGGCCCTCCCTGACCCGGCGATCGATCTCCCGCTGCACAACGCTGTACGCGCCCGACCCGGTCACCACGACCTCGACCCGGCCCAGTTCGTGGCCGATCTGCAGGGTGTGGTGGGGGTCGTCACACTCCCGGAGTAGGTGGCGGAGGGTATCCTTCGAGAACCGGTCCCGGTCCTCGACGTCCTTGTCCGGGATGACCAGGAAGCACAGCCGTCCGGGATCGCCTTTGATGTTGTACAGCTCCCACCATCGCACGTTGTTCGGCCTCTGCAGCGCCTCGTGGATGTGATGAGAGTAGATCTTGTTGCCCAGGAAGGACCCCATCTCGTCGGGGACCTCGAAGTCGAGAGTTTCCACGGACCGGCCGAGCACCTTGATGAGAGGCATTGTGGCCCATATCCCGCCATCGACGTCGATGCGGACCTTCGCGGCGGGGTCCAGTACCTCGATCATGTCTCCGGTGGGGTACCTTACCAGGGGCAGGCTCTCCCCCGGGCGGGTGATCAGCAGCTCACCCCTCATCCCTGCCTCCCAGGCGGGCCATGGAACGCCCCTCACCGAAGTACCCTCCCGCAATCCCCTGACCACCTCGGCGGGATCAGCCAGCTCCGGCACCATTGCATGGACGAAGAGATATAACCCCCGGTCCCGGTGGTCCAGCTGAGCCGCCAGGACGGGGTTCTCGGTGCTACCCAGGACATCGTGGAAGATCATGTGGGGGAAGGCTGCCCGAAGGTCCTGCACGTATGGGGTGAGCGGCTCCGCATAGGTAAGGGCCAGTCGGGTGGAGGATAGCGTTCGGCGGAGCCGATTCAGATCAATGCGGGAGAGGTACAGCGAAGTGGCGACGTCGGCCATAGCCCCGGGCAGATGGTAGTCGCGCCTCAGCTTCTCCTTTACCACTCCCTCCAGGAAGCCGGGCTCCGCGATCGAGCGGGCCAGGAAGTAGAGGACCAGCGAGGGGCAGGACAAAACATCGATGCGGTCCGCGCGGGACGCCTGGCGCAGCGCCCCCATGAGGTCCGAGTCCCGGGTCAGCAGGGTGGTCAGCTTCTCCAGCCCCACGAGGTCGCTGGTCAGCTCCAGCATCGCTCCCGAGACGTTCGGTCGGGCGCCCCCCAGGTTCCATCCCACGTCTCCTTGGCGTACTCCAACCATGCGGCATAGCACCGCGAAGTCCATGGTCAGGCGGTCGACGTCCCCTTTGGTGTAGTACATACACTTGGGGCTGCCGGTGGAGCCCGAGGTCTTGAAGACCTGGTCCGCAGGCGTCAGCAGGCAGCGCTCCGGGCCCTCGGCGGCCATCGCCGCCTCGATCATGGAATAAGGAGTCAGCGGGAGATCGGACAAGGCTTCCAGGTCGGAAACCTCCCAGGTACGGCCGGCGTATACGGCCGAACGTTGTAGCTGGGAAGTGATCGACCGGAGCATGTCCTCCTGCCGAGAGGTCCGCTCCCCCGGGGGAACAATAACGTCCCGCCTGATGCGGAGGGCGACCCGGTCCTCGGTCTGGCCGTTCATCGACGGGTGCATGAGGGCCTGGATATTAATCCTCGCCACGTGGTTGGCACGGGCGAGCAATCACTCGTCCGGCCTACTGCCCGTATATCATGTCCACCTTGCGGCCCAGGTAGTTGAGGAAGGGCGAGGTGCTGATGCTCTTCCCCGTCACCACCTTGATCAGGTCGGCGGGGTCGTACATGTTGCCCTTGGCGTGCACGTTGTCGCGGAGCCAGGTCCGCACCGGAGAGAAGTCCCCGTGCTCAACGGCGGACCTCCAATCGGGGACGTCCCGTTCCATCTTCTCCAGGAACATGCCCCCGTAGATGTTGCCCAAGGCATAGCTGGGGAAGTAGCCGAAGCTCCCGCCCGCCCAGTGGGTGTCCTGCATGACGCCCTCGGCGTCATCCTCGATCTCTACCCCCAGGTACTTGGCATACTTGTCGTTCCACGCCTGAGGCAGCTCGTCCACGGTGACCTTGCCAGCGAAGATGTCCTTCTCCAGCTCGAAGCGGATGATGATGTGCAGCCCGTAGGTAACCTCGTCCGCCTCGATCCTGATCTTCGACCGTTCGGCCACGTTGACCGCCCTGACGAAATCTTCCAAACCTACCCCGGCCAGCGCCTTCCCGGCTACCCTCTTCAGCTTGGGGAGGATGTAGGCAAGGAACTCCGGGCTCCGGCCGACCATGTTCTCCACGAACCGGCTCTGTGACTCATGGATGCCGTAGCTGGCCGCACTGCCAATGGGCTGGTAGATCCAAGCCGCGGGCATCTGACTCTCATAGAGCGCATGCCCGCACTCGTGGAGGACGCTGAACAGGCTGGACTTGAAGTTATCCTCATAGTAGTGGGTCGTGACCCGGACGTCGTTGTAGTAACCGTTAGAGAACGGGTGCTCGGTCTCGTCAAGCCGGCCCCAGGCCTCGGGGCCGGTGGTCTGGTAGCCCAGAAAGTCCATGGCCATCTGGCTAATCTTTCGCTGGGCGTCGATAGATACTCGGTTGAAGAGGAACGATTGGTCCGGTCGATCCCCTGCGTCCACCCGCTGCAGGATCTTGATGAGGCCGGTGCGCATTCCCCCGAACATCCTGCTGATACGGTCAGCGGTCATACCCGGCTCGTAGAGGTCCAGCATGGCGTCGTAGGGCGTCTTAGCCCCCTTGGCCTCCATGAGGATCTCGGCGGCCCGTCTCTTCAGTTCGATGTTTTTAGCCAGGTCGTTGCGGAACAGCGCATAGTCCTTGGCCGCCTTGGCCTTCTTCCACGCCCCCACCGCCAAGATCTGCTGCTTGGACATCTCCGCGACTAGGGCGTCAGGGAGCTTGGACTCCTCGTCGTACATCTTGCGCTGCAGGTGGACGTTCCTTTTCTGCTCGTCGCTGAGACCGGAGAATCCCTTGTCCTTCTCAATAGCGTCCAGGTGGGTGCCGATCTTGCGGTCGGTGACCATCTTGTGGGTGGTCAGCCCAATAAAAGAGAGCTGTTCGCTCCTCAGTTCCAGGCCCTTGGCCGGCATCTTGGTCTCCATGTCCCAGTAGATGATGTCCCCGGCGGTGCGGAGGACGGTCATTTCCTTGTATCTTTCGAGCAGCTGGTCGTAGTGCTTCTGGAGTGGGGAGACCATGTTGATCAGATAGGGGAAGTGTAAGGGAGTTATTAACTCTAGTTACGATTATCGAAGCAACTGGTATGGTCGGCCGTCGTTGGCTCCGTGGGACAGGGTCGGTCCGAAGATTTGGTAAAGCACATGGAAGACGACTTGTAGGCCGACGGACATTTACTGCCGTGTGAGCTCCGAGGAGGCATCCTCCGAACATACGTTCCGCGCTACGAACCTCGACATCGTCATCGCCCTGGTGGCCACCTTCCTGCTGCCGGTGGCCTGTGCCCTCCTTTTTCGATGGACCGGGGCCCTGCTGCCGCTGGCGCTATACTACGGCGTCTTTTGCGTCGGCATCGTCAAGTGGCGGAAAGGTTCGCTGCAGTACGTCCGCCCTCGGACCTGGGCCTGGCCGCTCTTCCTCATCCTTCTCGCCGTGCAGCTGGTGGCCCAGACCCTCGCCGTGTTGACCATCGTGCCGGGTACGATCCCCTGCCGGGCGTGGCGGTGTCCCTCGCGCTGTGGGTGCCGATCAACGCCCTCTCCGAGCAGCTGCTGTGGGTGTACATCTTCGAGGCGTTCCAAACCCGATGGAAGAAGGGGGTGGGGAGGGTCGCGGGAACGGTGGTGGGCGTGCTGATGACGATCATATTCGTCGGCCTCATCCACGCCCTGTTCTGGGGTGAGTTCCTTCCCGGATTTAGGAGTGTTTTCCCACTGTCCCAGATATTCCTCTCCGCCCAGTTCGTGATGACCGTGGGGTACCTACTCCTGTTTCAACGCACCAGGTCCATGGTCCCATTGTTCTTACTGCACATCATCGCCGACGCCGCCCTGGTCCTCGGGGCTGCATACTCGATCGTCCCAGACCTGTGGACGCTCTAAGCGATCACCTGGTCGCCGGTCGGCGAACCCCGCGCCGCGGTGGATGACAAGATCGGGCTCGGCGGAGCCGGCGGCCCTGTCAGGATCAGTTCCTTTCCTTCACGCCTTCCGACCGCACCTGGCCGACCATCTCTTCCATGGGATGCTTGGCCAGGAAGTCCAGCACCAGGGGAGCATATCCAGATGGCGGGAGGAAGTGCCCCGCGCTGGCGATTACGTTGAACTCGGCGTTCGATATCCCGGCGGCCAGTCTCTCGCCGAAGCCGATGGGGACCATGATGTCCTCGTCCCCATGGACGACCAGGGTGGGCATGGTGATGAGGTGGAGCCGCTCCCGGCTGTCGAACCCGTCTAGGGCCCTTTTTTGCCGGTCCAGGCCGTTGAGGACGCTGATGTCGCATCCCTCTCCGAGCTCGCACACCGAGACCTTGCCCCGGAAGAACGCCTCGGTCGAGCACCAGGTCTGCATCATCGTCTGGAAAGTATCCATGCTGGCACCCTCCCGCACAGCGTGGATCATGGCGTCGATGGCGAACCGGGCACGGTTCGGCTCGTAGGTGTAGGTGGACATCAGGATGAGATTGGCGACCTTCTCCGGGTGGCGAAAGACCAGCTCCTGGGCCACGTTCCCGCCCATGGACCAGCCCAGGATGTGCGCCCGCTCGATGCCCAGCGCGTCCAGGAGGCCGGCGACGTCGTCAGCCATCTGGGCCATTGTGAACGGTGTCCCAGGGTCCTCGGTGTGCCCGCTGCCCCGGTTATCGAAGACGATGACCCGATAGGACTTGCTGAGCAGAGGTATCGCTTTCTTCCAGTTGTACAGGTCCCCGTAGAAACCGGTTATGAGGAGGAGGGGTTCCCCCTCCCCGCTCTCGTGGTAGTGGATGACGGCGTCTCCAACCTTGATCTTAGGCATCCGACCGCACCGATTCGCGAGGTACTATTTACTGCTTTTTTCGGCTCACGCCTCAGGCCACCGCTTATGGGCGTCCTCCCTCAGCTTGTACTTCATGATCTTCCCGGAGGCCGTCAGGGGAAACTCATTGACGAAGGCCACGTACTTGGGGGTCTTGTACCACGCGATCTTGCCCCGGCAGAAGTCCTGGACATCCTCGGAGGTCATCTGAATGCCCTTCTTCAGGATGATGAACGCGCCGACCTGCTCCCCGTATTTCTGGCTTGGGACGCCGACCACCTGCACGTCCTGGATGCCGTCCATGTGGTGGATAAAGTCCTCGACCTCCTTGGGGTAGACGTTCTCCCCGCCGCGAATGATCATGTCCTTGAGCCGCCCGGTGATAGACAGATAGCCCAGGGCGTCGACCTTCCCGATGTCGCCGGAGTGCAGCCAGCCATCCTTATCAATGGCCTTGGCGGTCTCCTCAGGCATGTTGTAGTAACCCTTCATCACATTGTAGCCGCGGCAGCACACCTCGCCGTGCTCCTCGACCGCGCACTCGAGGCCGGTATCGGGGTTGAACAGCCTCATCTCCACCCCCGGCAGAACGCGGCCCACGGTGGCGCATTTCTTCTCGATGGACGGCTCGTCGAAGCGGGTCTGGGTCATCCCCGGCGACGACTCGGTAAGGCCGAACACGATGGTGATCTCGCGCATGTTCATGTGCTCCACGACCTCATGCATGCTCTTCACCGGGCAGGGCGATCCGGCCATAATTCCGGTACGCAGGGTGGAGAAATCGAACTTGCTGAACAGAGGGTGCTCGAGGACGGCGATGAACATCGTCGGCACGCCGTACAGCGCGGTGCACCTCTCCTTCTCCACGGCCATCATCACATTCACCGGATCATATTTCTCCAGGATGACCAGGCATGCCCCGGAGTTTAGCGAAGCCATCACCCCCAGCACGCAGCCGAAGCAGTGGAACAGGGGCACCGGCAGACAAATGCGGTCCTCGCAGGTGTAGTTCATGTTGGCCGCGATCCAATATCCGTTGTTGCCGATATTGTGGTGGGTGAGCATGACCCCTTTGGGGAAGCCGGTGGTGCCCGATGTGTACTGCATGTTGACGACATCGTAGCAGGATAGGGCGGCCTGCCTCTCCTTGTACTCGCCATCGGAGGTCTCCACGCTCATGGCCATGACCTCATTCATCGAGTACATGCCCCGGTGCTTCTCCGGCCCCAGGAACAACACCCGCTTCAGGTGCGGAAACCTCTCCGAGTGCAGCTTGTCCCGCGGCTGGGTCTTCAGCTCGGGGACGAGCTCGTAGATGGTGGCGACGTAGTCGGTATCTCGGTAGCCGTCGATGACGAAGATGTTCTCCGTCTCCGACTGCGTGAGCACGTACTCGATCTCCGAGATTTTGTAGTTGATATTGATGGTGAGCAGGATGGCGCCGATGCGCGCGGTGGCATACTGTAAGGTCACCCAGTGCGGGACGTTGGTCGCCCACACCGCCACCTTTTCCCCTTTCTTGACGCCCAGCGCCATCAGGCCTTTGGCCACCCGGTCGATGGTATCGGAGAACTCCCGCCAGGTCTCGCGGTAGTCGCGGTCCGCATACACTATGGCCTCGTTGTCCGGGCACTTCGCCACGGTCTCGTCCAGCAGCTGGCCCAGGGTGACCTCTCTGGTTATCTCGGCCCTTACCATGTCAAGGCCTCAGAAGGGAGTATAGATGACCGCGTAGATGGCGGCCTTGGCGTTCCCAGCCGCCCGGACATCGTGCGGCACCACCGAGTTGTAGTACATGGAGTCTCCGGCCTTCAGCCGGTACATCTCCTTCCCGTAGGTGAGCTCGATCTCCCCGCTCACCACGATGATGAACTCCTCCCCCTCGTGAGAGGACAGTGAGCTTTCGCTGGTCGGTTCGATCTCGATGTACATGGGCTCCATGTGGCGGTCTGTCTTTCCCTTGCCCAGCGGGTAGTAGTGGTAGTTGCCTGGACCCGCCCCGTGGTGGGGAGTGGTGGCTTCCTTCCTCCCCGCGGCGCGGACGATGAGGGGATCGGGAATGAACTGGTCGTCCATGAACGTTCCCAGTCGCTGGCCCAGGGCCCGGGACAGCTTGACCAGTACGCCGATGGCCGGGTACACGGTCCCGTTCTCGATGTTGTTTACCAGGGCGGCGTCGATCCCTGCGTTCTTGGCCAGGTCCTCAACGGAGAGTCCAAGGCGCTCGCGGTAGGTCTTGAGGCGGTTTCCTAGTTTTTCAGAAGCTGACATGCTATCCTCCGGGTGCTGGTCGTTCCAGGACGACACGGTCGCTCGGGACCATGGCCGCTGGTCTCCGGGCAAATCTCCAAATCGGCTAATATACCTTGTCACCGCTCGTCTAAAGGGTCGCCACTCGTCCCTGCCAGGTGCGTCCGCGTGCCTAGGCTAGGTGCTCCCTGGCCCAGGCCCTGGCAGCCGCATACACCTTGCGGTTGCGCTCCACCAGCGCGGGCTTTTCGGCAAAGCTGTCGTCCAGTGCCGCGAGGACGGAGGCCTCCGGCACTCCCAGGAGGTCGAGCTCCGCTAGCGCCCCCAGGAACGCGGTGTTCGCCGCCTTCGGCGTGCCCGCCTCCTCGGCGATCTGCATGGCCGGGAAGGGCCTGACCGTGACCCCGGGAGGTGATGCTGGCCGGAGGGGGATCGACTCCTCGAACAGCACCGAGCCACCCTTGGCCACCGTGGGCAGGAACTTCTCCAGGGACGGCTGGTTCATCGCCACCAGGACGTCGGGGGCGTCCACCGCCGGCGACCCGATCTCTTTGCCCCCCATCACCACCGAGGCGGAGGCTGCGCCGCCCCTCTGCTCCGGCCCGTAGCTGGGGAACCAAGAGACATATCGTCCAGCCTTCCCCGCCGCCTCGGCGACCACGAGGCCGAGGCTGAGCACGCCCTGCCCGCCGAACCCAGAGAACTTGAAGTGGCGCTCCTTGAAGGCGGGATCGGGTCTGGGATCCATGCCCCCCTCGGAGCCGTGAACCAGGGTGAGGAGGTCCTTGACCTCTATCTCCGACGCTTTCAACGATTCTTCCGCGCTGCGGTCGCGGAAGCAGCCCAGGGGAAAGGTCTTTTCCATCTCCTGGGTCACGAAGTCCGCTGCCTTGAGGGCATCCATCCTCCAATTGGTGGGGCAGGGAGACAGGACCTCGACGAACGCGTACCCCTTGCCGTCCCGCTGAATTTCCAGGGCCTTGCGGACCGCCCTCTTGGCCTGCATGATACGCTTGGTGTCCGCCACCGACACTCTCTCGATGTACACCGGAGCCTCGAGCTGGGCAAAGATCTCGCACACCCGCAGAGGATACCCGCTCTTCACCACGTCCCGGCCGAACGGCGAGGTGGTGGTCTTCTGTCCGGGCAGAGTGGTGGGGGCCATCTGCCCGCCGGTCATGGCGTACAGTGAGTTGTTGATGAAGAAGCAGGCGAAATGATCTCCGCGGTTCGCTGCCTGGAAGGCGTTGTTGAACCCGATGGCACCGAGGTCGCCGTCACCCTGGTAGGCGATGACGACCTTGTCCGGAAGCACCCGCGAAAGTCCGGTGGCGACCGCCGAGGCCCGCCCGTGCGGCGCGGCCACGTTGCCGCAGTCGAAGTAATAGTAGCAGAACGCCGCGCACCCCACCGGGGACACGAACACCGTGCGGTCCTGCAGCCCGAGGTCGGCCATGGCCTCCCCGATGAGCTTGTGGACGATGCCGTGTCCGCAGCCGGCGCAGAACGTCGTGGTCCGGCTGCCGTCCTTGCGGTCGAAGGTCTCGTAGAATCCCGTTGCTCGCTTGATCATCGTTTCGCCTCCATCATGCTGCGGGCAGCGATGAGCACGTCCTCCACCTTGACCATGTTCCCACCCATGCGGTTGACCAGGCGGATGTCCGACCTACTGCACCGGTCAAGGTGCAGGAGCACGTCATCGCGATACTGCCCGTTGCTCATCTCCACCACCAGCACCTTGCGGTCCTGGACCGCCTTATTCATCTGCCGGGTGGGGAAGGGCGAGAGGGTGATCGGACGGAAGAGGCCTGCCTTCACGCCATCGGCACGGAGCCGGTCCACGGCGGTGCGAGCGATGCGGGCCGAGGAGCCGTAGCCGGTCAGGATGATGTCCGCATCCTCGGTGCGGTAGCTCTCTGAGGCGGCCTCGGCCTTCATGCGCTCGTACTTCTCCTGGAGGATCTGGTTGTGAACCTCGTGGCGGTCCGGCTCAAGGTAGATGGAGGTAATGAGGTTGTTCCTCGTTTCCGGGTCCCCCCGCACCGCCCAGGCGGAAGCGTCCGGGGACTCGACGATCGCGTTCGGCAGCTGGAGAGACTCCATCATCTGGCCGAGCACGGCGTCAGCGAGCACGATCACCGGGCTGCGGTACTTGAACGCCAGGCCAAAGGCCTTGGTTGTAAGGTCGCACATCTCCTGTACCGATCCGGGGGCGAGGACAAGGCACTTATAGTTACCATGCCCGCCCCCCTTGACCGCTTGGTTGTAATCGCCCTGCTCCGGGCCGATATTGCCCAGTCCTGGCCCCGTGCGCATGACATTAATGATGACCGCCGGGAGCTGGGCCCCCGCCAGGTAGGAGATGCCCTCCTGCATCAGGCTGATCCCCGGCCCGGAGGACGCGGTCATCGCCAGCTTCCCGGCGCTGGCCGCCCCGTAGATCATGTTGATGGACCCCGTCTCGCACTCCGCCTGCAGAAACTCCTTGCCCATCTGGGGAAAGAGCTCCGCCGCCCCGTGGGCGATCTCGCTCGCCGGGGTTATAGGGTATCCGAAGTAGACGTCGCAGCCGGCATACAGTGCCCCGATGACCACCGCCTCGTTGCCCTTTACGAACTTTCTCATCGCCGCTCCCCCTTGTCCGCGGTGTGGACCTCGATCGCGTAGATCTCCGGACAGTTGTAGAAGCAGATCGCACAGCCGGTGCAACCCTCGCCCGCGTACTCGACGGGCACGAAGCCTCTGCGGTTCACGTGCTGAGCCTTTCGGAGGACCTTCTTGGGGCAGGCGGCGATGCAGCGTCCACACCCCTTACATTCGTCCTCGATGATGACCGGTCTGGGGACCTCGACGTCGGCGGCCATGTTCTCCGCCCGGAAAAAGGTCCAGCGTACTTAAATCCTCGGACAGGTGCCGCCAGACGGCGAAAGGAATAGTAACCCGGGGAACGATTAAGATATGATATCATGACCAAGACCGCTCGCGGGAAGGGGATGCCCCCCGTCGCTCTGCCCATCTGCCTGTTGGGAGCTAACGTCGGTGGACGACCGAACTACTGTACTATCGCTTGGTTCACCATGATGGACGATGAGCCGCCGACCATCGGGCTGGTGACTGGCAAGGACCGGAAAACGAAGGACGGCATAATCGAGAACCGTACCTTCAGCGTCAGCCTGCCCAGCGCAGACATGGCCGTTCCGGTGGACTACGTCGGCATCACCTCCGGCAGGGAGCAGGACAAATCGAGAGTGTTCCGCTCGTTCTACGGGAAGCTGAAGACCGCTCCGATGGTGGAGGAATGCCCCTTGACGATGGAGTGCGAGCTGAAGCGGATAGTCGACCTGGAGGGAACGGACCTGATCATCGGCGAGATCGTCGAGGTCTACGCCGACGATGGAGTGTACCACGGCCAGGAACCGGACCCCATAGTCCTGGATCCCCTGATGTACCTGTCATCGGCCGCCGCCTATCACCGGCTGGGGGCAAGGGTGGCGGACGCGTTCAAGGTCGGGAAAACGTACTTGAAGGAAAAGTCATAGGGTGCGCTCCCCGGAATAATGTAATAGAGGGGCCGGGGGCTCACCGGCAAAGACAATGCTTACAGGCTGGTCTTGACCAGGTAGTAGGACACGGCATTGTTGTTCTTGTGCTTCTTGGCCACTCCCATCTTCTCCAATTCCGCCAACGCGTTCATGCACTGGGCCTTGGGCAGCTTGGACATGGAGGTCACCTTCTCGGCGCTGACGGCCTTGTCCTCGGAGACGATGCCCCCGTTCTTCATGGAATTGAATAGTTTCTCAACTTGAGGCGTTACCATAAAACCGGGGAATGAAAGGGCCACTAAATACATTTCGGTCTGCCGATAAAATTTTAAAAATCTGATAATGCATGAACGGAATGAGCGTCCAGCGTCAGTGCGGGGAAGATGCGTCCTGGAGTTCGCCCGGAGCACCTGTTAAATAGCCCGTAACGCCAAATCGAAGTGAGGAGTACGCGTGTCGATGACGAGCAAGGCGAGAACCGACAAGATCGTAAGGTCGGAGGACGAATGGCGGAGACTGCTGACGCCAGTGCAGTTCGGGATCCTGCGCAAGGAGGGTACCGAGCCCGCTTTCCAGAACGAGTACTGGGATAATCATGAGGAGGGGACTTACAAGTGCGCGGGCTGCGGCCTGCCGTTGTTCTCTTCTCGGGACAAGTTCGAGTCGGGCACCGGCTGGCCCAGCTTCACCCGCCCCCTTGCCGATGACGTTGTGGAGTTCGAGCCGGATAACAAGTTTGGCATGAGGCGTACCGCGGTGAAGTGCGCGCGGTGCGATGGCCATCTCGGCCACGTGTTCGACGACGGTCCACCTCCTGCCCGCACTCGCTACTGCATGAACTCGGGATCGCTAGAGTTCGAGCCAGAGCGGTGACCGGGGGGAGGGAAGAGCGCGCCGGCGACCTCCCGCAGGTCAGTGAAGGTGCGGTGCTGACGTCCCTTGCGCCCGAGCATGGTATCGAGACGCGATCCACGCACGGCGAAGGCGAGGTCGGCGGATAGCGCGGCCCACAGATCGGAGGTGCCGTCGCCGATGTACACCACCCGGCGGCCCAGGGCCCGCTCCGTCAGCACTTTGTCCTCCTTGAAGTTACTCGCCCCCGGGTTCCTCAGGGGAGGGAAGCGGAAGCGAACGCCGTGTCCCTCATCGGTCACCTCCGGAGCGACGATCTCGACCGAACTCCAGCCGACGGCCGCCATGAAGTGCCGGATGTAGAAGTCCATTCCTGCGCTGGTGATAGTGAAGGTGGCATCATGGGCGATGCACCCCTCGATTAGGTCATCGAGCCCGGGGCGGGGGACGACCACCTGGTCGAGCTCCGTCAGCATGGCGTCGCGGGAGATGGAGATCATCTCAAACTGCATCCCCATGCTCTGCTCGATGGTGACCTTTCCCTGCTCCAGAAGGCGCTCGACAGCCCTCCAGTCTCCTGCGGCGTGGTGGTCCAGGATATACTCGGCGGTGTCGATGAGGGTGATGGTGCCATCGAAGTCGCAGAGCACGCTCATCCCGCCAGGGCGATCATCCCCCGGCCCTCCATCCGAACCCATCGGCCCCCTATCCAGGTCACCGCTAATAAAGATTGGACATCTGCGGTTGGTCGAAGGCCGAGGGCTGGGACGAACGACCCTTAATTACTACCTCTACCAGTAATTTCTTCGAGGGATCCGCTTGTTGATCAAGAAGGTCAAGGCCGAGGGATTGGCTCACCTCTCGTACCTGGTGGGCTCGGACGGTAGGGCCGCGGTGATCGACCCCCGCCGCGATTGCCATGTGTACCTGGATATCGCCGACGGGGAGAAGCTGAGGATCACGCACATCCTAGAAACGCACCGCAACGAGGACTACGTGACCGGCTCGCGGGAGCTGGCCTCGATGACCGGAGCGGCCATACTTCACGGCGATAACGCATTCGGCTACGGTCAGCCGGTCCGGGAGGGCGACACGATCGACCTCGGTCAGGCGGTTCTCAAGGCCCTTGCCACTCCCGGGCATACTCTCGACAGCATGTCCTATGTTCTCTACGACCGCTCGGCCGGACCCCAGCCGGTAGGGGTGTTCACGGGGGACGCCCTGTTCGTGGGTGAGGTCGGGCGGACCGATCTCTTCGGCGAGGAGCGCATCGGGCAGATGGCGCCCCTGCTGTTCGATTCTCTGCACGACAAGCTCCTCTCCCTGGGGGAGGGGACCATAATCTATCCGGCCCACGGAGCGGGCTCTGCCTGCGGAGGTAGCATATCTGATCGCGAGGAAAGCACCATCGGCCTGGAGATGGCTCAAAACAAAGCTCTCACGATCGGGAGCAGGGAAGCGTTCGTGGCCATGAAGAAGGCGGAGGTGATGGAGAAGCCGTACTACTTCGCCCGGATGGAGGAGATCAACCTGGCCGGGCAGCCGGTGCTGGGCTCCCTGCCCCGTCCACCCCAGCTGTCTCCCGGGGAGTTCGAGCGGCTCATTGGCGCCGGAGCGGCGGTCCTGGACGTTCGGGCCCCCACCTCCTTTGCCGGCGGCCACATTGAAGGTTCTGTCAGCATCCCCCGGGAGGTCCTGCCCAGTTACGCAGGATGGGTCCTCGAGTACGGCAGGCCGATCGTGCTGGTCACCGACGGTCCGGAGGAGGTGTCCGAGGTCGTGCGCATGCTGATACGCATCGGCTATGACGATATCATCGGTCACCTGGGGGAGGGGATGGAGGGGTGGGCCAAGAGAGGGCTGCCGATAGCAAGCTTCCCCCTTGTCACCCCGACAGAGCTCCATGGCATGCTTGGCCGGGAAGAGAACATCCTAGTCCTCGACGTGCGCACGGAGAAGGAGTGGAGGGCGGAGCGGGTGGAACGTTCGATGCACATCTTCGCCGGTTACCTCAGGGACCGTATCGACGAGGTCCCTCGGGGTACGAGGGTGGCGGTGATGTGCTCGTCCGGTCTGAGGGGAAGCCTGGGAGCGGGCATTTTGCAGGATGCCGGCTATGAGGTGCTCAATATTCTGGGAGGGACAGGAGGGTGGAAGAAGGCGGGCTTGCCATTGGAGAAATGAGAAAGTGTGCTCCGAGCTAGCATGTTTCACTTAAGTTTATTTATGAAGTGTAAGGGGCATGCTTAAAATCGAAAAAAAATGGCAATATTTGGTCATTATAATCATCATTCTCGTAACAATGTTCTATTTAACAGCCTTTAGAAACAAAATATGTAACATTGTTGCGGTTTCTAAACAACAAGGATTAAATATTGTAAAACCAGTTAAGAAAATAGGGATTATATGGGCTACGAGGAAATATTTCCGCCATATGACATGGAGTGGCATGCGCATGCCACCAAGCGCTTTGCGAATCCCTTCGTTGACAACAAGTATGACAGGGTAGATGTTGACCCGGTCATGCTGTCCCATGCGGCTATCGCATGCGGTTACACGATTAGGGATTTCTACGAGAAGCCTGAGCTGGGCATACACTGCCTGGCCTACATCTACCAGATGTACGACCTGCTACCGGTCACTCACTGGTTCTACTCGACCCCTTGGCTCAAGGAGCTGGGGATGGAGCTGACCCAGAAGGACACCCTTCCTCCAATCGCCGAGACTCCCATCATCAGCGAGCCCGGCCAGGTGGATGACCTTGAGGTGCCCGACGAGAAGGCCATCAGGAACGGTTACACCTACCCGCAGTACCAGAGGCTGTACTCTTACGTCCAGAAGAACCTACCGCAGACCTTCGTCCCGATCGCTTACGGTTTCGATCCGGTCGGAGAGGCCTCCCACATCTGCGGCGTCGAGAACTTCATCATGTGGACCTTCACTGAGCCCGAGGCGGCCCAGAAGCTGCTGAAGAAGTTCACCGACACCGCCATCGAGGGCGCGCTGTGCACCGCTAAGGACTATGGCATGGCCATGCTCGTCCTGGGTTCCGTCCTGGCGAACAACGATATCTTCTCTGACGAGGCTGTCCGTGAGTACTCCGTCAACAACATGCGGTACTACATCGACAAGTGCTTCAGGGGAGGCGCTGGCCCGCAGATCTTCTACCACTGCTGCGGTAACCACGAGACCGACTACAAGGAGTTCCACAACCTTATCTGGTCCCCCTTCACCGTGTTCCACATCGGGTACAAGGGCCGTGAGGTCTTCCCGACCGAACTGCTGAAGAAGGAGTTCGGGAACAAGGCCACCATCATGGGCTCGGTCGACACCAAGCTGATGATCAACCCCAACCCGAAGGCGGTTTACGATCAGGCTGCGGCCTCCGTTAAGGCTGGACGCGACAGCCCCAGGGGATACATCCTGGGCTGCGCTTGCGAATGCCCCATGTACACGCTCCCCGGCAACATCCTGGCCATGACCAGGGCGGCTGCGGACCACGGGACGTATGGGAAGTTCTGAGGTGAGCCAAATGGATGCAAAGTTCTCTGCTAACGCCAAGGACCTGCTGGGGAAGAGGGGCCTGAAGGAGGCCGATGTCGCGGACGTCATCAAGACCGCGGAGACCTCCCACAGGAAGATCACCGACGGTAAGGTCAGCATCGCCAAGAAGCGCATCGGCGAGGTCACCATCTACGCCGTCTACGACAGCCACGGCAACGTCGAGTCCGCATACTCTCACCGCATGGTGCTGGGCGAGCCTGTGAAGACCACCGACGAGCCCGAGGTCACCAAGTGGGAGTGCGTGCACTGCAAGGAGAAGGCTATCGCTGGGACCGTCAACATGACCTATATGGGCATCACCAGGTCCGGACCGGCGGTCGTCTGCCAGAAGTGCGGCGACTCCTGGGTCGAGGAATACCTCGCCACCAAGACCATCGCGGCGGCCGAAGGGCTGTTCGAGAAGAAGAAGGCGTAAACCTCTTTCGGCCGCACTGCGGCCCCTTTCAATATTTTTCTTTATACGCTAAGCAAGCCACACGCGATTTTCAGCAACACATAATTAGCCAGAACCGATTGAGGTTAGCGGACCGGTGACGATAATGATAGAGAACCTAGGGGAGAGCAGCAGCCTGTGCCCGGAGTGCCTTAAGGTCATCCCGGCGGTCAAGTATGCCGAGAACGACAATGTGTACCTGGAGAAGACCTGCCCGGAGCACGGCAAGTATAAGGTATTGATCTGGAGGGGATTGGCCGATTATAAGTCGATGAAGGCCTACGCCTGCGTGCCGTCCAGGCCGGAAAAGTATATCGTCACCAAGAAGGCCACCTGCCCCATTGACTGTGGACTGTGCCAGGACCACACACAGCACACCTGCCTGGTGGTCCTCGAGGTCACCAACGACTGCAACCTGAAGTGCCCCATCTGCTTTGCCTCGGCCAACGAGCGCTATCACTTCAACCCCACCATGGATCAGATAAGAAGCATGTTCCAGACCACGCTAGACTATGTGAACAGTCCTACCTGTATCCAGATCAGTGGCGGGGAGCCCACCATCCGCGACGACCTGCCCGATATCATCAAGCTGGGCAAGTCGATGGGCATCGATTACATCGAGGTCAACACCAACGCGGTGCGCTTCGCCCAGGATAAGGAGTTCCTCCTGGCCTGCAAGGAGGCGGGAATGGACTCCCTATATTTCTCCTTCGACGGCCTCACTTCTGATGTCTACATGAAGACCTGCGGAAAGGATCTCCTCGCAACGAAGCTCCAGGCCATAAAAAACTGCCAGGAACTGGGGATCGGGGTGACGCTGGTCACAGTGGTCTCTCCGGACATCAACCTGCATCAGATCGGGGACATCATCAACTTCGCCAAGAAGAACGTGCCTACGGTTAAGGGGATTCACTTCCAACCTCTCAGTTATTTCGGCCGCTATCCCATTGTCCCCAAGGACGAGAACCGAACGGTGCTTCCTGATCTGCTCAAGGAGATCGAGAAGCAGACCAAGGGCGAGCTGCGAGTGGACAACTTCATTCCCACCTCCTGCACCAACGTCCACTGCGACGTGAAATCCATGTCAGTCATCATGGAGGACGGCTCCCTCTTCCCCCTTACTCACAGAGCCATGGGGCCGCCCAAGGACACCTGCTGCGTGGCCACTAAGACGAGGAAGGAGATCAGCGACCTATGGCGGTACATCGATGAGAGCCTGGGCAATGATGGGGGCGAGGCCAAAGGGTCCTGGGATGAGTTCATCCAGAGAGCCCGGACGAACTACCTGACGATCTCCAGCATGCCCTTCCAGGACGTATGGAATGTGGACACCGATCGGCTGAAGGGATGCTGCATCCATACCGTGACCCCGGATGGCAAGCTCATTCCCTTCTGCCTGTTCAACATAAACAGCGTGCATGGCAAGACCCTCTATCGCCACGAGATCCTGGAGAAGTATGCCAAGTGGGGCTCGTCTTAGGCGTCCGGCAGGACGCCTGAATTTTTAAAATTTTGAAGGAGGGCGGCGGCTCACCGCGTGCCCTTCTTCCCCACACTCTTGTTGTAGTTGGAAACGATGTTATTCATGTAGTCGGCCAGGAGCTTCTGGCGTTCCCAATCCTTGGTCAGGGGGCCCTCCAGGGGGAACTCGGAGTCGCACCTGAGGCAACGGGCGAGCTGACACCCGAAAGCGCCCTTCCGGCAACCCTTGCAGGCTATGGCCCTCGACTGGAAGAGGGAGAACTCGAGGCCGCAGTTGGGACACTTGATCTTCTTCGTGGTCTTGAGGAGGGCAGGGGTCACTCCCATCTCCTTCATGTGCTCTGTCAATACCATCTCATTGCCTCTCCATCCTATATGGTCTGAATGTAAAAAGCCTTTCTGGTCGCCCCGTCCATCATTGGTCCAGCTCGACCTCTCTGGGCTCCATGGAAGGCGGGAAGATCGCCGGCCACCGCAGGAATGGCTTGTACGGATAGGATGCTGTTCCTTCGGTCTCCCTTAGTCCCTCCATCAGCTCCTCGATCCTGGGGGCGGGGAACGCCACCACGACCTCGGACTCCTGTACCAGGCCGTAGGCGCGGTCGCCCATGCACGGCACGTCCACGGTGACCGCCCCCGCGTCTACCGCCCTGGCGATGGCCGAGCACAGCGAGGCTTGTCCGGTCATGCGTACCGATACGACTTCCCCTCGGGCGTAGGCGAAGGCGATGACCAGACGAAGCGCCCGCGCCGGGCTCATGTACATCACGATAACATCAGGGTCGAAGGGCACAATGTCCAGCGGGGCCATGATCACTCCGGAGAACCGCTTGCCGGCATTGCCCAGCATGTACATGTTCTCGTGTAGGCGCCTGGCCGCCTCTACATTCTGGGTGAATGGCAGGTTGAGGTCACCCTCCGACAGTCGTTCCGGCGTGCGGACGAGGCCGAGGCAGGCCGCCCCCCACAGGCATTTGGTCCCCTGGCTCGACGCGCCCACCAGACCCTCCGCGCGGTTGTAGCGGGCAATGGCGGCCATGTGGCAGGGGGTGGTATCGGTGAGCAGCCGGGCATCACGATAGTCCAACAGTTCCCTCGGTTTCTCCAGCAGCTTCACTCCGACAGGGTAGGCCGGCAGGCACACCTTGTTGCGCAGCTCCTCAGTAATGGCCTTCCAATTATGGCCGGGCATCGCCTCTTCATCGCCTTCCCATGTCTTTAGATTGTTGTTGGAAGCAGCGTTGATGGGCGAGAGTTTATTTCCCGAAAAACACCTGGGGGGCCCGGATATTTAAAAGGGACGTCCGGAGGAAGGACCGGGCGAAGGAGGATGCACATCATGGTCGACCAAGTCGCAGATGAAGCTCTGGTTGCCGCAGAGCCAGAGAGGAACACCGTAGAGGACCACATAGCCCTCATTTTCCATAAGGATGAGGAGAGGCTCACCACCATAACCCCCCTGATCAAGGTGGGGCTGGAGAAAGGCGAGCTCTGTCTGTATGTCTCCAACGAGGAGAACGATCAGGCCATCGTGGAGGCGCTGAGAGCCGAGCACATCGACGTCGAAAAGGCGGTCAGCAACGGCAGCCTGATTCTCACCAACAAGCGGGAGATGTACTTCAAGCTGGGGCGGTTCGATCCGGAGTGGACGATCCGGGTCATCAACAACATCGCCGATCTTGCCCGATCCTATGGCTTCACGGCCATGCGGGTCATGTCCGAGATGGCGTGGACCCAGGAGATGGTGGCGGGCATCGAACGATGGCCGGAGTACGAGGCCAAGCTGAACGCCCTAAATCCCGGCATCTCGCTGCGCATCATATGCCAGTACGACCGGCGGCTATTCTCCCCCGAGGCGCTCATGGCGGCCATCCAGACCCATCCACGGATCGTGGCGGACGGGGAGATCAGCAAGAACAGCTTCTTCATCCCCTCCGACCGACTGCTGATGGGCAACTATGCCGAGGCAGAGCTGGAGATGGTGATGGCCAGCATCCGGCAGCTGAACAGCTCGGAAGCAGCCCTGCAGGACCGTGACAGCATCATTGAGCGATTGACCCAGCAGGCTGATGCCGATAACGCCGCCAGGAAGAGCCTGGAGGCGGCGCTGGACGAATCCCGCCATCGGTTCAAGGAGTTCGCTGAGCGGGCCTCCGACTGGGCCTGGGAGCTGGACGAGCAGGGAGCGTTCATCTACTCCTCCCCGAGGATCAGGGACATCTTGGGAATGCAACCGGAGGAGATCATCGGCAAGACCCCCATGGACCTGGTGTCCAAGGAGGCGGCCGACCGGACGGCGAAGTTGCTGACTCCGGCGATGTCCTCCCACGCCCCCATCTCGGCATTGGAGATGGAGGCCAGGCACAAGGACGGCCACGTCGTGTACCTGGAGATGAACGGGACACCTCGCTTCGACCAGGATGGTAAATTCCAGGGGTATCGTGGCGTGGACCGGGATATCAGCGGGCGCAAGGCCTCCAAGCAGGCCATCGAGGAGAGCAGGAGGCGGGCAGAGGAGTCCCTGGCCGAGATCAAGGCCCGGGACGAGCGCATCGCCGCCCTGGATCAGGAGATCGTCCAGCTCAAAGGCTCTCTGGCCGAGTTCGATTCCTCGCTCACCGCCTTGCGCGGCGAGATCGACGGAAAGGAGAACATCCTGAGGGAGGCCAACGAAAACCTGGCCCGGCTGAACGAGAGCCTCCAGGCCCGTGAGGCGGAGATCTCGACTCTGCGGGCCTCTCATGACGAGAAGCAGTCCACGCTCGAGGCCCAGGCCGATGAGATCGCCGACCTCAAGCGGCAGCTGGAGGAGCGGGGCGGAGAGTTGAGCGGTATCCAGGCCGCGCTGGCCGCGGCGCAGCTGGCAGTCCTGGGCAAGACCTCCGAGCTTGAGAAGCTGACCTCCGGCTTCAACGCCCAGTCCTTGGAGCTCAAGGGAGCGAGGGATTCCCTATCCGGGGTCGAGGAGACCCTGGCTCACAAGGAGCAGGAATCCTTCGCCATGCGGCAGCAGATCGACCGCCTGGAAGCGGACCTCAAGGCCACCAAGGAATCGTTGGCCATGAGGAGCGAGGAGTTCGGCAGGGCGCAGCAGGAGCTGTCCGAGGCCAAAGTGTCGCTGGAACAGGTTAAGGGTGAACTGGCGGTAGGGAGCGAGGAGCTGGCCCAGAAGGTTAAGGACCTGGCCGGGGCAGAGGAGCTCGCCGAGCAGAGGGCCCGTGAGCTGGCGGCCGCCAACGAGGCCATCGAGGCCAAGACCGGCGAGCTGGTCACGGTCAACGGATCGTTGGAGCAAAAGGTAGCCGAGATCGCCGCCGTCACCGCCCTGGCAGAGGGAAGGGCGACCGAGCTGTCCTCGGTCAAAGAGGACCTGGAGCGGACGCAGAGCGAACTGTCCTCCACCAAGGTGTGGTTGGAGAGAGCTGCATCGGACCTCGCCGCCGCCAAGCAGCTGATGGAGCAGAGGACCTCCGAACTTGGTGCCGCCAACGAGGCCATCGAGGCCAAGACCGGCGAGCTAGCAGCGATGAACGCGTCCCTGGAACAGAAGGCCGCCGAGTTGGCTGCCGCCAACGAGCTCGCGGAGCAGCGGGCCTCGGAGCTGGCAGCGATGAGCGCGTCCCTGGAACAGAAGGCCGCAGAACTGGCGGCGGCCGAGAGCAGGGTCGCGGAGAAGGATGGTGCCCTGGTCGGATCACTGGCTGAGGTAGAGGGCCTCAAGGCCATGCTGTCATCCAGGGAGAGCGACCTGGAGGCCCGGACCGCCGAGCGAGACGCCCGCCTGGAGGAGATCGCTCAAGCCCGGGAAGACATCGATAGGCTGGAGCAGACGCTGGTGACCCGCGGCGGGGAGCTCGCCGGGACCGTCGCCGCCTGTGAGGGCGTTAAAGCCGACCTCGCCGCCCTCACCGAGGAGCTGCAACTCGCCCGCGAGAGCATCGACCGGGTGGAGGAAGAGAAGGTCGAGCTAAGGAGCACGATCGAGGCTCGCGACGTCGCCTTGGCCGATCTCAACGCCGTCCTGGGCCGAACCACCTCGGACCTCGCCGCCCGCGAGGGCGAGCTGGCGACGGTCCGCGCGGTGCTGTCGGAAAGAGAACGTGAACTGTCCCAAGCCTCATCGCGGGTCGATGTGCTGAGCAAGATCCTCGTACTCAAGGAGGAGGAACTCTCCGCTTCTCTCAAGATCAGCGAGGCCCGTAGGTGCCAGGCCGACCAATTGGACGTTCAGGCCAGGCAGCTCGAGGCTGACCAGAACGTCAGCGTCACGGTCATCAGCGGCCTGAGGGAAGCTATGCATCGGGGCGGCAAAGATCTGGCCCAGGCGAAGGCGGAGCACGAGGCCGCGTTGGCCCAAGCCTGTGCCGCAGCAGCCCGGGAGCGGGAGCTCGCCGGGGCCCGGTGGGTGGAGAACGTTCTACTCCGGACCAGGGTGCAGGAACTCGAGGCGTCCAGGAACGCAGCGACCGGAGAGGCAATGGGGCTGCGCAAAGCCTTCATGGGCCTGGCGTCCCCCGCAGCCATGGTATCTCCGGAGGGCAAGATCATACTTGCCAATCCGGCCATGGAGCAGATAATGTCCATGGATCTGGCCGGCAGGGCTACCGCCGACCTGTGGCCCGGGCTGGACATCAGCGAGCCGGGCTCGATCCGGATCGAACAGAACGGCCAGCTGATGGAGATGAAGGTGCTCCCCTCCGCCCTGCGGGACGGGATGCAAGACATCGGCACGGTGCTCACCTTCGGCGAGCCGGTGCCGATCAGGGCCGCCGAAAGCAAGGGACCCAACCCTGCGGCCTTGGCTCACGATCTCAACGATTCGCTCCAGGTCATTATGGGCAGCGTGTCCCTGGCTAAGGAGTACGTGATCCCCGAGGGCCGCATGTACAGCAAGCTCAGGCGGATCGAGAGCGCCTCGGTGACCGCCCGCGATCTCGCCAGCCAGCTGATGTCCCCGGCCCGTGAGGTGCACCTAGATGCGTCCTCGGTACCCACCAACCTCACCCGGGGCAAGGGCAGACTGCTGCTGATGGATGACGACGAGAACGTGCTTGAGGCGACTGGAGACCTGCTGCGATACCTTGGCTACAACGTCGAGGTGGCCCGAGACGGAGAGGAGGCGGTGGCCATGTGCAAGGAGGCCGAGGAAATATGGCAGTCCTACGACCTGGCGATGGTGGATTTATCCATCTCCTCAGGGATGGGAGGCTTGGAGGCGAGCAAGAGCCTGGTGGCGATGAACCCCCGGATCGCACTGATCGTCACCAGCGGCTACATTTCCGACCCAGTGATCGCCGATCCGAAGGCCCACGGGTTCGCCGCCGCCCTATCCAAACCCTACTCCGCGGAACTGCTGTCCAAGACCATCGCCGAGGTCCTGGCTAGCCAGCCTTCCGCTTAAGCAAACCTATTTCGGACGCCAGGTGATGCACCGACCTGATGGCTCTGCTCGATAAGGTCAAGATCGCGATCGCCAGGAGGAGATTGACCTCCCTCAAGGTCAAGGGGGACGCCAATCCCCTGGAGGGATGGATCCATGGCAAGGTGAGAAAGGAGTTCGATAGCTCCAGGGAGTTCCGGCAAGCCATCGGTCGTGACCAGCTGGGGGCGGTAACCAGGAGGGACCTCCGGGAGTACCAGCTCCACCGGTTCCGCCAGCAGATGGCCTACGTCATGGAGAACTCCTATTACTACAAGAAGAAGTTCGAGGCTGCCGGGGTGAGGCCGGAAGACATCCGGACCTACGATGATCTGGAAAAGGTCCCCTTGACCGACCCCGCAGACCTGGCGGCCGAACCGCTGACCTTCCTCTGCGTGTCACAGAGCAAGGTGATGCGGGCATTCACCACCTCCGGCACCACGGGCACGAGGAAGCGACTGTTCTACACGCAGGATGATGTCCTCAACATCGTCGACGCCATCTCCGCCGCCCTCCGTTCCGTCGGCATGTCTGGGCAGGACAACCTACAGATCATGTTCCCGGCAGTCTCAGCCTGGGATCCGGGGCTCATGTTGGAGAGCGCCTGCAAGGTCGCCGGACTGCGGGCCAAGGTGTGCAGCTCAGTGGACGTGGATGAGCAGATTAGGACGATGAAGGAGCAGAACACCAAGGTCATGATCGGCCTGACCTCCTTCTTATACCGGATCACCGTCCTCGCTAGGGACAAGTACGACCTTCGGTCCTTCGGCATCAAGGCCATCATCTGTTCGGCGGAGCCCTTGCCAGAAGCGATGCGGCGGGAGATGCGTTCGGCGTGGGGGTGTAAGATCCTGAGTCAGTACGGTATGACCGAGATGGGCCTGGCGACGGCCATCGAGTGCGAGGCCGCCGACGGTCTGCACATGGATGAAGCCGATTACCTGGCCGAGGTCATCGACCCGGCGACCGGGAAGCACCTCCCGGAGAGGACCACGGGAGAGCTAATCTTTACCTCGCTGTGGATGCAGGGAACCCCCTTGCTGAGATACCGCACCCGGGACCTCACTCACCTGATCGAGCCGCCGTGCACCTGTGATTTCGTCACCATCGGTAAGATGGGCAAGGTTCAGGGACGCATGGATGCCCAAACCAAGATCGGCTACGGTCAGAAGATCTATCCAGTGCTGTTCGACGAGGTGCTTCTTTCCATCCCCGGAGTACTGGGATATCATCTGGTCCTGGAAAAAGAAGGATATCGCGATAAACTCACTTTCAGGGTGGAGATGAAGGGCGATACCGGAGGCGCGCAGGACAAGATCCTTGAGGCGCTGATGCAGCTGGACGAGATCAGGGAGCCGCTGGAGAACGACCTCATAACGAAGCCGATGATCGAGATAGTACAGGCCGGCAGCGTGCCCTTCGCCCCCAAGAGCAAGGTCATCGAGGATCGCCGGCAAAATTACGATCAGGCGACTGGCCCGGCGAAAGATTCTTGACCGGTCAGGGAGTAGCGGGGACCGATGAAGGCCGGAGTGATAGCCGTCCAGGGAGCCGCGCCGGAGCACGTCCGGGCGCTGGAGTCCGCGTTGGCCGAGCTGGGGAGAAGTGGGAGCGTAATCACCGTGCGCAGGCCCCAGGAGCTGGAACAGGTGTCCTGTGCAGTCATACCAGGAGGAGAGAGCACCACCATCTCCAAATTGCTGATGCACTCCGGTCTGCACGATCTCATCATCAAGCGGGCCGAGGAGGGCATGCCGGTGTTGGGCACCTGTGCCGGGTGCGTGCTGCTGGCGAAGGAAGGGGATGGCGAGGTAGAGAGGACTGACACCAGGCTCCTTGGCCTCATGGACATGGCGGTCGACCGCAATGCCTTCGGTCGGCAGAGGGAGAGCTTCGAAGCTCCTCTGGACATCAAGGGGATGAGCGCACCGTTCCCCGGCGTCTTCATCCGCGGCCCGGTGATCAGGAAAGTCTGGGGCAACTGTGAGGTCCTGGCCCGCTACGGTGAGCGTATAATAATGGCAAGGCAGGGCAACCTGATGGCTCTGAGCTTCCATCCCGAGCTGTCGGGCGACAACCGCATCCACAGGGCGTTGCTGGAGATGGTGTGAGGTTCTAGGACTTCACCGCCCGGATGATGCCCTCCAGGCGGGCGACGTACTCGCCATTCTCTACGACCGTTCCGGTGACTACCACACTGGCGCCAGCGTTCTTGACCCTGGCCGCGGTCTCCGCGTCCCGGATCCCTCCACCTACCAGCAGCGGGATGTCGATGGCCGACCTCACCGCCGAGATCATGTCCTCGGGCACCGCTTGGGGTGCGCCGCTCCCGGCCTCAAGGTACACGTAATCCATCCCCAGGTACTGCGCGGCGAGGGCATAGGCCACCGCCCGCTTGGGCTGGTCGCGGGGGATGACGTCGGCCTGGCCGACCTCACCCACTTTCATCCCCGGGGCCACGATGATGTACCCCATGGAGATGGTTTCGAGCTTGAGCTTCCTGACGATGGGGGCACCGGCGACCTGTTCTCCCACCACCATTCTGAGGTTGCGGGAGTTGAGCATGCTCATAAAGTACATGGCGTCGGTGTAGGGAGAGATGGCATTCGCGCCCGACGGAAAGTAGATGACCGGGACGTCAACCTTCGCCTTGATGGCCTGCACCGTTTGATCCAGATTCTCCTGGGTGACGCCTGTGGAACCGCCGACCATGATGGCATCGGTGCCCAGCTCGCAGGCGGTCCGGGTGATCTCGGCGGCCACGGCAGGCTCCTGCTTGGCGGGGTCCAGGAGAGTCATATGCAGCGCGCCTTTCTTCATCTTCTCACTAAGGATATCTTTGACGGTCATAGCAAACCTCCCAGTAAGAACGAGACCAGCGCGACCAGCATGCCGTACTTGGCCCATTTCTGCCCCTGCCTGGGATTTCGGAAATGAACTATAGAGCAGTATATAAATATTGCATCAGCGAACAAAACCGCGGCCAGATAAGCCAGGCCGAACCGGCCGGCGAGGTACGGCTCGAAGGACAGGGCCACTGCCACCAGGAAGGCGACGCTGGCCACGGCCCCCGCGGCCCCCGCTCCGATCCGCTGGGGCAAGGTGCGCCGATCGAAGTCCGAAGTCATGTCCTGAACGTCCTTGACAATCTCCCGGCCCAGGGTCGCCAGCATGGCCATGATGGAGATGGCCAGGGTAGCGCGGATGTCCCCGACCACGGCTCCTCCGAGTAGGAAAAGCATGCCGGTGAGCACGGCGATGGAAAGATTGCCGGACAGGCCCATCTTCTTGGTCTTCAGCTCATAGGCCAGCATAAGGACGATCGCCACCAGCACGATGATGAAGGACAACACGCCCCACAGCAGGACTGCAAAGGCCAGGGAGATCACGAACGCCCCCGCGGATATGTTGCGGGCGGCATCCGGCTTTATCCTGCCGGACGGGATCGGCCGCTCGGGGTGGGCCAGCTTGTCCACATCGCGATCAAGGTAATCGTTGAGGGTATTGCCCCCGATGATGAAGGTCACCACCACCCCGGAGGCGATGGCGATCTGAGGGAGGAAGTTGACGATATCGGTGCCCACCGCGATCAGGGCGGCAAGGACGAGGCCGACGACTCCCATCACGCAGTTGCCCACGCGGAACAACTGGACGTACCTGTTCACGCAGGCCCATTAATGTGCGAATAATAATCCTTTGCCCTCGGACCTCAGGGCCCTGGACGCCGGAAGGAGGCCCCGAACTGGCGCTCCTCCAGCTCGATCATGGCCTTCATGCCGCTGGAGATACGTCTCACCGAGTGGCGGCATTGGGGACCACAAGGGACGGAGAAAGCGCGGTCGTTGGGCTTGGGCCAGTACTTAATGCGGTGCCCGTTGTAGAGGTAACCGATTTCCAGCACCATCCCCTGGAACGGCTCACATAGGTCTCCTGGGGCGTCGGCCGGGGCGGCCCGGTAGACCTGACAATAGATCTCACCCTCCTCCATCAATCGGCGGCACAGCCCGCGCACGTACCAAGTGTTGAACTCGGTCCGAGCCAGCGTCCTTGCGGCCCGCGCCGGCTCGGTGCGTCTCACCCCGCCGAAGGGGGAGGGTTCGAACTCGGCCCACAGCTCCTTGGCTATAAGGGCCTCGGCCAGGGAGTCCTCAGTGCCCCTGATGACCGCTTCCTTCATCAGCGGTCCGAATCGTTCCCTGCCCTCGGCGGAGAGGCTGGGGCTCCGGTAGGGGTGGTCGCCATTCTCCTCGGCCGTCAGCTCCGCGAGCATCCACCGGCGGGTCTCCCCATCAAGCTCTTCGTACCGCATAGCATTTCCAAATCGTCGAGGACGGTATAGAACATTGCTCCCGCTGGTCGTTTACAGGTCGTTCTTGGTCCTGGACCCTTCGTCCGCATGCTTTAAATGCCCGAGCGCATCTGTGAGAGGCCGATGTCCGACCCAGATGTCACCGCCTATGTCGAGGAAATACGCTCGCTGGTGACAAAATACTTCCCCGTTTACGAAGTGACGGTCAACTACGACGCCATCAAGCTGATGGTCCGCGCCGATGAAGCCACCTTGGGCCCCAAGTTCGAGGACCTCCGCAAGGAAATGAAGACTCATCAGCTCATCCCGTTCATCAACTACTCGAAGGGGGAGCACGCCATAACTGTGGTCCGCTCGCCCCCGGCCCGCAAGGGCAACATGCGGATCAATCAGGTGCTATTGGCGATCACCTTCATCACCACCACCCTGTCCGGCACCCTGCTGTGGGCCGATTATGTGGGATCATCCGACTGGCTCGCCGCCGATAACATCCTGTATGGGGCGCTGTTCTTCGCCCTCCCCCTGATGACCATTCTCGGCATCCACGAGCTATCGCACTATATAGCTTCCAAGCGCCACGGGGTGGACGCCTCGCTACCATACTTCATCCCATCCATACCGCCCTTCGGCACCTTTGGGGCGTTCATCTCCATGCGCGACCCCATGCCCAACCGGAAGGCGATGGTGGACATCGGCATCGCCGGGCCCCTGGGAGGTCTGGCGGTCACCATCCCGGTGGCGATCATCGGGCTGTACCTCACCGCCAACGGGCACGCCGTCTCTGGCGCGGTCAGCGACGCGGGGATGATGGCCATCTTCATCCAGCCGCTGTATCAGCTCCTCGCGGTGTTCGTACCGCTCAATGATGGCATGGCCCTGCACCCCACCGCCTTCGCCGCCTGGGTCGGGTTCCTGGTCACCGCCATCAACCTGCTTCCCATCGGGCAGCTGGACGGCGGGCACGTAGCCCGGGGACTGCTGGGCGATAGGGCGAAGTACGTGGGCTACGCGACCTTCTTCTTCCTCGCCCTGATGACCCTGTTCTACGACGGCTGGTTCCTCTTTGCCATCCTCGTATTCCTGCTGGGCCTCAAGCATCCCGCGCCCCTCAACGACGTCACCAAGATCGACAAGCGGTCGATCGTCCTCGGTCTGGCCGGCCTGGTAGTGTTGGCCGTCACCTTCGTCCCCCAGCCCATGGTCACCATCTCTCCGGACCATTCATTCGAGCTGAACGTGGTCGGAGGGAACAACACCACCGCGGCTGCTGGTTCGATGGTCGAGTTCACCGTGCTGATCAACAACACTGGTAACACCGACAGCCAGGTGCGGATGAGCCTCGAGAACATTCCTGGTAACTGGACCGCATCGATCTTTCTGAGCAACGGATCCTCGTCCGATGCCACCAACATCTTGGACTTGGATCTTGGCTATCAGACCAACGCGTCGGTGACCGTCCTCATTCACCTTCCAGCCGACGCCACGGCGTCGAGGACCCTCGAGCTGGCAGCGACCGCCTCCGGCGTCAGCGTTTCCCAGGATCTCACGGTCAGCGTCGCCTGAGGACGCAGTAGTTGCGTGATAGGGAGCGGTGCACCTTCTGCAGGTGGTGATGCACCAGCTCCAGGCCGTCGGCGTGAGGACAGGGGCGGGGAAGGACGACGCAGGCCCTGGTGCCCTGCTCCAGCACATCGCTCACCGAAGCCATGGCTCGATCATACAGCTCGCCCAGGGGTTCCTTCATCGTGCTGGTGGCCCGGCCGTAGGGGGGATCGGTAGCGACCACATCCACCTTGCCGAACACATCGCCGATGTCCCCGATGTCGGCGACCTCGATCCTCTCCCACGGCAGGTCGAAATGCTCCATATTGCGTATGCAGCCCTCTACCATCGCCGGGGAGATGTCCGAGCCGCATGCTTTTACTCCGATCGTCGCTGCCTCGATGAGTACGCCTCCGGTACCGCAGAATGGGTCCAGCAACCGTCCTCCCCGGGGAACGAGGGTCATGTTGACCACCGCCCGGGCGAATTTCGGGTGCAAGGAGATGGGGGAGAAGAACGGCCTCTCTGCGACCTTCCGGGCCTCGAACTGCGAGCGGTCCACCTCCGCCTCCCGCAGGTAGAAGTGCACCCGGTCGGACACGAACAGGCCGACCTCAACCTCGGGAGACACGAGATCAACCCGTCGCCCACCGGCAACCGCTCCGCCGACCTTCGCCGCCAGCCGGTTGAGGTCCACCTCCTGGCAGTGGCCCTGAAATCGCTTGGCCCGCACTGCGATGCTTCCCAATGGCAGGTCCAGGCCTTCGGCGAATCTCACTGTTTCCTCCATCGGCGAGGCGCCCAAGTATCGTCCCAGACGGTGGGTGAGGGCTAGCCTTGAGGCTATGTCTCTCATCTTACTGCTATCGAAGCCGAAGATCGCGTAGCCCGGTCCGTTCTCCGAGAGCTGGAAGTGATCGCACTCGGCGGCACAGCAACCGTACGCTTCCGCCAGCGGGAGGGACGGATGCTCACCGGACAGCTCGAAAAAATATGGCACCAGGCTCATGCCCTCCCTCCTGGGGTGGGCATGGCCTCAGTGCTCTCAATCCCTGATCCCTTCCTCGCCAACGCTGATGACCGCCTCGGCCTCGGGAAGGTTAGGGGAGTCAATTAACCTTGCTATACGCTTGCCCCCCTTGCTCTTCCTCAGGTACAGGCGGTAGGTGGCAGCATGGCCGACGATGTGCCCGCCGATCGGTCGGGTCGGGTCGCCGAAGAACGCATCGGGCTTGGCCGATACCTGATTGGTCACGGCGATGACCGCGTTGTTGAGATCGGCGAAGCGGAGCAGATCATGCATGTGCTTGTTGAGGTTCTGTTGCCTCTCCGCCAGCGCACCCCGGCCGACATACTCGGCCCGGAAGTGGGCGGTCAGCGAGTCGACGATCATAAGGCGGACATGGAGGTCATGGGCCAGCTCCTGTGCCTTCTCCACCAGCAGCATCTGATGGTGGGAGTTGAAGGCCCTGGCCACGTGGATCTTCTTCAGCACCTCCTCGGGGTCGAGGTCCAGTGCGGTCGACATCTGGACAATCCTCTCCGGCCTGAAAGTGTTCTCGGTGTCTATGATGAACACGTTCCCATCGAGGCCGCCTTCGTCTACCGGACGACCGGCATTGACGGCCAGCTGGAAGCACAGCTGGGTCTTACCGCTCCCGAACTCGCCGAAGAACTCGGTGATGGCCTGGGTCTCCAGACCACCGCCCATGAGCTCGTCGAACGCTTTTGAGCAGGAGGTGAGCTTGTGAATGTTCCTCCTTCTTTCAAGTATCAAGTCTCCGGTCTCGAACCCTCCGACGTCCGCGGCCTGCTTGGCCGCGTTGATTATCTTCACCGCGGTGGACTCCCCGATCTCCGCCACTTCGGCGAGAACCTTGGGGGATTCTACCGCGATCGCCATAAGGTCGACATAGCCGGCATCACGCAGCTTCTCTGCAGTTGCGGGTCCTACTCCAGGCAACTCTTCTAGGCTGTTTGCGGGCATTAATGCACCTTCATTCTCTCGAACTCCATTTGAATATAAAAGCGCCCCCCCAGGTATTCGAAAATACCCCTTACTATTAGTTAGCCAGCAGTGTGATTGCCACCGAAAGACGGTCTCTCCCGGCAGATATGGGGCCGACGTCTCCTGCGCCCGCGGGAGATAGGGACGGGACCTAATGGCCTGTCCGATGGGCCAAGGTCGTTCTGAAAAGGTTTATTATCGGATTGCGCTTAGGGAGCCCCCATGGCCCGCAAGAAGAGAAAGGACGAAGAGACGGAGGAGAAGTATGAATGGGTCCCTCCGGAGTTCGATGAGAAGGCCTTTCTCAAGAAAGACATGGTCGGCACCAAAGCCCTGCTATACACCACCTTGGTCGCCTTCCTGTTCGGAGGCTTGTCTGCCGCAGTGGGCAACTATGTGAGCAGCATAGTCGGCTTCATCGTATACCTCGCCGGAGTTATCTTCCTGAACTACTCGTTCAAGTATGCCCGGATCAAGACCGAGGACGTCGACAAGAAGACTACGATCGGCAACATCGCCCTGTACATGCTCCTGGCCCTAGGGGTCTGGATCTTCCTCATTAATCCGCCGTTCTTCTGAACGGCAGTCTTTAAACCTCCCAGTTCATTCTTTTATCGAGCATCGCCGAGAGCGCTGGCCTGTTCTTTTCGACCATGGCGGATAGGCCCATGGCCACTCCCCGCACCTCCGCTTCCCGCAGATCGCTGCCCAGTGCAGCGGTGGACAGCTTTGACCTCACTAGATCATCCGCCTGGGTGTGGGTCCGGGGAGCGACGACCGCCCAATGACCATTCTCTAGGAACGGCCTGCTGAGCCCTTCTTTCTCCCATCTCTCCAGGAAGGCATATGAGTTGTCGACCCAAGCCGGGGGGCCGCTGTGGTATCGGCCCAGTGGAAGAGACAGACCTTCCAGCTCGACCACAAACTGGATTTCTCCGGTGACGTGGAACACGCGGTCGATGACCTTGAAGTCGTTGCTCTCCAGGAGGGCGCATATGCCATCCAGGCTGCGTCTGACTTGAGGGTATAGGTTATCGTCTATGAGGCGGGGCCGGTGCATAGTCACCACCAGCACCCCGGTGCCTCGGCGCGCGACTAGATCCTTCATCTCGGCCAGATCGAGCATCTCCCTAGGGCGGGGAAAGAAGAACCTCTCTGACGGTGCCTGGAGGTACTGGCGGGCGGCATAGATGAATGTGGCCAAGCCCTGAGAGGACAGCGCCGAGGCGACGTTACGGTTGCTATCCACCGGGTCATGGAAGACCAGGGGATCACCGAACTTCCTCCCCCTCCCACCACCCAGGTCCAGCACTGTCCCCCTCTTCCACGAGGATGCTGCCTCCAAAACTTTCTGGAACGTCCCGTACTTTAAGATAAGCAACTCCAGCAGGTAACCGGAAAAGCCCTGGGTCTTTGCCTCCGCTCCGTATATCCCGGTCCCCTTGGCGAACTGCTTGAGGAGACGGACCTCGTCCTTCTGGGCGGCCTGTAGGTGAGACCTCACGTACTGAGTATGGAACGGGGTCCGGTCGACCGCCGATCGGAGGCGGGAAGTATCCTCTATGTGGTAGCAGGGGACCAGGTCCACCTCCAGCCCCTCCCACCTCCCGTGAATGTAGGGGTGCTCAGCGTATCTCTCTTCTCCCTCACCAAGGACCTTCCTGCCAAGCGCCAGCCCGGTCGCTTCAAGCCGGTCCCGGGCTACACTCTCGGGGAACAGGATGAAAACGTCGAGGTCGGGATCGTGGAGGAAGGTGTCCTTGGCCACCGAGCCGACGAGAAGCACCTCCAGCCCCATTCCCTCCATTTGTGTCTCTGCGGTGACCCTCTCAAGAAGTGCCTTGACCTTGCTCCCGATGGCTTCCCGTTCGACATCCGAGGGGGAGATTTTTTTCAATATGTCCTGTTCCAGGGTCACGCCCCATCATCAGGCTCCTGGGCGAAAAGGTTTTTGCCCCGACTGGGCGTTCGAGAGCAACAGAGAATGGTGAGTCCAAGGTCGGTGTGGTGGGGATTCAGAAAACCTTTCATAGGAGGAAAGTTGAGCCACCGACCTCGGACTTCGGACCCGATTTAGAAACACACGTTATTTCAAAATTTTTCTTAGTTCTAACGGAAAAACCTCACTGGTTTGAATATGCAGCGGGTTTGGTATATATCCTATATTAGGGATCGATGATCGTTCCGCGCTGAATCATCGGGGTTGGATGATCGAATGCTCCAAGCTCAAGCGCCTACGCCCTGAGGGCGGTTGGACCGCTCCGGCATCCATGAAGATGGAAGAGGTCCGATGCCAAGGATGCTTGTCTCCACTTGCCTTCGGCCCATCAAGTACCTGGCTCTTCGCCAACAATCGCTCGTTACATTCAAATACGGTCGAGATAAATCGAGTACCGAAAGCGTCAAATGACGCTGTGCCCTATGGAGGATAGGGTTGAAGTGCGAGCATGTTAGATTTAAAGAGTGTCAACTTTGACCGGGTTTTGAGGCGATACGACATACAGATGGAGTCGAAGGAGAGCCCTGAGGACCTGGCCGCAAGGATGGTCCCCAAGGACCCGACCCTCAGGAAGGTCGCCGAGGACGTGGTGTTCATGCGCTATAAGACGGTGAACGACGACGTCATCGCCGCTCTCAAGGAGTACAGCCCTGAGGACGTCATAGAGCACGGTCTGATCAAGGGTATGGATGTGGTTGGGGAGCTGTACGGGCGCGGCATCTACTACCTGCCGCACGTGATGGTGGCCGCGGACGCTATGGACAAGGGCGTAAAGCTTTGCGAGTCCAAGATGAAGGGCACCCGCGAGACCAGGGCCAAGGTCGTGATGCATGTCGCCGAGGGCGACCCCCACGACATAGGCAAGAACATCGCCGCCGTGCTGTTGAAGTCCAATGGGTACACCGTAGTGGACATGGGGCGGGACGTCGCCATCGCCGATGTGGTCACCACGGTCGAGCATGAAAAGCCTCAGATAGTCACTGGCACCGCCCTGATGACCACCACCATGTCCGCCTTCCCCAAGATCGCCGATAAGCTGCAGGAGAAGGGCATCAGCATCCCGTTCATCTGCGCTGGCGGCGCGGTCAACCGCGCATATGTGGAATCGTACCCCCTCGGGGTGTTCGCGGCCAAGGCCATCCAGGGGCCGGTCCTGGCCAATAAGATCATCGATGGGTACGACTGGAGGAAGCTGCGGGAAAATTGGGATAAGCTCACCGCGGTGAAGGAGTGAAGGAGGCATCACTGTGGTTATCAGAAGGTACACCAAGATGGAGTACGGCTCCCCCGACGAGATGGTCTTTGGCGAGTCCAAGTACCCGGTGGCGTATGGCCTGGGGCAGACGGTGGGGGCGGGGGTTGTTGTACCGGAGATCAACTTCGCCCCTCGGCCAGGTGCGGAGAAGAACCCTGAGTCTTTGAGAAGAGAGTACGTCGACTACATCACCAAGGATATCCTCGACCGATCCATCACCCTGGGTTTTCCCGCTGTGCAGCTGGAGAATGAGCACATCTTCCAGATGGTCAACGAGCCCCAAAAGTATGCTAAGCCCGTGGTCGCTGGCCAGAAAGAGCTGATGCAGAAGTACTACGACGAATACAGCATCGCCCTCTCCATTCGTCATACGCTCGCCGATCCTCGACTGGCCGAAGAGGGCCTTCGGCCGGGGATGGACAAGAAGCACAACTACCCTGAAAAGTGCATCCAGTCGATCGAGGTCGCCGCTGAGAACGGCGCTGACCTGCTGTCCATCGAATCGACCGGGGGTAAGGAGATGGCCGACTATGCTGTGCTGAGGCAGGATATCCGCGGCTGGCTGTTCGGTATCGGCTACCTTGGTTCCATCGACATGGAGTGGCTGTGGCCCCAGATCGTGGACATCGCCAAGAAGAACAAGGTGCGGGCGGGAGGGGACACCAACTGCGCCGGTGCCAACACCTCGATGTTCATGGCCGGCGGCTATTTGGATCGAGATATTCCCAGGACCTTCGCCGCGATCACTCGTGCCATCGCTTCCGCCAGGACTCTGGTGGCCTGGGAGTGCGGTGCCACCGGGCCAGACAAGGACTGCGGCTACGAGGGACCGATCGTCAAGGCCATCGCCGGAAAGCCCACCTCCCAGGAGGGCAAGGACTCCCAGTGTGCTCACGCTGACCTAATGGGCAACCTCATCGCTCAGACCTGCGACCTGTGGTCCAACGAGTCCGTCGAGTACCACCCTGAGTTCGGCGGTTCGTCCGTCCAGTGCTGGTTGGGATCCATAGGGTACGAGGCTGCCCTGATGAACATGGCCAAGCAGCTAAAGCAAGACAAAATCCTTCGCGACCTGTATATGGCCACCGACCGCTACCGCAGCCCGGAGGCATTCATCCTGGCCTACGACAACGCCTACAAGATCGGAATGGCCATCGCCGAGCACGGGAACGATATCTATATGCGGGCCAAGGCCGCCGGTATCACCGCGGCGCGGCTGATCGAGGACGAGAACAAGAGCGGGAAGCTGAGGCTATCCAAGCACGAGCAGGACATGCTCAGGAAGATCATCACTGACCTGTCCGCTCTCCCCGACGAGGAGTCCAAGTTCCTCGAACAGTGCCTCAGGGCATACAAGGACGTCCCCATGTTCAATCCCAAGAACTATGACCTTTGATGAGGCCAGTAACTGAAAACCTCTTATCATTTACATTTTTATAAAACCTGGGCGCGATCGAGCGTCGCCGGTGAAAAAGGAGAAATGAAAGGGTTTCCGTGGCCCATTCAAGCCTTGATTAGACTCTTGGTCAGCTCCTTGAACTTGAAGCACTTGTCCGGGCAGATGCGCTCGCACCTCAGGCAGGCAGTCCCGTTGCATAGGTCCGAGGCCACTTCCACCTGGTATCCCGAAGCTCCGCCCTGTTGGACTTTGATGGCGTTCTCCGGGCACTCGTTTACGCAGGCCTGGCAGCCCGTACAGCCCTCGAAGCTCCCCTTGACATAGATGCCGATGTCCCGGAGCACCTTGAGGCCCTTGAACCCAAGATCTGGGATATCTCTCAGCACGGTCCGAGTGACCTTGGGTACGCCCTTGATCTCCGGCAGGGGTTGGATGTCCGCCATCTCCAGCATCATGTTGTAGACCTCCATGGGCATTCCCTCGGTCCAGTATGCGAGCTCCTGCACGAACACCTTCTCGAACACCTTATCGGTGGCGAACATGATGTGGTTGGCCCGGATGGAGTTGGCCAGGCTCTGCAGTTTGTCCATCACCTCGGGTTCCCTGACGATGTCCAGGGCCAGAGCGAGGGAGGTGTTACCGAACTGGTAGATTTGTCCGCAGGAGGGTGGCAAGAGTCCGACCCGCTGGGCCTTGACGGCATCGACATAGGTGCCCGACGCCCCGCTCATGTACATTACGTCAAGCTCCTCGAACTTCAGCCCAGCGTGCTCCAGCAGGGTGAAGTGCCCGGCGCGCATGGCCCCGAAGGTCTTGGAGGCTTCGACCACGTCGTTCTCCTCTAGAATGACTCCGTCTTGCAGGTGCAGTGTGCCGTCCATCGTGGTGATGTGGGGCATCTTGATGAGCCCGTTGTCCAGGCCCTCGGCGATGGCCGAGATGACGCCCGTCCCGGTGATGCCCACGGCCCTGCCGTGCATCTTGCCCTCGTTGATGGTCGCGCCGTTGAGAGGATTGATGATGTCGCCTTCCTGAGGAAGGATGCCATCGTCAAGGATCGTGCACTTCCAGTCGGGGTCGGCGTTGATGTCGCTGATCGCGCCCGGGGAGGCCAGCATGCCCGCCTTGATCGACTGTCCCTCGATGGCCGGACCGGCCGCGGCCGAGCCGGTGTAAATGTCATCGCCGACCTTCAACGCCATCTCGGCGTTGGTGCCGTAATCGGTGACCAGGACGTTCTCCTTCCGCTCCAGCAGCCCGGTCTTGTACATCATGGCCAGCGCATCGGCGCCGATCTCGTGGCGGATGGCCGGAGGAACGTACAGCTCTACTCCGTCGGGCAGATCGAGGCCGAGGTCCACCGCGTTAAGGACGGCAGCGTCCCGCCTCTGCTGCTCGACCCCACGGCTCTTCAACGCGTTGGGCATGGCGAAAGCGAGGTCCCGGACCTCCATGTTCTGGTACATGGATAGCTGGATGGGATTCCCGCAGATGGCCACCCGCTCGACCTTGTTGAGGTCGATCTCAAGCATCTTCATGAGCTTGTTAGACGTGTCTATGAGAAGCTGGTGTGCGATATCCTGGTTGACCTCGATGCAGAAGGTCAAATGGTCCATGACGTTGGCCCCGGGGACCGGGTGCCTTACCGTGATGGCCGTGGATATGATTTTCTTGGACGCCAGGTCCACCGCGTGCATCCTGGTGCCGCTCGTGCCCACATCTATTGCTATTCCGTACATTTCTTCACCTCAGTGATGATGTTCGTGCTCGTGATCATGCTCATGCTCTTCTATCTCTAGCTCCAGGCGATCCTCGAGGATCTCAAGGCAATCCTCCATGATCTCCTCGACCTCGTGGTCATCAAGTCCGACCAGCGCGGCCATGAACTTTATCTCGCCCTTATCCACCGTCGGGCCCGAGAGGCGATCGACGGTCTCTGGACCGATGTCCATGTCGATGAGATTGACCTTTAACGTTCCCTGCCCGGTGGACACGAACGTCTTGATGTGTCCCATCATCAGCCCCTTCTCCTCCGTCACCCTGGTGCCGACATCCTTTAGAAGGCGCTCCATCAACGCCACGAACTCCTTCGAGGAGATGGCGGGATGGGCATGGAACCCGGCCTTAAGACCGAACGAGCCGGCGTCCGCGAGCTCCTTGGAGTTCTCCTCGCTCATACCTTCCCCTCCAGCAGCTTGACCAGCGGTTCGACCCCGTCCCCGAGCTTGGCCGAGATGTAGACGATCTCGGACTGCGGGCTCATCTCGCTGATGATCTTGGTCACCTTGTTCTTGACATCTTCGCCCACCAGGTCCATCTTGTTGATCGCCACGATGTCCGCCCCGGCTATCTGCCGGCTGACGAACAGGTTGGCCTCGCTGAACAGCTTGAGCGCCCGGAATGCGTCGATGAGGCAGATGGTATACATTTGGTCCTCACCGATCATCGACATCCGAACCATTTTAGCCACAATGGAGGGCAGCGCGATACCCGTCGGTTCAATAATGATAATGTCCGGCTTGTACTCCCTGGTTATGGCCCTCAGAGTGTTCTGAAGGCTGCCTGAGAGGGAGCAACAGATGCACCCCTCGGTGATCTCCACGCTCTTCAGCCCATATGAGTCGATGACCGCCCCGTCCACACCTACCTCGCCGACCTCGTTGACAATGATGGCAACCCTCTTTCCAGCCTTGCTAAGATCAGAGCCCAGGCGAACCAGCAAAGTTGTCTTTCCACTGCCCAAAAAACCCGCAAGCTGGCAAACTATCATCGACTATTTCACGCACTAACCACATTTAATATTTCGCCCTGAACGTACAAACGTGGTAGCGCCGACTCCCCATAGCGCTGGGGTCGCTCACCGGTCGAGATCCACCGGGCCGCTGTCCTCGATAATCTCCCGCCCCATGGAACGGGCCGTCCTGATGGTCTTGCCGACCTGCACGGTCATGAGATCCTCGGCGGCGAGGGTGCGGGAGCCGGAGGCCGCCTCGATGTGCTCCGCCTGACGCTTCACCCCCTCATGCACCAACTTCATCCCCAGATGGGTCAAGAGAACGACCTCTGGCCTGATGGCTGAAGCGATCTCGGCGGCGTCCTCGGTGCACAGATGCTTGGGCACCCGAGAGCCCAGGGGTCGGGTGAGGTTAAGGATAAGCACCCGGCATCCCCGATGAGCAGGGACGATGGAATCGGCCAGCTCGGTGTCCCCGACATACGATATGATGCCATTGGTCGTGTGGAACTTGAAACCGACCCCAGTGGGGTCGCTGTGCGATGTCGGAGTGACGTCTACCCTCATCCCCTTGATATCGAAGGTCACGCCCGGCACGGCCCGGACGACGCTGGAGGTGATCGATTGGTGGTATCCCGAGACTGCTGGGCTGAAACCGTTGGTTCCGTCGAGGGCGCTGACGCTTCCCACCAGCGTCCCGGTCCGCTTGAAGCCCCCTTTGGTCATACCTTCGATGATCATCTCCCCATCGGCGTAGTGGTCGGGGTGGCAGTGGGAGATGAGCACAGCGTCGGTCTTGGCGGGATCGAGGGCCAGCCGCCTCATGTTCATCAACGCCGTCGGGCCAGGATCCAGATGTACCCTCGGTCCGTCATTGAGATATATGCCACCGGTGGCCCTTATCTGGTAGATGGTGGCGAAACGCCCTCCTCCGGTTCCCAGGAACGTGATGCTCGTCAATCTCCCATCCTCAAGACACCCACCTTAACGCCTTCCCCTCATAACAATGCTTGCCTGGGACAAGGTTAATCTATCGTGTTCATCATGAACGCCCGATCATCATGCTGACGCTGATCAGGGATGCCCAAATCGTCACCCAGAATGCAGAACGACAACTCGTCCGGGGAGACATTTTGATCAGGGATGGCAGGATCGAGCAGGTCGGAGGAACGGTGAGCGGCTCGGCCGACATGGAGATCCAGGCGTCAGGGGACATCGTGCTCCCGGGGCTAATCAACACCCATACTCACGTGTCCATGGCCATCCTAAAGGGGATCGCCGACGACCTACCGTTCCCACAGTTCCTGGATCGCTCGTTCAAGGTAGACGCCCAGCGCACCGAACGCGACATTGAGGCGGGGGCGGCCCAGGGGTGCCTGGAGATGATACGCTCGGGGACCACCACTTTCCTTGACCTGTACTACTCCCAGGACATCATCGCCCGGGCGGTGGAGCGCGCGGGGATACGGGGCATCCTGGGGTGGGCGGTGCTGGACCAGGAGTACACGACCCAGAAGGGGGTCCCCCTGGATAACTGTGCCCGGTTCCACCGGGAGTTCCGGGGCCGTCCTCGTATCTATCCTGCGGTGGGGCTGCAGGGGGTGTACGTGTGCTCAACCCAGACCTTCCTGGCCTCCCGGGACTATGCCCTGGAGAACGATCTGCTGCTAGGCTTCCACTTGTCGGAGACGAGGAAGGAGGTCTCGGATTGTAAGCGCAAGGAGGGCAAGCGGCCGGGGGACTACCTGTCCTCTATCGGCTTCCTGAACGACCACTGCGTGGCCGCCCATTCTGCGTGGTTGACCATCAACGAGGTCCGTCAGATGGCATCCGCGGGCGCCCGGGTCTCCACATGCCCGGTATCGAACATGAAGCTCGCCACCGGCGGGGTCGCCCCCATCCCCGAGATGCTGCAGAACGGGGTCACCGTGTCCATCGGGACGGACGGTTCGACCACCAATAACAGTCTGGACATGTTCGGGGAGATGAAGTTTCTCTCCCTCCTCCAGAAGGCCAACCGATGGGAGCCGACGGTGTTGCCGGCGCAGAAGGTGCTGGACCTGGCGACCATCGACGGCGCCCGGGCGGTGCGCATGGACCATCTCATCGGTTCCATCGAGGTGGGGAAGCGGGCCGACCTGATAATCATGGACGGCAAGGCTGCTAACCTTCGGCCCGCGCGCCCGGAAACGATCGTCTCCAATCTCGTCTACTCGTCTTTCGGGACCAACGTGAAGACGGTGTTGTGTGATGGCGCGGTAGTCATGAAGGACTACAAGGTCGAGACTATGGATGAAGAGAGGACGCTCGCGGAGGCGGAGGACGCCGCCCGAGCCCTGCTCGGATGATGATCGCTCGACCGCGGGAAACGGGCTCAAAGAGGGATATGAGAATGAGGTGGTCCCGACTCCCGGATTTGAACCGGGGGCCTGCTGATATCGGCGGCTGAGGACCGGAAATTCCGGTAACCCACTACAGTCAGCCGCTCTAGCCAGACTGAGCTAAGTCGGGGGTACACACCCTATTACGGATAGTGTATTTAGACCTTCGCCTGACCTCCGTCCGGTCACGGCGATGGCCAGAATGCGAATGCAGGACTGGCCATCCCCACTCTGCGCTAATAATTCTTCATCTAAGAATTTATATATAGTTCGTCGTTTATACTCTTGTCGGACAAAAGAGGTCGGAACGACCTCTCGCGTTGCCATGGTGAGGACATGGAAGAACCAGGGTTGGAGAAGGTTACGATACGCCTTCCGGAACGTTACGTTCGGGCATTGGACTTCCTAGTCAAGGTAGATGATTTCCCTTCCCGTTCGGAAGCCATCCGGGCGGCAATACGGGATTTTGTCTACGAGCGGGTGGACGTTGTCATGGACAAGGTCAAGAAGATGGAGGAGGCAGAGAGAACGCTCGAGGCCATGGAACAGTTCGAATCTGAATACCTAAGGAAGTAGGGCTCAAAGATGGGATGGGATGCACACCAGAAGTAAGCCTGCCTTCGAACCTCCCCCATACTTTTTTTCTTATCTGGAGCGGACCGTTCCGCTCCTTCCTCCGCTCTGATGGGCGATCGGCCTGAGCAGGAAAATTAAAAGGAAAAGGGTCCAGGGACCGTTCATCCGATGTAACCGAGGTCTTCGCGCTTCGGTTCCGCCGGCGTCTCGATCTCCTTGAGCTTCGAGGTGATCAGGTCGATCTGCTCAGCCTTGGACACCAGGTCGGCGAAATCGATGGAGACTCCCAGGATCTCGGCGAGGATGCGTAGCACCGCCTCGGCCCCCTTGGGGTCGACGAAGTAGCCCGAGGTCTCCCCCATCAGGCACACGGCGTCCAGCCCGTAGATCTTGCTCATCCCCAGAAGCAGGCCGCTGGCCCCCACGATGCCGGAACCAGGCTCGCCCTTTGAGAAGATGACCCCTTTGGTCTTCATTGCTTCCACAACATCCTTGCTGGTGGCAGCCCCCAGGACCCTGGGTTGCTCGACCATCTTGCCGATGCCGTAGCCCCCGAGGGTGTAGATGGTCTTGACTCCCCATCCCCGGCAGAGCTGCATGATGTGGTCGGAGAGGTCGTACTGGCCCTCCGGAGTTAAGCCCTGGTAGTCCCCGACCAGGATTATGAGGTCGGGGTGCTTGCCGTCGGCCTTGGAATAGTACAGCTCGTTGTTGACGAGCTTAATCACTCCGTCATCGTCGACGATGACCTGAGGGGGGAAATAGGATGAGTAGATGTCCGCGAACTTCGTGGCCTTGAGCTGGTCCAGCAGGTGCTCTGCGGCCAGCTTTCCCACGTTCCCCACTCCGGGTAGGCCCTCCACCAGTACGGGCGCGTCGAACTGCGGTTCCTCGATAAAGACTGCCTTAATCTTTTCCACGACCATCACTCTCCTTCCTTAGTTTTCTCCGATACTCCCCGTAACGGTCCTCAGGGGAATACCTGGGAGGTATCGGGGTGTCCGTCCTGGACCCACAGCGAGAGCACTGATCCGACAGAGTGTACTCCACGCACTGGGGACATTTCCTGAGCGAAGTCTTCATGCTTCAACCTTGCAGGTGTGATCCGGCCGCGGTCGTGCCGGCTCACCAGCCACAACACATGAATTAACCGCTATTTTCATTTTGCCTCGCGGTGGAAGCTCGCCTTCCCCCCGCAAGCCTGCAGGTTCGCGATGATGTTGCTGGTGACAGCCTTCATCTCCTCTTCTGCGGTCTTGTAGTCCGCGGCCGCCACCACCACCCGGTACTTCGGTGCCCCGATGTACTGTATCTTGACCTGCTCCTTCGAGGAGACGATCCCGGCGATCAGCGCGTCCTTGATGCGATCCACGCCGTCCGGCTGGAAACAGGTCATCTCCATGTAACCGTCGATTTGCACGAACGAGGGCGTTACGTTTTCCTTGGCAACATCGATGAAGGTCTTGGTCCAGTCGCCTTCAAAGCCCTCCTCGGTGAGGGACCCGGGATTGGACGCCACTGTCTCGAACGCCCCGAACAGGGTCCCGAATTTATCTATTAGATCGTACCCGTACTGCTCGTAGTTCGCTTCCTTGCTGGTGCCCAGACGCTCGGCCACGATCTCGATGAGCTTGTCCGCCTTGTTCTCGTTCTTCCACTGCTGGATCTTCTCCCTCTTTTGGTGCTCGTTGACCGACTTGAGGGAGAGGTCGATGTGGCCCTTGGACGAGTCCACGCCCAGAACCTTGCACACGACCTTCTGTCCTTCCCGGACGAAGTCCCGAATGTACTTGACCCAACCAGTAGCGACGTCCCTGATGTGGATAAAGCCCTCTTTACCGCCGTACTCGTCCAGAGAGACGAAGGCTCCGAAGTTCTTGACGTTCTGGACCGTGCAGACGACCAGCTCGCCCTCCTCAGGGAACTCGCTTTGGCGCACCATTCTTAATCGACCACCTCAACCAGCGTGCCGCGCAGCTCGCCCGCGCCCCCCCTCGCCTTGACGAGGGTGGAACCGCAGACGTTGCAGGCAACGTTGGTGGCGGGGTTCTTGAAGGTTATCTGCTCGTTGCCGCAATCCGGGCACTTGACCTTGATGAACTTGCCAGTGTGTACCTCAGCCATGGAAATCACTCCTCCAGCTCGAACTTCTTGGCCCTGAAGCAGGGCCTCTGGATGGCCTTCTTGCAGGTCTTGCAGCGGTAGCGGAGGGCGACCCTCTTGGTGGGCTTCTCCCTCCCCTCGGGCTTGGGCCTGGGAAATCCTCCGTATCCCGAGGTGGCCCGCCTGAATCTCCTCTGCCCCCACTTGAGCTCGCTGGCCTTCTTCTTCTTGACTCTCTCTACTTCATGATCGGTGTGAGACTTGCACCAGGGACAATAGGTTTTGACAGTGTGAGGCATCTTCATAGTAACACCTTACGAGGTGAGGACTCCTAATACGCATTATCTATTTAAAATATTAGCAATCTCGGAGGGGGCCCAGAACGACAATCTGGCTTAGCCTTTTTTGACCATTCCCGCCCGGCCGGCCGGCGACGTCTTCCGGCGCTCCCGGAGCGCTCCCCCCGGCCGCCGGGAGGACCCATAATTCTCCCTGGGCGGAACGCTTATGGACAAACCAGCTTATTAAGAATCATGAAAGATAGCAATATTTTGGCATGCCAGATGCTCAGTTGCAAATTTTGATATTATGATGACGATACGAATGGAAAACCTTTTACTGGCTTGGAGAGGCCGCTTATTACCGCTTCGTGAAATAGAAAGTCATATATATGCTTCGATTAATAATTGATTAAGATAAATTATGAATGAAAGAGGATTCACGAAAAAGGACGAAACCCTCGTCAAGCTCCTCATGCGCACCGACATGCCAAAAAATGTCGCTAAGACCCTAGTGTTCCTGCGCAAGAAAGAGGAGACCACCTCGGTGGAGATCGAGATATCGACTGCCCTAAGGCAGCCGGAGGTCTCGATCGCGATGCAGGAGCTCCGTCGGCGCAAGTGGGTGATTAAGAGGGACATCAAGAAGGAGGGCAAAGGAAGGCCGGTGCACTCGTACAAGCTCGCTCTACCGTTCGAGAAGATCATCGAGATCCTGGAAAAGGAGGAGATGAAGAGGATCGAGGAGATCCAAAACAACATCAAGGCCCTGAAGCAGGTCGCCCTGCAACAGGCCTAGTCCTTTTCCTTTATTATCGTCCCACCTTCCGTTCCGACGACCACACAGGTCGCCAGCCCGATGAAGAGGCCGGTCTCCACAATCCCGGGGATCGATGCCATCTCCGAGTCCATCCCCTCCGGGTCATTTATCGCTTCGAACTTGCAATCGTAGATGACATTGCCGTTGTCAGTGATGAACGGCTGCTCGTTCCCGCCCCTCAACAGGGCGGTACAGCCCATGGCTTCCAGCGCTTTCTTGGTACGGCGGTGGCCGAACCTGATGACCTCCACCGGCAGCGGAGTCTTGACCCCCAGGACGTCGACGATCTTGGAGCCATCGACGATGATGACCTCCCGTCGGGAGTAGTAAGCGACCATCTTCTCCCTGAGCAACGCCCCGCCTAATCCTTTGATCAAGCGGAACCGGGGGTCGACCTCGTCCGCACCATCGATGGTCAGGTCGATCCTGTCTACCTCCTCCAGGGTAGTAAGAGGGATGCCCAGGGAGCGGGCCTGCTTCTCAGTCTCCACCGACGTCGGTACCCCCACCAGGCGGTAGCCGTTCTTGACCAGTTTTCCTATCTCATCTATCGCCAGGCGGGTCGTGGACCCAGTGCCCAGCCCCAGAATCATACCGTCCTCGACGAACTCCACGGCCTTGCGGGCCGCTTGCATCTTGAGTTCGATCATGCCCGCACCCCGAACTCCTTCTCGATCTCCCTGGTCAGCTCATCGATGATGAACGCGTTGACCCTGGTCCCCAGCTCGGCGGAGGCCGAGGGAGCATCGCCGACGAAGCCGTCGGGCATCGACCGTTCCGGGTCGGACACGATCATGTAGCCCTGGCTCACATATTGGCCGATCTTATCCTGGGGCGACACCAGGGCGGGGGCGATGGCCATCACCCGGGAGGTCTCCACCTTGCCCCCGTGCCCGTCCCCTCGCTGGTCCTCGGGGAAGTGCTTGGCGATATCGTAATCGGTGAGGAGCATGATCTTGACGTGGTGCTCCTCCACGATCTCCACGCACGCCTGCCTGAGAGCGTTCATGTGTGAACTCCCGGCGTGGCCGCTGATGACCACCAACTTGTCCGCCCCGTTGGCGATCAGCGAGTCCAGGATGTCCCTGACCACATGGATGGTGGTGTCGAAGCCCAGCCCGATGGTCCCCGGCATGTTCCTGGTGGAGGAGTGGAAGGCGTACCGCAGCGGGGGTGCCACTAGGCCATGCACCCGCTCGGCCACCGCGTCGGCGATATATTCCGGCTGCAGGGAGTCGGTGCTCAGAGGGAGGTGTGAGGAGTGGGCCTCGGTTGCCCCGATGGGCAGGAATATCACCGGGCGCTTCTTCATCACCTTCGCGAACTCGGTGGAGGAGAGAGAGTCCAGGCGCATCAGTGGGACCTCCGCTTGGACAGGTCAATCAATTGAGTGCCGCAGACCGGGCAGTTGCCCTTCTCCAGGGCGTCCTGCCCGAACTTCTCCTTGAGCTCCTGGTTGAGCTTGGCGAGATCATCGGTCCTGATGCTGCGGTCGCAGCGGGGGCAGTACATCGTCCGGCGCAACGGATTGCCCGGTTCTAATATTTGCCGGGGGCAAGCTTAAGGCCCGGACCCGTGATAATCCCCGTTATGCGCTTGGCCGCCCTGTTCTCGGGAGGAAAAGACTCCGTGTTCGCCGCCTACCTCATGGAGCAACAGGGACACTCCGTAGATGTCCTGGTCAACGTCCGGCCTAAGGACCCCCATTCCTGGGTGTTCCACACTCCCAACCTTAAGATCCTTCCTCTGATGGCCGAGGCCATGGGGAAGGAGCTGGTGGCGGTGGACTCTTCAGGTACGGAAGAGGATGATCTGCGGGCTCTGGGAGACGCTCTTTCCCTGCTTGACGTCGACGGCGTGACCACTGGAGCCATCGCCTCGGACTACCAGTGGGATCGCATCAATCACGTCTGCGAGGGCCTGGACCTCAACGTCTATTCTCCATTGTGGAGGAAGGACCAGGGCCTGCTGATGGAAGAGCTGATCGATGCCGGGGTCAGGGCCATCATGGTCAGCGTATCGGCCGACGGCCTCGACGCCTCGTGGCTGGGCCGGGAGATCGACCGTCAGGCGCTGGATTCCCTGCGGGCCCTGGCGCGCCGCAAGGGGATGAACCTCGCCGGGGAAGGAGGAGAGTATGAGACCCTGGTCCTTGACTCCCCCCTGCACCGGAGGGCGCTCAGGATAATGGAGACGGAGGTGGAAAGCGGCCGGGACTCCGGTCTGCTTCGAGTGACCAGGGCGATGTTGGAGGATAAGCAATGAGCGGTCACAGGTTCCCTGCCGGGGATAAGAGGAGATTAGACAACGAGAACCGTAGGAAGGTACAGCCCCCGGAGGGGATCGTGGAACGCATGGCCCCCTCCCCCGGCGAGGTGGTCGCCGATCTGGGGTGCGGCCCCGGATACACCGCCCTTCCTCTAGCCCGGCGAGTGTCGAAGCTCTACGGGGTGGACGTCCAGCAGGCTATGCTTGACGCCCTCATGGAGAACGTCCCTGCGGACCTTAAGGACCGGGTCGTCCCGGTACAGGGCGAGTTACCCAGGATCCCCCTTGGGGACGGCTCCATCGATCGTGCGGTAGCCGTGAACGTCGTCCACGAGATAGAAGACCTCTCGCTCTTCGAATCGGAGCTTCGCCGGTGCCTGCGCCAGGGGGGAAAGCTGAGCATAGTGGACTTCCCCAAGCACGAGACGAGCTTCGGGCCCCCGCTGTCCGAGCGACTAAGTGAGGAGGAGATGGTGGCCAAGTTCCCGTACTTCCGCAAGGTCAAGGCTTGGCAGTACCCGGAGTTCTATCAGCTGGAGATGGAGCTGTACTGAGCTGCAGCTCCGAACAGACCTCCAGTAACTCATCGTAGTCTGGTTCCGAAGCGTGATCCTCGGTGAACCAGAAATACCTGACCCTGCGCTCGCGGTCGATGATGTACACCGCCCTCAGGCACCGACCCAGCATATATCCCGAATGAATCTCCTCACCGACCAGCACGCCCAGGGAATCGCTGACTTGGCCGTAGTAGTCCGACAGCAGGGGGAAGGTGAACCTCATGTGCTCCTTCCATGCTGAGTGGGTGATCACGCTGTTGGTCGATATCCCCAAGACTGTGGCGTTCAATGCCTGGAACCGGGGCAGTAGGCTCTGCAGCATCTTGAGCTCGACGGCACACATGACCCCGAAGTCCGAAGGGTAGAAGGCTAGCAAAGCGGTGCCTCTGGACAGCACCTCCGAGAGGCGTACGGTCCCTCCGAACGCCTCCGGGAGCTCGAAATCGGGGGCCGTGGCCCCCACGGCGAGGGACTTGGCGGTCAACGTCCCTACATATCGTGTGGGAGGTTCTTATGACTTGGGTTGTGGCTTGCAGCCATGACTCCCCCCGACCTAAGCCTCCAGCCGGTTCTCGGCGCTGTGCCGGGCTTGGGCCACCAGCACGCCGATGACCAGGGTCACCGCGGCCAGGGGGAGCCCGACGATCAGGGGGTCGATGACGTTGAACGGGGCGCCCAGCAGGGTCACCTGGTCAAACAGGGCTTTGCAGATCCCGAGCTGGGAGGCCTCCGCAGTGTGAACGAATACGGTCCAAAGGAACCAGGAGGTCGCCCCCACCACCAGGGACAATTTAGCCGGCATGGCCAGCGGTTTCTTGGAGTACAGTCCGTAGGTCAGCACAGGCAGGAAGGCGCAGGCGCACAGGCCCATGAACATGGCGGTGGCGCGGGCGATGATATTAGCGGGCATGACCAGGGCGAGGACCACGGATACCACGATCATGATCACCGTTCCGATTTGAGCGATCCTCTTCGAGGGCTGGTCCCGCTTGGCGATGTGCCTGTAAAGGTCATAGCCAGCGGTGGTGCCCATGGTGTGAAAGATCGAGCTGAGGGTCGACATCGCTGCCGCCAGCAGTACCAGCATGAAGATGACCACGAAGAGCTCAGGCATCGCCGAGTTGATGTACAGGGGAATGATGTTGTCGACGTTCTTCCCGGCAGCCTCGTAGGCAATCTTACCGGTGTTGTTCCAGAACCACACGTTGGTCAGAGGGCCGACGGTGAAGGCCACCCCAGTCATCATCAGCAGGAAAGGACCGCCAACGGACACCGCCCGGTTGATGGACGCATCGTCCTTGGCCGAGAGGAATCGGACACTGAGCTGCGGCTGCGCCAGCACGCCGATCCCCACTCCCATGACAATCGTCGTCACCAATGTATACCAGATGCTGGAGCCGAGGTCGGGCATGGCCGTCCACGAATGAAGGCCTCCGTTCTGCAGGAAGGTCGGGATCTGCGGCGACATGTTGGTAAGAGAGGTAAAGCCCTGCTCCACGCCACCTATGCTCATGAAGGTGAGCACGAGTAGTAGAGTCATACCCACCAGCATGAGGACGCCCTGCATGGCGTCGGTGTACATGACTGCGATGAGGCCGCCGGTGACCACATAGGCAGCCGTGACAAGGGCAAAGCCCAGCACCGACACGTAATAGTCGATGTTGAAGGTGGTGTGGATGAACCAGGCCCCGCCAATGATGATCGCCGCGCAGTACAGAGGCATGGACAGTAGGATCATGACTCCGGTGGCATACTGCATGAAATTGGAGTTGAACCGCTTGCCCAGTAGGTCGGGAAAGGTCACCGCCCCTAGACGGTGGCCTATGTCCCTCGTCCTCTTGCCGTACAGGATGAATGCGATGAGGACCCCCAGGCCGATGTTCAGGACCGTCAGCCAGATGAGGCCGGACCCGTACAGCGCGGCGATCCCGCCGAACCCGACGATGGCGGACGTAGAGATGAAGGTGGCGCCGTACGACAGTCCCAGTATGATGGGGCTTACCTTCCGGCCGGCGATCATGTAGTCGTCTGCCGCCTTGGTGTGACGGTAGCCCAGATAGCCGAGGAACATCGTTGCCAGGAGATAGACCGCGGTGCAGATGGCGAAGACCGTGGTATCAACCATGACGCTCGCCCTCCGCGTTCCTCTTCAACCAACCATACAGTACACAAACCACCGCTAGCCCGATGGACAGCGCGTAGCCAAGGACGATCATAAGGTCGTCTATGCCCAGCATACAATTACCCCAGATAACTCGCTAGGTGATTTGAGATGGAGTATATAAAGTCTGTGCTACATGATAACAGGGGCCAGGGTAGCATGTAGCAATGCCCCTGCTGGCCCGAAAGCACATCGATGTTTATACACCGCATGCCGGAATAAGACCTTGTACCGCAGGACCTATACGATGCTCATCAACCAAGGTCTCGATCTCTATCGCGCACAAAAGTTCTGGGAAGGGTACGAGCTCATGACCGAGAACGCCGACCACGATCACCTGAACGACGCCCAAGTCTGTGATTTCAGGCTCTTCTGACCGAGGCGAAAATGGAAAAGGGATGCTGGTGAACCCAAGAGTGCCTTGGTGGGGATGAGGACATCCCGAAGGTCACCAACAGATCAAGGTTCCAGCGTCTAGCCGATGAATGTATGGAGAAGTCATTGTGCTTCACGGTAACGTGCAGAACCTGCTATGTGCCAGGAAGACTGGTCAGGGGTCAATGAGCGGGGGTACGACATCGCCTTCATGTAACTCTCCAGCTTGCTCTTCCCACACTTTCGTGCGGAGCGATCTAGAGGTGAGAGCGAGAGGCTTGATAGGGTAATTGCAGCGGCTGGAGGCTATAGGGAGTGGGACGATCGCACGGTGGTGCTAGCCCGCTTCTCCACAGAGGGAGAATGGCTTTTTCGCAACCATGGCCAGGGTCGACGGGCCGGTCCCGGTCGGCCCCTGGCTGCTGGAGATCCACGAGTGTGCGGGCACCAATGGAAACCTCCATCGGCCCCAGTCCATACGCGTCTAGGGTCCAGGCGTTCAATCGACGAGAAAATTATCGATATGTGACGGGTAAAGGGCCATGTAGGTGGACTCAGGATCGACCCTTCGTCTCGAACCGCCGGCCTCCAGCTTCTCTTGGTAGAGGTCGAGGAGGATGTCTTGGAGCACTGGAGTGGGGACTATGTAAATGCGTTCGTCCCCCTCCTGAGGTTGCCTGATGAACGCGTATCTCGAACGGAGGCCAGCCGGGTTCCGTTTGCCTATGAGCCTTTGACCGCCATCATCCCCTTGGATGTCGAGGAATGGACTGACCTTGAAGTACCAGAAAAACTCCCCGCCCCTCTTCTCGCTGGCGATGACTTTGATTGATTCCATCTCCAGGAAGCGGTCCATCTCCTCCACGCTCATCCCCTCCCGATAATGGGGATTGAGCCTCCGGTTGACGATCTGCTTACCATGCGAGTTGATCTGGATCGGTTTCCTATGATATGGCATCCTGAACCACTGACCTACTATGCTTCTGGCGCTAGGCCAGCATCCAGAGCTCACGCTGCTGTGCAGGCACCTCTGTATATCGATGCAGGCCTCCGACTTCCGCCGAGCCTGAAGAGTCATAGTGATACTTAAAACTCGGTCACCCCGCTGTTTTCGCCCTTTCATCCGGCTAGACGAAGGGCGGTGTAGTCCGCCACTCCGAGGGCCGCAGCAGTATAACTATCAGCCTTACCAATACTTGGAATGGTCCGTTGAGCTACCTGCACCGTCCGGGCATGGATGCAGGTATCCCGTTCGGACCAGGGAAGTTAATGCCGATGGCGCCGAACCCCATGAACATCAAGAGACCGACGGTCCCGGACAAGCAGCAGTCCTGGCTTTTGTTCAGCACCATGCTCCAGGGGGTGGTGTTCCAGGATGCGGAGGGCCGGATAGTATCGATGAACCCCGCAGCCGAGCTGATCCTCGGCCGGTCTCCCGATGAGTTCGTGGGCGGGTCCTCCGTAAGCGAGGAGCAATATACCATAAGGGAGGATGGCACCCCCTTCCCGGGATTGGAGCATCCGGCGATGGTTTCGCTGCGGACCGGCCGCGAGGTCGCCGATGTGGTGATGGGAGTCTACAACCATCGGGAAGAAGCGTACCGTTGGATCCTAGTTACCGCCGTGCCGCTGTTCCGGCCGGGTGAGGACCGACCGTATCAGGTCTACACTATCTTCAGGGACATTACTGAAAGGAAGAGGATGGAGGAGCAGAGGGCTTTCCTACTGAAGCTCAGCGACGCGCTGCGGCCGCTCAGGGACCCCGTCGAGATTCAGCGAACTGCGGCGCGGGTCCTCGGAGAGCATCTTGGGGTCGCCCGCGTGGCGTATGGGGAGGTGAAGGGGGAGGAGAACCATCTCGCTGTCGAGAGGAGCTATTATGCTCCCGGGGTCCAAGAGATCGCCGATCAGCTGCGAATGGTGGACTTCGGGACGAACCCGCTCTCGGCGTTAAGGGATGGCACCACCATCATCGTCGAGGACGTGGCCTTGACGGATGGTCTCTCCAGTGAGGAGCGAGGCAGCTATCATCGCCACGGGGTCGCCTCGCTCGTCGGGGTGCCGTTGATCAAGGAGGGTCGTTTCGTCGCCGTTCTGCTCGTCCAGCACTCCGCGCCGAAGCGGTGGACGGCACTCGATGTTACTCTGGTCGAGGAGACCGCGGACCGCACATGGTCCGCAGTGGAGAGGGCGAGGGCGGAGGAAGCGCTCCGGGAGAGCGAGGCCAAGTTCCGGGACATCTTCAACTCTACGAACGACGCCATCTTCGTGGCCGACCCGGAAGGTTCGTTCCTAGAGGTCAACGATGCAGCCTGCCAACAACTCGGTTACACTCGCGAGGAGATGCTCAGGTTAGGGCCGTCCCGCATCACCACGCCGGAGATATCGGTCCGCGTCCCGGTGGACATCAGCGACACCATCGGCAGCGGGCACAAGATCTTCGAGAGCGCCCATATGACCAAGGACGGCCGCCGCATACCGGTCGAGCTGAGCACCCGGACGATCTCATTCGGGGGCAGGAAAGCCATCCTCGCAGTGGTTAGGGACATAACCGAGCGCAAGCGGTACGAGGAGAAGATCAAACGTTCCAACGCCGAGCTGCAGCAGTTCGCGTACGTTACTTCACACGATCTGCAGGAGCCTCTAAGGATGGTGACCAATTACCTCCAGCTATTGGAGAGGAGAGAGGGCGGCGAACTGGATGAGACTTCCAGGAGATACATAGGGTTCGCCGTAGACGGGGCGAAGAGGATGAAGGCCATGATTGACGACATTCTCACCTATTCCCGGGTCGAGAGCAAAGGGAGCTTCCTCGAGCCGGTAAGCATGGATGCAGTCCTGTCCATCGTTCAGAAGGATCTCAGTATCGCCATCTCCGAGAGCGGGGCATCGGTGACGCATGGCCCTCTGCCGACGGTCATCGCGGACAAAGGTCACATGATCCTGCTCCTTGAGAACCTAGTGGGGAACGCCATCAAGTACCGCAGCGTGGCCGCCCCCCAGGTCAACGTATCGGCCCGCAAGACCGACGAGGAGTGGGTCTTCAGCGTCCAGGACAACGGCATTGGCATCGACCCCAAGTACCAGGAGAGAATATTCCAGATGTTCCAGCGGCTGCACACCAGGGACGAGTACGAGGGAACGGGGATGGGACTGGCCATAGCCAAGAGGATCGTCGAGCGCTACGGCGGCCGGATCTGGTTCGAGTCGCGTGCGGATCGTGGCTCTACCTTCTTCTTCAGCCTGCCTGTGGATCCACACCGATGAGGATAGCCCCATAGCTATCCCGCTCCGTCGGCTCAGAATGTTATCCGTGCTCAATTCGCACCTGGATCTCGGCATTCGGGAAAGGCAGATTGCACGACGACCGGTGTTTTCTCGTTTTTCCATTGAAACTCAGGTGCTTTCTTTAATAGGATGTCCTCCCGACCGCACCAGACATGAGCGAGCACCGCGGGACGGATGCGACAGAGGTCCATCACCGACTAACTATCATCGTGATCATTGCTACGCTCATCTCCGCGGTCGGAGGCATACTTTTCGGTTTCGACACCGGAGTCATTTCCGGCGCCATCCTCTTCCTGCAACAGGAGTGGCATCTTACCACGGGAGAGGAATCGATTGCCACCAGCTCGGTCCTCATCGGAGCGATCGTCGGGGCCATCCTCGGCGGGTACATGGCCGACCGGTTCGGTCGAAAGATCTCAGTCATCATCGGGTCGGTCATGTTCATCGTTGGCACGCTGATCGTCGTGGTCTCCGACGGTCTCACCGTGTTCGTGCCAGGCCGGATCCTTATCGGCATGGCCATCGGGCTTGCCTCGTTCATCGTCCCCATGTACATCTCCGAGCTCGCCCCCAGGCGCATCAGGGGGGCCTTGGTATCATTCAACCAGCTGTTCGTCACCGCCGGCATCCTGATATCCTACGCCGTGAACAACTACTTCTCCGCCACCGGGGACTGGCAGGCCATGTTCGCCGTCGGGTTGATCCCCGGCGTCATCCTCCTGGTGGGCATGGCCTTCATGCCGTTCAGCCCCCGGTGGCTCGTATACAAGGGAAGGAACGACCAGGCCAAGAAGGTGCTGCAGCGGGTGCACGGGACCCAGGATGTGCAAGGGGAGATTAACCAGATCGAGAAGGAGATCAAGGTCGAGACCAAGGGGCTCAAGGCCCTTCTGGCTAACTTCGTTAGGTATCCGCTCATCATCGGAGTGGGCCTCGCCATCTTTCAGCAGATCACCGGGGTCAATACCATCATCTACTACGCCCCCACCATATTCCAATATGCGGGTTTCGGATCAGCCTCGGCCTCCATCGCCGCCACCACCGGGGTGGGGGTCGCCAACTTCCTGGTTACCGTCCTCGCGGTCCTGATCGTGGACCGTGTAGGCCGCCGGCCCTTGCTTCTCATCGGCATCGCCGGCATGGTCATCTCCCTGGTCGTCCTGGGGGCGGGGTTCGCCCTCAGCTCGGGTACGACCGGGGGAACGGTCGGGACGGTCACCGCCCTCAGTCTCATCGCCTACATCTCATTCTTCGCCATCGGCCTGGGGCCGGTCTTCTGGCTACTGATATCCGAGATATTTCCTCTGGAAGTGAGGGGAACGGCCATGAGCGTGGCCACCGTGGCCAACTGGGGTGCCAACTTCATCATAACGCTTACCTTCCTCCACCTCGTGGAGCTGCTGGGGCAGTCGGGTACCTTCTGGCTATTCGCCGCGATCGGAGTCGTCTCCTTCATCTTCGCCTGGCGGCTCACGCCCGAGACCAAGGGGCTGAGCCTGGAACGCATCGAGGAACACTTCAAGAAGGGCGGGCACCCCCGTGACCTTAGGCCGCCCCGGCCGTGAGTTGGTCACGGGTAGCTTTCCGCGTCATTGCCGCGGTTCAGTGAACATGACTGAGCGATGGCCCCCCACGATCGGCCCGCACACCCCGAACTCACCGTTCATCATCGGCTGCCAGCATCCCTGCTCCACCTCGCCCAGCCCAGCCAGGTATGCGAAGTTGATCGCTGTATGAATCACGCCCAGGTGCGAGAACGCCTGGGGGAAGTTACCGAGCTGCTCCCCCGTCCGGGGGTCCAGCTCCTCGGCGAACAGGCCCAGCGGGCTCGCCCTCGACAGCAAACGATCGTAGATCCTCCGGGCCTCCTCCAAGCGGTTGGCCAGGAGCAGGGCGCTCACGAGCCAGAAGGTACACAGAGTAAAGGTGGCCTCCTTGCCCGAGAGGCCCTCGGGAGCGTTGTTATACCGATAACAGAGGTCGTCGACCACCAGGTGCTCCATCGTTGCGTCGAGGGTCGAGAGCATGCGGGGGTCCGTGCCGTCGATGAACCCTATGACTGGGAGCATCAGGTTGGCTGCGTCCAGATACTCGTCCTCGAAGGATTGCTTGAAGGCGTGGAGCTTATCGCTCCATCCCCGAGTCATGATGGCTTCGCGGATCGCCTCCTTCTCTCCCTTCCATCGATCAAAGTTTCCTTCGAATCCCAGGGATTCGCAGATCTGGATGCCCCGGTCGAGGGCGAACCACAGCATCGCCTTTCCATAGACGAAGTTGCGCCGTCCGCCCCGCACCTCCCAGATGCCGTTCTCCGGCATCTTCCAGTTGTCGCATATCCATTCAAGTCCCCTCTTCAGCCTCTCCCCGTCCTCGAATGGTTTGAACAAACCCAGGCGCCACACGAAGTACGCGGCCCCATACAGCTCCCCCAGCACGTCCAGCTGCAGCTGGTCGGCGGCCTCGTTGCCAATGCGCACCGGCTTCGAGTCCCTATACCCCCGCAGGTGCTCCAGCACCTCTTCCTCGGTCCGTCCATGGGGGACGATGGGATAGAGTATCTTGAGGTCTCCAACGGTCGCCCGGTACACCCAGCTGGTGTAGTGCTCGACGAAATCGGAGTAGCCGGCACGGACCAGGCTGAGAAGGGAATAGGAAGCGTCACGGAGCCAGGTATAACGATAGTCCCAGTTGCGCTCGCCACCTATCTCCTCGGGCAAAGAGGTCGTCGGCGCGGCGACGATGGCCCCGGACGGTGCATAGGTCATCAGCTGCATGATCAGGGCGGAGCGCACGACCATATCACGGTACGGTCCGTTGTAGGTGCACTTGTCCGCCCAGGCCACCCAATAGTTCTGGGTCGAATGAAGGGAAGAGTAGATGGAACCCAATGGGCTCTGGTCGATGTCGCTGGCCAGGGTGAAGTAGAACTGCTCTCCCGGGCGCACCATGAAGGTCTGGGCGAGGGACCGGTCCTCCTCGTCCACCAGCCAGCCCACCGGCCCCGTCAATATGAAGTTGTCGATCGACGTCTCGTTCCCCCTAAGATCGATGGCGCACTTATCCCGGGCGTAGTTAGGTCTGGGTCGACAGAGGCTCGTCGTCTCCACGTTCCCCTCCAGCCCCCTGACCACTCGGATCAGCTTGCCCGGAGGGCCACCCTCCATCTCCTGCTCGGCCCAGGACATGTCCATGAAGTCGAGCACAGCTATCTTTCCCCGCGGGCCCACGAAGAAAGTCTCGAGGATGTTGGTATCCTTCAGGTAGCGGTGATAGCTTTTAAACTCGGAGGTCGGCTGGATGGACCAGCTTCCACCCAGCTGTGGGTCCAAGATCTTGGCGAAGATGGACGGAGAGTCGAAGCGGGGCCAGCACAGCCAATCGATCGACCCAGCGCTGTTTACCAGGGCGGCCGTATGCCTGTTGCCGATAAGCCCATAATCTTCGATCGGTCGATAGTCATCGGTGGTCGAACTTGTCAGCGGAATCACGTCTCCTTTTTACCAGCCAACATAGCTCGACTATGATGATTCGGGATGGCCGGTCGACGTGTGTTGCTAGGAGTCACTATATACACGTTTCAGCCAGTGGCGGCGGTAGGGCCCTCTCTCCGCCACGATCGGATACATTGACTAAAGGATAGCGATGGGCCTCTGGCTCACGGCCGACCGTTCAGGATATCGGTCACTTCGGCGACCTCCCTAGGATAGGACTTGGTCAGCCTCTTTTTCTTTAAATTTTCCTTGACGATCCATCTGATATCCGGGTCGGAGGTATGGGCGATTCGGTCGATGTACCTGAAACCCTCACCCGGGCACTCGCTGACCACGACGCTGAGGGAGTAGCCCAATGCCTGTCGCAACGTCCTGAACCCCTCATCCTTCCGGTTCCCGGACCTTTGGACCTCTGCGATTGCCCCCTTGTGCAGGTCGAGGGCTCTTCGGGCCAGCTCCGGATCCTTTAACAGGGCCGGTTCGGCGACGCCCGCCATCGCCGCCCTCATCCTGAGCCACTCCCCGCTCTTAATCCAGCTTTCGAGCTCGGTCATCACTGCCCGACCATCCTTCGCGATCATGCGCTGAAGGCCCATAGCCACCGCCTCCCGTGTCCTCCATCGAGGGTCGTCCGCCATCTTCCTGAGGAGAGCGAAGGCCTTCTCGTCCAATCCCTCCTGAGCCGACGCAATAGCTCCGATGGCCACCGTGCCGCAGAAAGGCACCATCTCCATCGGGTCGTTCACCGGAGCAGCCTCCGGGGGGATCGCAGCCATGTCGGCGGCGAGCTTCCAGATCTTGATGGGCTCCTTGATAGACATCTCGCCCGCCAGGTCGGCGAAGGCTTCGGCCATCTCCAGGTTGCCGCGCGGACCTGGCAGGTTGCTATTGGAGGCCAGGTAGTTCACGATCGTCCTGTCGTCGCCGGCCAGATAATCCAGAATGCTCTCCCTTATCTCGGACTTGTAAGTTACCTTCCTATTCATCGCATCCCTCGTCGGGCCGATCATCAAGAACTTATGTCCAGATAAATTCTCGCGAACGCATCTGACGGTCGGTGCGTGCTTGTTATGGGTTCCTCAGACACCCTGACGGTTCGACCTCATCATCGCTTCCTACCGGTGATGTCCATGCTGATGATCATTACCGAGCTAACCTTGCCACTCCTCCTCTTATTGGTTCAACCGTGATGACGAACTCCTGTTGGTCAGGATGTCGATGGTATCCTTTCCGACGAATTCCATCTCAGTCTTGTTGATCACCTCGGACGTCGCGGCCTCTCCGGTCCTCGAGGAGATGAGGCCCTACTTCAAGGACATGCGACCATCCCCCAGGGCGCCTGAGATCGTTACTTTGGCGGATGGCCGATGTGGTTAGGTGGATATTTAAATTCACGATCGACCCGCCGATGGAGGCAATGCATCGCCCTAACTGGCTCCTTCCGGACCGGAAGCAGGATACTTACATTAATTTCAAGAAATGATGCTCCTCTCGTTTCTTTAGGATAATAAACCTTAATAGCCACCGGCTACGGTAATAGATGGGGGAACCCAGTTCGCTGGCGGGGTCGGCGGGTTCTTGGAGGTGCGGGGTAAGTTGAGGATCGCCATCATCGCCTGTGACCACTTCAAACGGGAGCTGGAAGCACTTACCGAAGGGGACGGCGACTTCGTTCTCCATGAGTATTTGGAATATCATTTGCACGAGAATCCTAAGGCCCTGAGAGAAACAGTCATAGATCGGATCGATTCGCTGGAAGGTAAGGTTGACGCCGTCCTCCTGGGCTATGGTACCTGCGGATCGCTTAAGGGCGTCGAGGACCGGGTGAAGGTACCAACGGTTATGTTCAAGGCTGACGATTGCATCGCCGTGTACCTCACCCAGGAGGTGTACGATCGAGAGAAGGAGAATGTGCCCCTGACCTACTATTCGACCCCATATTTCTCGGAGATGGACATGGAATGGCACCACGAGGACTGGAATAGGAAGATGGGCATGGACCTTGAGGATGAGATGTTTCATTCCATGTTTACCAAGCTCTTCGATGGCTACTCCCGGAGCATCTATGTGCATACCATCGGGGAACGGGAGTGCTTCGAGAGGAAGGCCAAGAAGTTCGCGGACGAGCTGTCGTTGCGCTTCGAGTCCCGGGACGGGACGCTGACAGTGATGAGGGAGGCCATAGAGCAGGTGAAAGAGCTTGCCCGCCAGACGATCGGCAGTAAGGAGGCCGTGGAATGATGGTCCACTATGTGTTGGAGGAGCGGGAGGCATATTGCAGTTCAAGGGGGCATACCTCTCGGAAGGGCGAGAGAGCGGAACGAACGGTTATGAGGACGATGGAGGTGGGGATATGAAAGACCCGTATGGACTGATAGATGACTTGGCGGCAGGGGTAATGGACGACCACCAGAAGGCTCGGCCGGAGGTCTTCGCCTCCTACAAGGGTGATGCGAACGACCCCTGGTTGGAGGAGACCAAAAAACAGCTGACGTTCCTATTCGACGCCGCGGTCATGGACTCCCCCCAGCTGTTCATCAATTACATCAGCTGGGCCAAGGTAGTGCTCAAGCACACCGGGGCCCCCTCTGACCTTCTCTACGAAAAACTGCAGCACATGCGCGAGCGATGCCGGTCGGAGCTCGAAGGCCCGTTCGCTGCCAAGGTCGATCACATCCTCCAGTCGACGCTGGAAAGATTTCCGACCATGCCTGAGTCCGCCCCCCGGTACATTGATGAGAACGAGGAGATGGGCAAGGTCGCCCTGACCTACCTGGAAAATGTTCTCCAAGGCGACCGGAGCAAGGCCGAGGAGACGATCCGGCAGGCCCTGGCCCGAGGGTTGCCGTTCAAGGACCTGTACCTAAACGTCTTCCAGCGGACGCAGTATGAGCTGGGGAGGCGATGGCAGGAGGGACTGATCAGCGTGGCCCAGGAGCACCTGGTGACCGAGGTGACCCTTCAGCTCATGGCCCAGCTCTACGCCGAGATGTGCCCCCGGAAGGTGGGAAAGGGATCCATCGTGGTCACTTGCGTGGGCAATGAGATGCACGAGGTCGGCGCCAGGATGGTCGCCGATTTCCTGGAGGTCGACGGTTGGGCCGTCAGCTTCCTCGGCGCTAACACGCCGCATCCGGACGTCGTATCGATAACCAAGCAGAGGCAAGCCAAATTCCTTCTGGTCTCCGCGACTATGGCCTATAACGTGAGGCGAGTGAGGGGCCTCATACGGTTCGTGAGGGGAGATCCCGAACTCGGCGACATCAAGATCGTCGTGGGAGGGTACCCCTTCAACAACGTGGAGGGGCTGTGGAAAGCCATCGGGGCGGACGGTTTTGCCTCGGACGCCCTGGAAGCCGTACAGGTCGTCAACGACCTGGCGAAATGAGGCGGGCCATGGCCACTAGGTCACACGTGTGAGCGATAGCACCGCGGCGAGAGGGCGGTCAGTGTCTCTTTCTCCCCTTCCAAATTGCCACCAGCGCGATCGCTCCGATCCCGAGCAGGGCGACCAGAGGTAGAACGATAGGATCGAGACCGCCGTTCGGAGCATCGGCGGTAACAGCATCGATCTTCAGATCGCCCATCTCCTGCACCTGACCCGCGGTGACGTTAACGGCCATGGTCCTCACCACGAACCCCTGGGCGGTTATGGTCATAGTATAATTGCCAGGAGCAAGGGCGGTGAACTTAAAGTGCCCACCGGCATCTGTAATCATCACATCGCCGTTGCTCAGGGCCACCGTGGCATTGGAGATTGCGTTGCCCCCTTGATCGCGCACCGTGCCGGAAATGCTCCCCATATCATTCACTGTAGTGAACGACCACTCCACGCTGAACGCTTGACCTCCCACTTTGGTGCCGGTCACATTGACCGTGTAGGTCTGACCCGGATCTAGAGAAGGGGACGTCGAAGTCGCGACCTCGCCGTTCCAGGACAGCGTGGCCGGAACACCGTTCACCGAGATGTGGACCGAAGCGTGGGTCACCGTCTCATTGAACGACACGACGACCGTGCTGTTGAGCAACGCCCCCGGACCGATCGGCGACACGCTCATCGCCGGGGCTCCCGGGGCAACGATGAAAGTGACCGAGCCCTCCTCCGAGTTACCGGCGTTGTCCGTCGCCCTGACCTTTGCGGTGTGCGTACCGGCGGTCAGCCCGCTGAGGGAGCGGGAAGCTCCCTGCACCCTGATCCATGCCCCATCGTCCACGCTGACCTCCGTCCGCGCGATGCCGGAGCCATGGTCGGTGGCGGCCCAGTTCAGGGACAAGGTACTTTCATTATGGACCGTTCCCCCGACCGGAGAGGTGATGGCCAGGGTTGGCGGGGTGGCGTCGACGACGATCGACGCATCGGCAACAGCCTTCATCGTTTCACCGTGAGCGGAATTGCCTGCGATGGTGAAGATCTGGTACTGCCCGTCACTGGGAGCCATGAATGTGATGGGCGCGCTGCCGAAAAGGCCATCGGGATGCCCGTTGTCAGTGTACAGATTCCATCCTCCGTTCCCGGTACGGTAGTAAAGGGAGAGATGGTCCGCGTTGGTCCAGGTCGCTGGCACCTGTACGGTCCGGCTGCTGTAGTATGCGCTCATGCTGCCGATCTTTGAGAATGGTGAGGCGGAGACGACGCTGCCTGTGGTGACAGTCACATCATCGATAAGCGCCCCGGGATAGTGGCCGCTGGATGAAGAACTTGACTTGAACTCCCACTCCATCCATACCGTCCCAGCCGGCAGGGAGACCGTGGCCATCTGCCAGCCGTTGCTGTCGGCCGAGGGTTGCTTCCAGACCATTGTCGTAGTGGCCCCGTTATTGGCGTTGACGCATAGGTAGTCGGTCAGATCACCGGTGTAACTGGCGTCCTGGGTCTTAGCCCAGTACCAGAATGTCAAAGTCATCCCGTCATAACTCGCAGCATTGGACGGTGTGAGCCGTACCCACGAGTCCATACCCGGGTCGGGGTAGCCATTCACGAGGTTATCGGCCCCATTGTTGGAGTTCGTTCCCAACTTGGCACAGTACAGGGCGGACTGGGTGGAGTGGGCGGTGATGTTGATGCCCGACCCGGTGGAGAGTATCCCCAGCCAGGAAGAGTTGGCCCGGCACCACAGGTCATCGACATGGCCTGCGGCATAGTCCCCGCGGGACCACCCTATCGGTTCCCAGGCGGTGATGAAGAATCCCACCCCCTCAAAATCGGTCGAGAACACCGTCGCCGGGGAGGAGGCGCTGCTTTGGCCGACCGGCACGATTACAACGAGCAAAATTGCGGCCACAAGGGCCGTGCAGGGGAGTACCCAGATGCGTCCCACAGGGGGAAGAGTAAGATCGAGGATATATACAATTAGTTTTTGTTAATACGAGAACACGTTATCGGGCCACAGCAGAACGACTCGTCGTACAGGGGCCAACGTTCCACGCTGTGCCCGATTCAAGTACGGGACGGTGCCTCGATGAATAGATCGAGGCCTCTGACCCGTACTAACGATGGGCAACGTAGACCCTCTTTTTTCAACATAACGGAAGATGGAATGAATTCCTTAATAACCCCCGTTCGAATAATTTCTGCTGGTAATGGTAGGAGGTGAAGACGGTGCCGATGGCAAAGTTATTGGTCTGCGTGGATGGGTCACAGTATTCCGAGGAGGCGGTGAGGTATGCCGTGGGCATAGCCAGGGAACATGACTCAACGATCAACCTGATGTTCGTTTGGACGCCGCCAGCCTCGGCCGGACAGGAGATGGATATTCCCTTAGAGGTGCCCGATCAGGAGGTGGCCCGTCTGAGGGGAGCGGAGAGAATCCTGGATGAAGCAGGGTTGAAGCATCAGCTCGTGTTGGCCATGGGTAATCCGGCGGATGAGATATTGAGCGAATCGGCGAAGGGATACGACCTGGCGATCATGGGTAGCAGAGGCCTAGGGAGCGTGAACCGATTCGTCCTCGGGAGCGTGACCAGTAAAGTATCACGCAGCATCAAGATACCCCTTTTAATCATTCCACCCAAGTGAAGCGGCATCAAAGAATAGCATGATCTGAGGGTTACTTCGGCTTCGATCATCATCGAGCCATTGAACGATGGTATCAGCTCATGATACGTGTATTCCTTGATCATGTCGAGCCCATTGGTAAATCACATTGGGTGATTTTTCAGTGAGGATGACGAGGGCTAAGACGTTTGATGGTGGCGCTTGAAGAGCTATGAATATAGAGGATAGCCGGGTACTATCAGGATATGAAAAATGGTAATCTTCTACAGCATCACCTTCTTCGAGCCATTTTCCATTATCTCTAACATATTTGGAGATCTTTGCATCGGTCGCGCGTAGCATGATGTCTACGTAGAGTCTTGGAATATTCACCATGAAGTCTCCATCTCTATTCCGCCTGCTGATGTTATCAATCTCAACTCTCCGCCTAATGGGGCCGTGCCCAACATTTATTCGAACCCTCCTAGCGTCCAGCCACCTCATACTCGCATCGAGTTTACTTGTGGACAACATATCCAGTAGTCGAACCCCTCCTTGGTAACGGCCAGTATGATATCGTCAAGCCTGATCGCGACGTAGGCAGGTATCAGGGGAAAGCCAAGTGTGAAGAAGCTGCCTGTACTTGCTGTAATGAAGATAAAAACCGGTCGGAGAGGAAACACCTGACTTGAAGGGTGGCCCTGCGATGAAGAGATTCCCAATGATGGCACATAATATAACGATGGCCAAGTAGTATCGGTGGCCAATTCTTCCGTGAACGAAGTAGTGTTCTATTGCCACCATGGCAGTGCGCATTATTGTATCCAAGTTCCCTGGCCCGATGTGATCGGGAGAAATAATGGATGAGGGATGATCGGAGCGAAAACGTTTCACCCTTTTACAGAGCAGCTGCATAACCTCGTCCGCGATCCCCTTCCGTCGAATGAGGTTCCTGATTAAGAACCGATGAGGAAAACATTTTTTCAATTGTAGTGTTTATTTCACTAGATTGTAGAGCGTTATTGAGTTTATCCATTCTCATTATCAATTTCCAATTGACCGTTCTCGTGTTCAATGCGTATAAGCCTGCCGGGAAAGCCTCACTATCCAGATGATTAACCGGACCTTACGTGATCATAGAATCTCTATCGATGTAATCAATTTTGATTAATTAATGATATTAATATATATAAAGTATAAATTAATTTTTAGGATAGTGGGGTGTTTGACTGAGTAATCTCGATGTAACTCCAAACGATGCAAGTTCTGTAAATGAAAAGGAATCCAAAGAGAGCTCATATAAGATTAAGCAGCTCGAGGATAAGATATACCTCTATGAGCAGATCCTCGATTCTCTGCCTTGGCCGCTGTCGGTCACCGACATCAACATGAACTGGACCTTCATCAACAAGCCGGTCGAAGAGATGCTGAAGGTCAAGCGGTCCCAGGTCATGGGGCAGCCATGCAGCAATTGGGGCGCCGGCATCTGTAAGACCAAGAACTGCGGCGTCGAGTGCCTGCGGGCCGATAAGAAGATCACCTTCTTCGAGCAGGCGAACATGAACTTCCAGGTCGATGTCACCTACATCAAGGACCGAGAAGGAAAGAACATCGGCCACATCGAGATCGTTCAGGACGTCACCGCCAAGGCCAAGGAAGCGGAGTACCGCACCGCTGAGTTCGCCAAGTTGAAAAATAATCTGAAGAAGATGGCTGATGGTGATTTGAGTTTCGAAGCTAAGGCGGGAGAGGGGAATGCGTACACTCAATCCCTACATATGCAATATCAGGAGGTCAACGACAGCCTCGTTCAAGCCAAGAATTCCATCGAAGTGCTGGTCGATGATACCAAGAAACTCTCCCAGGCAGCAATCGAGGGAAAATTATCCACTAGGGTCGACGCTTCAAGACACAAGGGTGAGTATCAGAGGGTTGTCCAGGGCGTCAACGATACTCTAGACGCGGTGATGGAACCATTGAACTATTGCACGGATTACATCAGAGTGATGGCCAATGGTGAACACCAGGAGCTGATTGAAAAAGAATTCAGGGGCGATTTCAAGGGACTGGTGAACAGCATAAACGAGGTAAAGAGGCAACTGGTCCTGATGAATGAACAGTCCGAATTGTTAATCCAGGCAGCAAAAGACGGGCAATTGAACATCAGAGGAGACCTGACCAGGCTCAGAGGCGGTTTCGCTCATATCATTCATGGAATGAACGATACTCTGGACGCCGTAGTGGGACCGGTAAATTACGCCTCAACATACATCCAAGTGATGGCCAATGGCGAGGACCTGCCGGCGATCGACAACACATACTCAGGGGACTTCAAGATCCTCATGGCCAATCTGAACGATGTGCGGAATTCCCTCTATGCCTTACTCGAAGAGTCAGGAAAGCTGTCCAAGGCTGCGATCGAGGGAAAGCTCTCCACCCGCGGTGACGTGAACCGGCTTAAGGGTGGCTATGCGACGATAGTGCAAGGGGTCAACGATACTCTGGATTCAGTCATCGGCCCGATCAACGAAGCGATGCGTATCGCTGACGCTTACTCCAATGGGGACCTGACCGCTCGGGTGAGTATCGAGACCCAGGGTGATTTCCAACAGTTTGCCCGGTCGCTCGATCATATCGGGGAGAGCCTCACCGATCTATTGAAAGAGGTAAATGGATCGATAAGCTTGGTCTCCTCCACCTCGCAGGAGCTAGCCTCCTCGGCGGAGGAGATGAACGCCTCCACCGAGCAGGTCAGCGCCGCGATCCAGCAGATCTCCAAGGGAGCGCAGAACCAGTCTGCCCAGGTGGACGAGACGGCCAAGATCATGGAGGGTATGTCTTCGAATGTAACCCAGATCGTCAGCAGGTTCCAGAGCATGGCCGATGGCGCTAAATCTGGAGCGGAGAGCGCGGGACAGGGCAAGGCCGCGGTCGAGAACACCGTCAGGAAGATGCAGGAGATCTCAAAGGTCGTCGACGAGAGCGCGAAGGTCATCACCGTCCTGGGCAAGCGCTCGGAAGAGATCGGCGAGATCGTCGAC